>CAZUBL010000027.1:0-12874 GCA_964618685.1 uncultured Gammaproteobacteria bacterium | reverse complement strand
TGTTACCATTTATTATGCCATCTTTCAATTGCTCTATATATTGGTCGGCTACCCGATGCCATAAAAACTCATACATCAGTCCCAAAGCCTGGGAGAAACGGTTCTTTTCCATGAGTTTGAGGTACTTCTTCTTTTCCGTCTTGAATTCCTTTATAAGCTCCTTGGCAACGTTAGCGTAAGATGTATTGTCTTCAGATTTCTTTACCGCTTCAAGATTCATAAATAAGAACCTTCCCATATTCCAGATCTTGTTGGCGAAGTTCCTCATCCCCTTGACCTTATCCTCGGACAAGGCAACGTCCCCGCCCTCGGTAGTTCCGAATATTAAGGCGGTACGCAGGGCATCGGCGCCGTACTTGTCGACCATTATGAGGGGATCGATCACATTTCCTTTGCTTTTGCTCATCTTCTGTCCCTTGGCGTCCCTTACCATACCATGAAGGAAGACCATCTTAAAGGGTGGCTTATCGGTTACGAATTTTCCGACCATCATCATCCGGGCAACCCAAGCGCGTAAGATGTCGTGGCCGGTCTCCATGACGGACGTTGGATAGAAATAGTTGAACATCTCATCACCTTCTGTCATTAACGTAGCAAAAGGCCATTGAGCCGACGAAAACCAGGTATCGAAAGTGTCATCATCCTGCTTAAATTGGCAGCTGCCGCAAACTTTACATGATTCCGGTTTCTCGGGCGATATGAACCATTCGTTTTTGTTTTGACATTTGTAGGCAGGTATCCTAATTCCCCAAACAACCTGGCGGGAGACATTCCAGTCGATGAAATTGTCAAGGATGTCAACGAGACGTTTTTTGAATCTTATTGGATAGACGACGGTTTCTTTTTTCTGGATTAATTTCTTGGCGTCGTCAGCCAGGGGTTTAACTTTAATAAACCACTGTTCCTTAGGCAAGGGCTCAAGTACCCGTCCGCACCGGTAGCACGAGCCGACCCTGTGGGTATATTTTTCATCGATTTTAACAATCATTCCCTTTTCCTTAAGATCAGCAACAACCCGTTCACGGGCCGAAAAGACCCTCGATCCCTGATACTTACCAGCAAGCTCATTGAGTTTTCCGTCGTAGCCGATGACCTGCTTCATCGGAAGCACATGACGTTTGGCGATATCGTAGTCGTTGAAATCATGGGCCGGAGTCACTTTGACGGCACCCGTCCCGAACTTCGGGTCAACCGCCTCGTCGGCAACAACCTTAACCTTGAATGGACCTATAAGCCCGTCTACAGTTATCTCCTTACCGATCCACGATTTATACCTTTTATCCTTCGGGTGAACAGCCACGGCCGTGTCTCCGAACTTGGTCTCGGGCCTGACGGTTGCCAAAGTAAAGGGACCGTATTTCATATAATACAAAGGGTCGACTCTTTCTACATAATTTACCTCAAGATCTGAGTATGAAGTGCCGCAACTTACGCAGTAGTTTATGAGCTTGTTAGCGCGGTAAACCAAACCGGCATCATAGAGCTTTTTGAAGGTTCCGTAAACAATCTTGACGACCTCCGGGTCAATTGTGAACTTCTCACGCGACCAATCCAGGGCAAACCCCAGTCTTTTCAACTGGCCCTTAATGTTCTTTTTATTCTCATTCACGTAATCCCAAATCATCCGGTAAAGCTCTTCCCGCGAGTAGTCAAATCGGCTCTTACCCTGTTTTTTGAGATGCTTCTCGAACACGAACTGGGTTTCGATCCCGGCGTGGTCAAGTCCTAGAAGCCATAAGGTCTCTTTACCTTTAAGTTTGTTGTACCTTATCATGATGTCTTCGTAGGTGAACATCGCGTGCCCCAAATGGAGTGAGCCATTGGCATTTGGTGGCGGAAGGATGATCGAGAACGGCTCTTTGTTTTTGTTTACCTTGGCCGTAAAATATCCTCTGTCTTCCCAGCTTTTGTATATTTTTTCTTCAACCGACTTGGGATCGAATTTAGGCTCCATATAGTTATATATTATAATCGAACGAAGTGAGATTAGAAGACTATTATGACACCGTAAAATATTCCCGCTTGTTCTTTGACCATGGTATCATTATCTGATATGGATTGGATCTTAACCTCACTCAATTGGTACATCTATGTGTTATTGCTGGGAATAATTTTCCTACCCCTGACCCACAAGATATTGAGTAAATTTTCTTACGATTTCGGCTACCCGTTTTCAAAAGCGATCGCCATCCTTGTTGTCAGCTACACATCATACGTCTTGGGATCTACCAAGGTCGTCCCCTTCAACCGAATGGCGCTTTTTGCCATTATCGGGATATTTGTGATCATCAACTACTTATTGTTCAAAAAGTGGAAGAGCGTCAATATGCGCAAACTAACCTCGATCATAATCTTTGAGGAGGTGCTTTTTTTGGCATCATTCCTTTTTTGGACATACGTCAGAAGCCAGGAACCTTCAATCAGGAGCCTTGAGAAATTTGTGGATTTCGGATTTATGAATTCGATAATAAGGACTGACTTTTTCCCCCCAAAAGACATCTGGTACACCCCCGAACCCATCAACTACTATTACTTCGGCCATCTGACCGGGGCATTCCTAATAAAACTGACAAATGCCGTACCGGTTGTCGGCTATAACCTGATCCTGGCGACTTTGTTTGCCCAAGGGGTCACGCAGGTATATTCAATCGTGACAAACGCAATCACCCATTACCTCCCAAAGGTTAGACGATTTTCTCTGGCCGTCTTTGGCATCATATCCGCATATATCGTCAACCTGGGCGCCAACCTCCACACCATCTATGCTTTCACCAAAGGATATCCAAACGAGGACCCGATTCCATTCTGGAAGATACTTTCAAATTACAGTCCGACTACCTACTGGTACCCCAATGCCACCCGATTCATCCCATTCACAATCCACGAGTTCCCCTCTTATTCATATGTCGTTGCCGACCTTCACGGTCATGTATTCGACATCCCCTTTGTCTTATTGACCCTAGCCGTTCTTTTCTCGCTTTTCACTAACAAATGGACATGGAAAGGGACCGTGCTTCTCGGGTTTTTAACAGCTATTCACTATATGACCAACGCCTTTGACGGACCTATATATATACTTTTGACCATGGTCCTGATGTTCTGGGTTTTTAAGACATCGACCAAACTTTTCACAAGCATAGTTCTGCTATTGCTGTCGTTCGTTGTCTTTTCCTGGCCGTTTTCGGCACATTTTGCACCTTTTGTGTCGGGGATCGGCGTCAACTGCGCCCCCCAATTCCTGCTAGATATGGGTCGACTTGGCCCGTTTCTTTTTGAATCGGGAAACTGCCAATCATCGCCTTTTTGGATGCTTTTTGTTCTTTGGGGATTTTTTTGGATCGCATTCGGACTCTTTATGGTAAATCATTTCTACATCAGGAAGTGGGATAAGAAAACCGAATCCATCGATGTTTTCTTCATTATCCTTTTCGGTTTTGGGATCTTTCTTACCCTTATCCCGGAATTCTTCTATATAAAAGATATTTACCCCCAACATTTCCGGGCCAATACTATGTTTAAGCTCGGTTATCAAGCATTCACAATGATGGGTATTGCCGCCGGGATAACATTATTTAGGCTCAAGCAGTCAACGACCATGGTCTCGAAAATAATGACCGGAACGCTTGTTTTCTTTACATTTTTCGTAACCATATATCCGTTCTTTTCCGTCCCTGCTTATTATGGACCATTCGACAGACCTCCAAACCTTGACGGATCAAGCTGGCTCAAAAACGAGTACCCCGAAGACCTTGAGATCATCGGTTATCTAAATAAGATAAAAGGCCAACCGGTGATACTTGAAGCGCAAGGCGATTCCTACACCGACTACGAAAGAATTTCCGCTTTTACCGGGCTGCCGACGGTTGCCGGCTGGTGGGTGCACGAATGGTTGTGGCGGGGGTCTTCAGACATTGTCGGGGACAGGATTCCGGACGTCGATACCCTCTACATGTCGTCAGATATCAACGATACTTATGCCCTTATAAGAAAATATAAAATTAAGTATGTGATAATCTCGCGATTGGAACGCCAAAAATACCAAAATTTAGTGGAAGAAAAATTTTCCAAAATAGGTAGATTAGTATACAGGTCGAGTAATGGGTTTGGGGCTTTGTATCAAGTAGATTTCTAATTACAAAAAAATGCCCTCGTCATATTGACAAAGGCATTTTTTTCTGATAATGTAATAGGCAGAGCATTATTACTCGTCGTTCCCTTTATACGAGCGGTAATGATGCTCTAATTTTTTTGGCTATTACAAGTGATACAGAGTTATCGGTATCCTTAAATTCTTCTTCGTTAGCTTTTTAAACTGATCGGCAACGAAACTAATCAATTCTCCCTTTGTTTTTACCTCTACCTTGTAGGGGTTAGTTTTAGGCTTTTGTGAAAAGATTATTTTATCCATAACTCCATGATAGACAACCCTCCATTCTTTGTCAAGACCTATAGAAAAAAGCTATCAAATAATCTCATATCTTATAGTATTTATATACTACTTTAGCCTATTTGATAAGCCCGATATAAGTTATCCAAAATGTGTGGATAACCTTGATTATGTTTCTGATGGCCTATTTGCGTTCAATTGATATAATTGATCAATGAGTAGTTTTTCCATTTTCACCTACAACACCCTATTCAATAAAGCCATCGATAATATTAAACCTATTTTGAAGAAGTATGACCCAGACATCCTATGTTTACAGGAAGTCAACACCGATGACGCTAATCTTAGGAAGATCGAAAAAATGGGCTTAAAGATGGCTGATTATGGAAATTCATTCATTAGATTCGGCACATTTTACGGAGTAGCTACTTTTTACAACCCAAAAAAATTTATTCACATCGAATCCAGTGTTTTGTATCCAGGCAACAATATTATTGAAATCTTTTTTACGCTCCTCCAAGTGATACTCGGCTATAAGAAACCTAAAACGTTCCTAAAAACAGATTTAAGAGACAAAACATCAAAAAAAATCATAAGTGTCTGCAATATCCATCTTTACGTTGTCGGCAGTAATGCCTTAAGGATAAGACACGTAAAACAGGCTCTCGATCTTATCAAAACTCCCCACCCACTCATTTTGACCGGTGATTTTAACTATTTCCCCTATCAAAGGCGAAGGCTTGAGAATTTTATGAAGAAAAACGGATTCACCGAAGCCACTCGCGAGATATCACAGACAATCAAGTTCACGCCCAATACCACCAAGACATACAGCCTTATTCAAAAGCTTTCCCTAAAACTCGTGGGGCACATTTTGAATAATCTAAAAATAGACTACATTTTTTACCGAAAAATGAAGCTTTTAAATACCAAGAGGATAGAAGCCATGTTTTCAGACCACTTCCCGATCATTTCTACTTTCAGGATCTAGTCTGCAAGCATTTTCTTCAATAATCCCCGTATTTGGTTGAAGTAGTGATTAAAGAATTCTTCTTTTTTCTTCTTTTCGCTTTCGTCATACACCTGTCCCCCCATCTCGTACTCAAAGATCTTGTTCTTAATTTCTTCGTTCAGAAACAGCCTTCTTGCCGAGGCGATAAAGTATTTATAAAAGAACTTAATCTGGCCTTCTTTTTTCATTCTTCTTAATGAAAAAGATGTCTTGGCTTCTTTCACAAACTTGGAATGGACTCCCCACGTGGCTGCCCTCTGGATAAGCTCATGATCTTCGGAAATGAATAACCTTTCGTCAAAACCACCGATGAGCCTAAAAAAGTTACGCTCGACGATCATGGCTCCCCCCAAGGAAAATCGCTTGGGTAGACTTTGCGAGAGTTCGACAAAGATATTCCCAAGATCAAATAGCGTCCTGTACTGCCTGTATTCCCTATCCGGGATCAGGTAGGGCAAGAACAATAGTCCTTTGTTTTTGTTGATATTCTTTTTTACTTTTTTCAAAAACGTCGGACCGACCCTCGCGTCAGCATCAAGAAATACTAGGTAATGACCCGAAGCCTTCTCAGCTCCAAGATTTCTTTGGGCGGCAACGTTTTTAAGCCTGGTACTGAAGAATTCCAACTTGAGACCGTTTTCGTAGGACTTGATGCAGTCTTTCGTTTTGTCCTTTGAATATCCGTCGGTTATGATGACTTCAAAGTCCCTTTCCTTTTGTCTAGTCAGATCCCCTAAAAGCTTCGGTAGAAATTTTTCTTCGTTTAAGGTTGGGATAATGACGGTGAAAAAGGGCTTCATAAAGTTGAATATATTATATCACTCGCTCATTTGATAAAATTAACCAATGAGAATAAGCGTCGTATTGCCCGCCTACAATGAAGAGGAAAGAATTAAAAAATGCCTGGACAGCCTTAAGCGCCAGACCAGGAAACCTGACCAAATAATCGTAGTCGACAACAACAGCACCGACAACACGGCTGAAATAGTCAAGACATATGAAGAGGTCACCCTGATTAAGGAAAAAGAGCAAGGAATCATTCCGGCTCGCAACGCCGGCTTTGATAAGGCCACAGGGGATATCATCGCCCGGTGCGACGCCGATACCATACTTCCAGATAACTTTGTCAAAGACATCGAGTCAGATTTCAAGAACAATCCATCGATTGTCGCCGTGTCAATGCCCGTCACATTTTATGATATGCCAATAGTCAACAGAATGAAGTTCCTCTACTATCCCTACATGTTTATCCCCAAGCTGTTAATAGGCCACTACTCGCTCGTGGGACCCGGTATGGCCGTTAGGAAATCCGCTTGGAAAAAGATCAGGAATGAGCTATGTACCGATCATTATAAAGTCCACGAGGATGTTGACGTCTCGCTACATATCAAGAAGCATGGTGAGATTTATCATGATAAGAATATTCTGGTTATGGCATCAGGGAGAAGAGCAATGAACAAACCCTGGTCGTTTTTCGGAGAGTACACCTTAAGATTCTTCAAAATGTTGCTGACCCACTAGTGACTTTTTGACATTTTTTCAACTTCCTTAAGACTGGTCGCGTCTTGAGGTTTTTTGTCATCACGAAATCGTTCAAGACGTGGGAATCTCAAAGCCAATCCTGCCGTATGGACAGGTGACTTGGTTATTTCGTCAGCCCTTATCTCAACGACCAGTTTTGGCGACAGCCAAACATCGCAATCCATCATCTTATTAACCAGGTAGTCTTCCTGCTTGCCTTTTGTTACGAGTTTTTTGCTCTTTCCTTTAAGTTCACGCCATTCCTCATCAGTCAACCCGGTGCCAATCTTGGCGATTGTCACGAATTTCTCTTTTTTGTCGTCATAAACTCCAACGAGGAATGCGCCGATCCCAAAGACGGTTCTTTTACCCTTCCCCAGATCGTATCCCATAACAAGACAGTCGATAGTGTCGTTGATTTTTGAAGAGTAACTCCTTTTGTATTTGATCCAGTTCCATTCCCTCGCCCCAGGCTTATACACCCCGTCGATTTTTTTAGCCATTATACCCTCCAAACCCTTACCAACCGCTTCGTCAAAAAGCGCCTCAAGCCGTTTAGGATCATTGACCTTTTCCTCATCGGCAACAAGAACAATATCTTTTCTCAAATCTCTTTTTGTTTCTATCTCCCCTTCAAGGGTTCGTCGTCTCTCAAGGAACGGAATATTCACAAAACTTTTACCATTCAGAAACAAAAGCTCAAACGAAAACAGTCGTAACGGAATTTTTTCGGCCATTTCCTTAATATCATATTTCCTTTTTCTCTGAACCGTTTCCTGAAAAGGTAGGAATGACCCGGTTTTCGGGTTGTAGCCGATTGCCTCTCCTTCAAAGATAATCTCCGAAGCCTTGACCTGTTTCTTGACCCCTTCAACAATATCCGGATACATGTAGGTAACATCCTCAAGGCTTCGAGAGTAGAGGGTCACTCTATTCTTAGATCTACTAAAGTGCACCTGCAAACGAAAGCCATCGAATTTTGGTTCGACCAAACTCTCGCCTATTTGCTTGACGATTGCTTCAGCTGAGGATAACCTCTCCGCCCTCATCATAATGATCGGGGTAAACACTTTGGGGATAATCTTACGCATTGCCTTAATACCGTTTTCCTTGAGTTCCCGCCCGATAAATCCTAACTCCGGCCTTACGTGGTAGGCTTTTTCAATCTCATTTCTTAAGCTTTTGTCGCCTGTAAGCATCCACGAATAGGCGTCCAACACCGTCATATCCGAAAATCCCATTCTTATGGTACCTGTCGGGAGCCTTGCCAGGAAACGGGAAGAAATCGGATCAAGCGTTCTTATAAGAAGGGAAAGGTAGCTAATTTTCGCGTCCTGCGACCCGGGGCCTGAAGCGGTCGCCAACTTGTAGAAAACCTCATAAACCTCAACAACGCTCATCTCCCTTTCTTCAAACGAATGGATCTCGCTCTTAAAATGCTCAATCGCCAGTCCCAGATCTCCAATTTTCTTAAACTCCTTTTCAAAATATCCCCTTTCGATGGACAAGGCCGACATGGCGGCCCGAACGATCATCTTTTCGGCCATTCCAAAATCTATCCCCTCATAAGCTGGCCTGACCCGCCCTTGAAGCAGATAAACGACCTTTTCTATTTCAATTGGGGTCAGTTTATTAAAAAGTTCGGCCAGTATCCGGGTGATTTCAAGGCGAGAGGAATTCTGACTGATGCGGTCGAAGTAAATAGAAAGTTCAGAAAATTTCATAATCGTTAAGATTATAAGACTGTCATAATACCTCTAATATTTGGGCGAAACATGACTTACCCAAATGTCTTATAAAAGTTTATATTATTACATAACGGGCACCTTTAGTCGACCCGACCTTCTTAATCAGTCCTTTCTTGATAAGGTCTTGAAGGTCGCGTAAAACCGTATCTTCGGAAACGTCCGGAAACACCGACCCGAACATTTGGTTTTGAAGAAATCCGACGTCAGATAAATATTCAATTACCTTCATTTGGCGCTCGGTCAGGTAGATCTGCTGACCTCCGAACTTCTCCTTCATCTTGACGTCTTTTGAGAGTTTGAGGATCTTTTCCTTGATCTTGTCAAATTCGATCGCCGCCCCAGACGTAAAATACTCAAGCCAGGTTGATAGATCTCCTGCGGATGCCTTTTGGAGATTCTGGTAATACGAAACCGCGTCTTTGTCGTAATACTCCTCAAGCGAGAAGAATCTCCGTATGTCATAGCCCCCAAGAAGAAGAATGAGAGTCGCCAATACCCGAGCTACCCGACCGTTACCGTCTATGAAGGGGTGGATACGGACAAGTTCGTGGTGAGCGATCCCCGCCTTGATCACCGGGTGGATATCGTTTCGGTCGTCACGGTTTATCCAGTAGATAAACTCGCGCATGAGAAAGGGTACTTCCAAGGGAGGAGGTGGCCTGAAGGTCACTTCCCCTGTAGCCGAATTTCTGATTATAACCTGCTTACTTCTGAACTCCCCCAAATTTTCAACCCCCAAAACCTTGTCGGTGACGATCCTGTGGATCTTTTTTATCAAAAGTTCGGTGATCTTGTCGATCTTCCGCCTGGCCTCGTCGTCGATGAATTCTATAACCCGTCGGTAGTTGATGATCTCCTGGATATCTCGGGGCCGGCCGATGACATCCCGACCTTCAAGGATATCCTTGGCGTCGCCTTTGGCAAGCTTATTTCCCTCTATATGGGTTCCGTGATAAGTAGATCTGATAATAGCATCTTCCTTGAACTGCTTTTCCCAAAGGGGTAGAAGTGGCGAATGTTTAATCACCTCTTCGGCGGCTTCAATCTTTGAGATATTCATCAAAATTTTATTGGTGATGTTGAATGAGGGATTGAACATAATATTTCATTATATAGCAAAAAAAATATTTATTGCGTAATTACCGCATTGCAAAAAACATGAATATTAGTTACACTTTTCTCATGGTCTACGGACTGACGATTGACGAAAATATTTTTCCGGCCGCTAAGTTTTCAAACATTGGTATGCTCCTGAATATTGCCCTTCCCCTTGTTATTGCCGGGGCGGGCTTAATCTTCTTGATGATGATGCTCACCGGGGCATTTAACATCTTGAGCCACGGAGACAATCCCGAGGCTATCAAAAAAGGCTATGCGACAATCACCTATTCGGCAATCGGTCTTATTATTGTTATCGCCAGCTTTCTGGCCGTCCGGGTCATCGGAGCGATTATTGGCGCCCAATTATTACCACAATGAAATTACTGACTCAAGTCGAAGACATTTTCGGAACGGTCTCCCCTCCGGCGGGAATGAATATAGGGGGAGGAGGCGACCCGGTTGAAGGACTGGGGACACTCATCGGTTGGGGAATCAACATGTTCATAATCGTCGCTGGAATGTTTCTACTTCTTTACTTATTCTTGGGAGCCTTCGACTGGATCCAGTCTGGAGGAGATAAGGAAAAAGTCACCAAGGCCCAGCAAAGGATTACCAACGCTCTTATAGGAATGGTCCTCATATTTATTGTCCTTGTCGTCTTTAATGTCGTGGCCGGACAACTTCTTGGGATCGTTGAAAATACGCCAGACGGATTCAAACTTAAGATACCGACATTAAACTAAACCTACTTACCAAACCTTCGGCTTCTTTCCGAATAGTCGTTTATGCTTTTGACAAAATCATCGGGAGTGTAGTCAGGAAGATGTTTTTCAACAAACTCCAGTTCCGCATACTGGCACTGCCAGAGAAGATAACCGGACAACCTTTTTTCGCCTCCCGTGCGGATTATGAGGTCGGGATCGGGATAAGGGAGAGCAAACGTATCGAGGGCCAAACTCAGATCCTTCTCGTTTTTGATCGGCTTCTTTTTCAATGCCCTCATTATCTCATCGCGTCCTCCATAATCTAACGCTATACATAAGTAATATTTTTCGAAACCTTTGGTCTTCTCCTCGGTATTGGATATCTTATCCCTCAATCTTGCGTTTATCCTGTCCTTCCTCCCCAGATGTATTATCCTTATGTTCTCGTCCATCGCCTCTTTGAGGTATTTGTCAATCATCTCGGAATATAGATCCATCAGATAAGAGATCTCCGTCTTCGATCTCTTCCAGTTCTCGGTCGAAAAGGCCCAGATGGTCATTATTTTTATCCCTAGATCCCGGGACTTCCTGGCAATTTTAACAAGCGCTTCAAACCCGCTCCGGTGTCCGGCAAGGGTTGGGAGACCCTTTCCCTTCGCCCACCGCCGGTTACCGTCAGGGATAATCGCAACATGTTTTGGTAAGGTAACGTTCTTCATTCGATTATGGTGCCTTCAAATTTATCTTCAATCAAACATGATTCCAGCGAATCCCGGCCTATGATCCGGCAAGGTATGCCGAGTTTGGATATCCAAAGAGCCGTCATGACCTTTTTTTTCATGCCGCCCGTGACGTCGACAAACTTGTTGTCGAAAAATACGTCCGAGTATTCCGGCAAATTTTTGACGGTAATCCTTTCGATCGTTTTGCCGTCACGGTCAAGGACGCCATTGGTTGATCCGCAGAAAACAACTTTATCAACCTTTATGTTCTGCTTGCTGAAGATATTTGCCAATTCGTAGAATATCCTGTCGGTTGAAAGGACAGAGCCACCAACCAACAAATCATAAACCATGTCCCCATACAGGACGGGAGTTATTCCCAGATTAATAAATCCAAGCATGGCGTCAAGAAAAAAATATTTAACAGACCCTGATTCGGTCGTGAACATCGAGGACGGTTTGACCGAAACCGCCGGGATCTTGCTTTTCAGAAGTTCGGCAACCACCATCTGGTTGAGTCTTGAGACCGAGTCTTCAACTAAAGCAAACCCCAATTTTTGCTTTTCGGAAACTATACCGCCTTCAAGGTTGTACTTCTTAACCTGTATATGCCCGAATGAACCGGCACCCGTCCCGATAAGGACAGAAAGATTTTTTTCCTTAGTTTTCGCGTCTCCTAATTGTCTTGCCAAAGATTTCATTGACTCACTATTGGCCCTTTCTTCTTTCCCCTTGTCGGTAATAACACTCCCACCGAATTTGATAAATACCAGCTTCCTTTCGTCCTTCATACCCATATTATATATTGTTTCAAGGCCAAAAAAATACCCCGGCGTCCCGGGGTATTTTCTATCCGACGTCTCGGATCTCTTCTTTATTAAAATATTACTGACAATAACTTGTCCTATATGCACTAGAGGTTTTATTATACAAATCAACGGCGTTTACTCTCAGACAGCCAATCAAATCACCACCCGCAGCTGGAGTAAGTGTTTGATTACCGGATCTGTACCCTCCCGTATAAACTAGACATGTTCTATTTTGATTATCAGGAGAAGTGTATTTTGATCCCGGAACCATTGTGCCTTCTTTGTCCGCACATAACTCCTTAAGAGAGGTTCCGGTTGTTTTGGCTAATTTTTGTCCAATTGCAGGAGCACAGGCGTTAAAATCATCCGACATTTTCATTGAACAATAAACGTATTTATTTCTTATGGTCGAACCTCCGTCATAATAAGTACATCTTTGTCCACTCTTGGCAACGATTTCGTTGGCTTTATCTTTACATGCCTGTTGTTGATCTTTAATACTGTCGGTATTGGGCGGTCCATCAACTTGCCCAACAGGAACTGCGACACAACACCTTGAAACTAATGTTCGTGTTTGGCCTACAATACTGTAATAGTCTCTATCTGGATCGTTTACAAAAGTCTTATTCATCACTGTTGAAAAACCCCTATTTCCTGAAGTTGTGACTCCACATCCCCCTGGATAATTCTTGACGCTGGCATAAGTACACTTTCCTCCATAAGCTGAAGCTTCTGAATCTGTAGTGACTTTTTGGGTATTTACATAGTTCATTACGTAAAAAGCTCCAACTACTGCGACAACCAGGGCGACTAAGTAAGATAGGGTTTTGCTTACACAAAATTTATCGTTTTTCATATTTTCACCCCCTT
>CAZUBL010000026.1:0-13479 GCA_964618685.1 uncultured Gammaproteobacteria bacterium | reverse complement strand
GTGCTTGGGGCAGAACTTCTTGAAAAATATGCACAAGCTAAAGTCGCCTCAAAAGTGTACGATATATTCCCATCCCCTTATTCGGGACACGAGATTGAAGTTGAACTTAAATATTTCGACCGAATGCTTGGAGTTGATCTTAAGGAAAACGAAGTCAAGATAATGCTTATTCGCCTCGGATTCAAGGTCAAGCCTTCAAATAACGGGAAAATCAAAGTAACAGTGCCGCCTTACAGGAAGTACGACGTTTCGATCAAAGAGGATCTCCTTGAAGAGGTTGCCAGGATATACGGATACCACAACGTCAAATCCGTTTTGTCACCCTCAGTTTACGTTGATCAACCGAAGGAAATGGAGAATTTGTTTGTCTTCCAGAACCGGATAAAACTGTTTTTGAAGCATTTGGGTCTAAACGAGATTATCAACTACTCTATGGTACCACTTAACCTAATTGAGCAGTTTGGACTTGACCCAAAAAGTCATTTAAGGCTTAAAAATTCTATTTCAACAGATATCGAATACTTGAGAACCACTATTACTCCTTCTTTGTATAAAAATATAAAAGACAACGAAGGTAAAAAAGAGGTTTTGAAGCTGTTTGAGATCGGAAAGGTCTACCTGTCAAAAGTAGGGGAGCTTCCAAACGAAGTCTATAGACTCGCACTGGCCTCAAATACAAGCTATTTTGACCTTAAGGGAATGATTGAAGCGCTTTTCAGGGAATTAAACATCGAAAAAATTGTCGAATATGAAATTAAGGACAAAGACGGGGTATTTATGACGGAGATTGACTTTGACCAACTGGCCGTATCCTCAAGGCCGTTCCCGACTTATAAGCCCTTAAACCAGTACGCCGTCATCAAACTCGATAAGACTTTTGAACTTACAGATAATCTAACATATGAAGAGATCTCAAAGGAAGCTTGGGAGTCCAAGCTTTTGACCGATCTTGAAGTATTGTCTCTTTTTAAAAACAAACTTACTCTTAGGTTCTACTATTCATCAACAAGGAGGAATATAACCGAAGAAGAAGCCAAGAAAGAGCTTGATAAGGTCTAAAACTATAAGATCGATAATTCTCTCATACAATTAACTACCTGAGACTGTTTCTATAGTATTTCAAGTCCTTTTGTGGTATACTATAGGCCATGTTTACCATCTATTTTTGGTAAATCCCAACCGGAAAAAGCTTCCGGTTTTTTTTAGTGGGCAAAAAATAGTGGTCGACTTAAAAGGAGCGAATCCGACGGTTCAAACGCATGAACCGTTATTTTTGGTTCGTTGCACTTTAACAAACGGGTCAAAACCTTCTTTCCCGGCTTAAGCCGGGATTGGTCTTGCACTTTGGTTTTGAGGTTAACTCGAAGCTTGAGGGTAAGACCAATATATATAGGAGGTGATGAAGAAAAATATGAATAAGAAGTAACAAAAAAGAAATACCAAAGGGGAAAGAAAACATTTGAATAGAGGAGAAAACCTACACAAAAAATCTAGGCTTTTAATTTGACCACCTAACCCGATAAAACGATTCAGTGAACTTTAGTTCGAATCGTAATCCGATAGCTTGTCACGATTGACAAGATAGGGTGAACTGAAAAGTGCGAGTAGGAGGTTTATACCGACCGAATGTACTTATGTTCAGAGATTTGACAGACAAGGCTAAAAACTAAGGAGTAACAGCCATGTTAAGTAGTAATTGGACGAAAGTCCTTACAACAATTTTCCTCGTGTTGGCAATTTCATTGTCAACGCTTGGATCACAGAGAGCAAAAGCTGACGACGGTCAGACAGACTATTGCGCTCACGCAACCGCAGCGGGTCTCTGGTGTGCAAAATGGGGAAAGGCTCCAACGGGAACGCAGTTCCAAAAGAACTGTTTGAAAACCGGAGCATTTGGGGTATGTACCGAGTACACCATGACACCGATTGTTGGAAGCGCATCATTAGAATCATCAGCGACAGTTCAACAATCCGTAGCAACTCCAACGGCAACGATGACTAATCCGCAGTTGTGGAATGAAGCTTTGTCGCCCAACCCGGATTCAAACTTGGTCCGTGAGCACCCTGAATATTTCGAAACTATAGGTGAGGCGCTCGAGAAAACCTGCAATGGCCAAGTCGAAATAGTATCGTTGACAGACGGGGACACATTAAAAGCCTGTAAAGATGCTGGTGAATTACCCGTAAGTCTAGCGACCACCATTGGATTGACGCTACTTCCTGATCCCGGCCCCGTAAACGAAGTACTGGCAATCGGAAAACTCAAAGGAGTTGTACAAGGTGCGGACGGCCTGGTTAAGATCGCAATATTGCTCGCAGTGGCAAATCAAGCGGGAAAAGATTACAGAGAGCTTACTGTGACCGTTCAACCGGGACAAACTCAGTCTTCCGCAATTGCTGAAGCTATGAGCCCTCCCAGCCAGGTGACTATCCAACGGATTGCTGCCCAACAACAGGTAGTGGTCAATAATATCAACGCTGGACGAGTTGCCGCAGCTAATTTGGAAGATTTCGGAGAACTAGGTGGAGCTAGTAACGGGACTATGCATAATAAGTACATGGGCGCCGCCTGGGTAATCGCCAGCATGAAAGGTCTTTGCACAATATGGTTTAGAGTTGATATGCCCAACCAATCTAATGACTATCGAGTTGAAACTTTCGAATCAAAAGGTCCGGAAGAAGAACACAACGGTCCGTGCAATATTTTCACGATCATCAAGGAGATGGTCAAGTTGGGCTTGAAGGCTACTAAAGCTGGAGTAGGCGTTGAATTTGTAAGAAGATTCTATATCGACGTTTTTACTCAGATAGTGAAAGATTTTGGCCTGTCTCTTCCTGGAGATTACATTACCAAAATGCTCGGGTGGTAATTCTCCTAAAGTCGGATTTAAATTAGACCTTAGACGTTTCTTTGTCTAAGGAAGCGCGTACTGGTGCAGTACTTTTTATCCAGTACGCCGCAATTATTTCTTCCCGCTTATTTTGGGAAACTTTTTTTTAGAGATCCTGGGGGAAACGAAGCGAAGATCGAAGAGGCAGAAAAACTTAACAAATAGTAAGGATACGGGGGATGTATACAATTTAATAGGATGCGAATCACATCCAACCCTAAAAACTCGCTGAGAAGCGTGTATGGAGAGACCATTGTGGATGGCTCGAGGGTAACGAAATCTTTGTAAGTAGGGACGGCATAAGCCTGAAGGAATCCAATAATTGGATTTAACCGAAAGCATGGAAAGTAGATGAGGACTTACAAAAAGAGGAGCACGAAATGAAAAAGCTAATTTGTTTGTTTTTAATGCTTGCGATACTATCGCTTGCCTGCGGAAAGTCTGGAGAAATTGCGACCTCAGCCCCTGAGGAATCAAGCGTCATTTACGCTGATCCATTTGTTGAAGTAATGTACCAGTTAGCAAAGGACAGCAATCCGCAAATGACTTACACAGACGCTGAATATAGGCAGATGTTTTTCGATTGGTATGGAGGCGAAGAAGCCAAAAGTATTGCGGCAGACGCATTCCTACAAGCATCGAATGAGGAGATTGGATATGTCAAAGCAGGCGACATAGTAGCTGTATTAAGTAAAAATCCTCAACACTGGCTATATGCTCTGGCAGTATATGTTGGCGCAAACGCTATCATAGCGATGAATGCTGAACAGATTGCCAATCTTTCGCTGCCAACGATTGATTATCAACCACAACGGATTCTTGTTCCACAGTGGTTTAATACCTCAGCGCCCATTGTCGCGCTGCCGCCTATGGAAATCCCACAAGGGTTTATGATCGATACGAGCCCAATCAAGGGGAGTTCTGTTGGTCAAGTTGAAAACAAGTATGACGGCACCGCCTGGGTGTTTATGAGCTTTAGTCACTACTGTCACTTCTGGATTGATTCATCGATGCCGAAAGCAGACTGGTCAAAACTTGAGAAGTTTGAAGAAAAATTTGAAAAGGATGGTCCATGCAATATTCTGGATATCATCCATCAAATGTTAAAAATCGGTAAGCGCGCCGTGGAAGCTGGAGTGTCTGCTGATTTCATCCGTCGATTTTACATTGACGTTTTTACAAAAATTGTATCGGATTTGAAATTACCTTTTAGCGGTGATACTATCGTAAAGATGCTCGGAATGTAAAGAAAAAAGGAGCCCAGGTTTTTACCTGTGCTCCCGCATTTATTTCTTAGCTTTTGCTGAGAAATATTTTCTTCATCAAAAGGACAGAAAGAAATATTAACACGTTTAATTGTGTTAAAAAGGTCTGACCCACCTTGATATGGAATAATACTCGTGTTGAGTTATATATAGCTTCGTCGCCTTCGCGCCGAACCTCGCTTTCACGAGTGCTATATTATTCTATATTTTTTCTTTCTTTTCCCCAGACGATAATGATGATTGTCGGTTGGGGAAAACTACGGAGTCGGTGTGGGTGTTGGAGTTTCGGTAGGCGCTGAGTAATCCCAAGGTTTCTTGACACCGAACTTGATCGTCGATTCACCTTGCTTATCTTTTTCGTTGGTGGCAATTACCTGGAGTTCGTATGCGCCGTCCGGAAGATTAATGGTTTCGTCAATTTCATCGCGATCTCCATCCAGGGACTTGATGTCACTTCCGTTGATTCTTATCTTGACATTCTTGATCTTGGCGATGGCAATTATTTTTGCCTTTATCTGGACGTTATTGTTGTCAACCGTTTGCTGGCCTGACGGATTTTTTATGGATACGACTACGTCTTCACTTGATGAGTCTGACGTTTCGGTCGGTGCTCTATACTTCGGATCCCCCTGATCTTTGGCCCAGGCGTCTATGGCCTCCTGCCAACGGTTCTTGCCGTCTGATGAAACCGGATCGTCCTCTGTAATGACTATAAATTCCTTTTCCTCATAATTCCCGTTTTTTACTTCAACGTCATTGGCGAGCTTGCCATTGGCTTTGGATATTTTTAGCTTTTTGTAATAAGGGGACGTATCCTTGGGTTCCGTGCCTTCGATGAAGTACTCGCTTCGGGTTGGGTAACCGTCCTTAGGCAGGCCTCCCAAATAGGCGTCAATCTGTAGGGCTTTGACCTTGTCCGGTTTATCTGGTATGCCGTCGCCGTACTTTTTCAACAGATCTATCATCGTGTAATAGAAGATTGAGGAAGCGCCGGTTGCGCCTGAGGCGATATTCGGATTCATAGGAGAATTATCGTTGTTTCCGGCCCAGACTCCAACCGTTACGGTTTTCGTGTAGCCGACCGCCCAGTTGTCACGCTTGTCATCGGTTGTTCCGGTTTTGACCGCAACCGTTTTCCCAGGAATATTAAGGTAAGAGTTTGGTCCGAATACGTCAAGTCGGGCATTGTTGTCGGACAAGATATGAGATATAAGGAAAGCCGACTCCGGCGACAAAACGTTCTTTTCCTTGATTCTTACTTTCTTGAATACGCTTTTTCCTTTAAAGTCTTTTATCTCGGTAATTGCCGAAACGTCACGCCTCACCCCGGCTGCCGCAAATACAGAGAAAGAAGAAGTCAGATCAAGAAGAGTAGTCTCTCCACCACCAAGAGTAACGGCCAAACCGAAACGATTCATGTTTTCAGTCGTTGGCTCAAACTGACTTAAACCCATGTCGGTTGCTTTCTGGAGAAAATCACGGATCCCAACCATCGCGAGCATCTTGACGGCCGGTATGTTTTCGGAATTGGCTAACGCAAACCGGACCTGCATCGGGCCCCTGAACTTACCGTCATAGTTGACTGGGGTATAGGGTTTGTCCGTTGTAGCCCCAGATGAAAACTCCGTCTTGACGTCCATGAGCACCGTTGCCGGAGTATACCCTTGCTCAAATGCGGTGGCATAGGTTATAGGTTTTATCGCCGATCCAGGTTGCCTCAAGCCAAGGGCGGCGTTGAATTTACCGAACTTTTCGTCGTTGAAGTCATATGAGCCGACCATCGCCAGGATTTCTCCGGTTTTGGAATCCAGAACGACAACCGCGGCGTTTGTCGCGTTGTATTCCTTGAGTTTCTTTATCTCGTCCTTGACAATTTCCTCAACCGCCCGCTGTACTTCAAGGGAAAGAGTTGTCTTGACCTCGACTCCCTGGTCAATGAGTTTCTGCCCGTATTCCTCGTCAATTTGGTCTTTGACGTAAAAAACAAAGTGGGGGGCGCTTATAGCCAGTTTGGGAGAAGTGAATTTGATGGCGTCCATTTGCTTGAGGGCAGTCTTTTCCTCGTCACGAGTTATGTATCTATCTTCCCTCATCCGTCTCAAAACGTCGGTCGTTCTGAATTTCCAGGCGTCTTTTCGGCCTATATGGGGAGAGTAAGCTGAAGGATTTTGGGGCATACCGGCAAGGATTGCCGACTCAACAAGAGTTAGGTTTTTCACCTCTTTGCCGAAATACCCCTTGGCGGCCGACTCGACCCCCCAATACACACCCCCGTAAGGGGCTTCGTTCAAATACATCAATAGTATTTCATCCTTCGTATATCGTCTTTCAACTTCAAGGGCAAGGATCATTTCCTGCACCTTTCGGGATATCGTCTGGCGGTTCGTCAAAAGAACATTCTTGATAAGCTGCTGGGTAATCGTTGAACCCGACTGAAGACCTTTTCCAAGTAAGATATTAAAAGCCCCCCTGACAATACCAAACTGGGAGATACCCTGGTGCTTGTAGAAGTTTTTATCTTCAATAGCGATCGTTGCTTCTTTCAGTCTTTTTGGAAGGTCCTCCCACTTGACGGGTATCCGGTTCTTGTCCTTATACATTTCGTAAAGAATCTTGTCGTCGCGGTCTTTGAAGATCGTTGAGGCGCCTGTAGATTGGGAAAGCTTGGCCGGGGAGGGGAGATCTTTGGCATACCAGGCGAAAACGCCAAAACTGAATATGAATCCTATGACAATTACTGCAATTGCCCCGATGAGTCCGTAGACCATCAATCGCTGTTTGAAATACTGACCTTTGAACCTCAATCGTCTGGACTGATACATGAGTAAAGTATAGTAAATTTTTGGGGATTTTGCTTTTTGAAATCTCTTTCTTTATTGATATAATCATTTGTATGAAAGTATTCGGAAAAAAAGTGAAAAAAGAAATTCTTTGGAAAATAGTTATGGTGATTATGATGATGTTCCTGATATTCACATCCATGGCGCCATTATTTTTAGGATATTAAAAAATTCTCATGCCCGAGAGCATTGCCATCGAGTCTCTTCCCAGTACCAGCTCCCTCACAATCAAGCGCTTCAAATCGCTTGGAGTCAACACCTATCTTGACCTTGTTAATTACTTTCCCTCCCGTTATGAAGATTTTTCCTTATTGACTTCAATTGGAAGCGCCCAACCGGGCGAAACCGTCACGGTCAAAGGCGAAGTCATCGATTCCAAATACCAGGTGACGCGTACCGGCCTAAGACTGCAGGTATTCAAACTGAAGGACGAGACCGGTGAAATCGAAATCGGCTTCTACAACCAACCCTATCTATTGAGACTTATTAAAAAGGGGAGCATTTTGAGCGTCGCCGGCACGGTTGAACTGTATGGACGAAAAATGACCCTTAAGCCTAAGGACTATGAACTGGTTTTACCCGACGTTCCCTTGAAACACACGGGTAGGATTGTCCCTGTTTATCCGCAAACGAGGGGACTGTCGACCAAAACAATAAGGGAGAAAATGTATATCGCCCTACGCGAGAAATATGTCGAAACCCTCCCTTTGAAAATAATCGAATTCAACGACCTCGTCGGGAAGGATTACGCTTACCAGACAATACACTTCCCGGATACGTTCCCGTCCTCCCAAAAAGCCCGCCATCGGTTGGCCTTTGACGAGCTTTTTACCATACAACTTTCTTCTTCCATGATCAAGAAAGAGTGGGAAAAGGAAACCGTCAGTCACAAATTCAAGGACGCAGATAGTACAAGAAAGCAGATCTCAAAGTTTATCAATAATTTGCCGTTTACTTTAACGTCAAGCCAGATTAAAGTTTGGGAAGAAATATACGAGGACTTGAAAAACAATAAGCCGATGAACAGATTTCTTCAGGGAGAGGTCGGCAGCGGAAAAACCGTCATTGCCGCTTTGGGCTGTTATTTCTCATTTCTTAACGGATACAAATCCATTCTCATGGCCCCGACCGAGATCCTGGTCAATCAGCATTTCAAAACACTGAAAGAATTATTGAAAGGCTATCCTATTAGAATCGGCATATATACTGCATCAAACAAGAACCCCGACGGCGACATTGTCGTCGGTACCCATGCGCTCATATCCAAGAAATTCAGCGTCAAAAAAGTCGGTTTTGTCGTCATTGACGAACAGCACCGCTTCGGTGTCGCCCAGAGGGCGGCCTTGAAGCAGAAAGGCATAAATCCCCACCTTTTGACAATGACGGCAACGCCAATTCCGCGTACCGTCATGCTGACTCTTCACGGGGAATTGGAACTTTCGGCAATCACCGAAATGCCCAAGGGAAGATTGCCAGTAAAAACATTTCTCGTGCCACCCTTCAAGCGGTCTAAGGGCTATGAATGGATTAAAAAAGAAATCGCTCAAAATAAATCCCAAGTTTTTGTCGTCTGCCCCCTAATTGAAGAGTCTGAAGTTGAAACCATGAAATCGGTAAAGGCTTCAAAGAAAGAGTATGACGAACTTAAAAAGATATTTACAGAAAACAGGTTAGGCTTGCTCCACGGAAAAATGAAGTCCGCAGAAAAAGAGAAGATGATGGTTGACTTCAAGAACGGTCTTTATGACATCCTGGTGACGACACCCGTAGTTGAAGTCGGTGTCGATATTCCAAACGCCACCATAATGATAATCGAAGGCGCGGAAAGATTTGGACTGGCCCAACTTCACCAATTGAGAGGGCGGGTCGGGCGGAGCGACAAACAGTCCTACTGTTTCCTTTACTCAACAAACGACGATCCCGAAACTGTCAGGCGACTTGAGTTTTTTTCAAAGACTAATCTCGGAACGAAGCTTGCAGAAGAAGATCTGAAAATTCGAGGACCGGGAAACATTTACGGCATCAAACAACATGGTTTTATCGACCTGAAAATTGCCAACATTACAGACTACGACCTTATAGATAAAACAAAAAGAGCCGTCGATTATTTTATCGGACATTACAAAATTGAAGACTACCCATATCTGAAAGAAAAAGTCAAAAATCTTCAGTCCGACGGAATCTCTCGCGACTGAAATCAACCACCTTAGTTGAAGGAGCTTGTCAGATTGTAAATAGGAGTAATAACCGAAAGGACGAGGAAACCGACTCCGGCTCCGAGGACAACAAGAATCATCGGTTCGATCAAGGTCGTCATAGATTTGATGGCAATTTCAGACTCCATCTCGAAATATTTTGAAAGCCTTAATAGAGTATCGTCTAGATTTCCTGTCTGCTCTCCGACCTGGGCCATCTGGACAAGAATCGGCGGAAAGATCCCTTCCTGGTCAAGCGACACTCCCAATGACTGACCTTTTTCAACCTTGCGACTTATATTAATAAAAGCTTTTTGGTAAACGATGTTTTCGGTCGTATCGATAATAATCGACAAGGCGTCAAGGATCGAGACTCCTGAACCTATGAGGATCGCCAGGGTCCGAGTCGAGTCAACCAGAGCCGATACTCTTATGATCGGCCCAAAAACAGGAAGCTTCAAAGTAATCTGGTCGAACGATTCTTTGCCGGCTTTGGTTTTCAGATACTTCTGTAACGAATACCAGCCGAATACGGCCCCGATTATGATCAGTGGCCAAAAACGAGTCGAAAAAGTCGATACGACTATAAGCACTTGGGTGGTCCAGGGAAGTTCTACGTCAAAATCTTTGTAAAGATTGAGAAGTTTGGGGATAACGAAAGTGATCATAACGAACATGACGGCAACCATAGCGACGATAACGATCACCGGGTAAATAAGAGCACCCTTAAGCTTGCTTTTCAACTCCCTTTCCTTTTCAAGGTTGTCCGCAAGTCTTAAAAGAATCTCACCAAGTTTTCCCGACGCTTCTCCCGACTTAACGAGTGCGATATAGAGGTTTGAAAAGCTCGAGGGATATTTTTTTAATGCCGATGAAAATGATTCTCCGGCCTTAATCTGGGAATCAATATCCTCGACCATTTGCTTCATAGTCGGTTTCACGAGTTGTTTTTTAAGGATCTCGAGAGCGTCAATCAAAGTCAGGCCGGCGTTTAACATGATCGCGATCTGGCGGGTAAAATCGACGATGTCGTTGAAATCGTTCTTGCTAAAAAGGGTTGAAAAAATGCTCGGCTCTTCTTTTTTTGCCTTAGTCACCGAAATCGGGAAGTATCCGTTACGCCGGAGATAGTCGAGAACGGCTTCCTGGGAGGCGGCTTCGATCTGTTTTTCGACCGTAACATTGTTTTTTAAAGCTTTGTATTTGAAGTACATTTTTATCTGTCAACTTTGATGAACTTCTCTAGTTCCTTCGGTCTAATTGCGTATGAGAAGGCGGTCTCCTTTGATATAAATCCGCTTCTGTAAAGAGTCAACAAATTTTTTTCAAACAGAACAAGGCCTTCGCTTTCCGAAGTCTCAAGGATATTGCTTATGAGATAGGTCTTGCCTTCTCGAATTGTGGTTGCAACGGCCGATGTATTGAAGAGTACTTCAATTGCCGGAATCCTGTCGATTGATCCTTGCCGCGGCAACAACCTCTGGGTCAGTATCATCCTCAAGACCGAGGATAACTGATTTTTAACCTGATTCTGTTGATGGGGCGGAAAAATATCAATGATACGGTCTATGGATTCAGGGGCGGAATTGGTGTGCAAAGTTGAGAATACCAAATGACCGGTCTCGGCAGCGGTTAGGGCAAGTTGGATCGTGTCAAAATCTCTCATTTCACCAACCAATATGACGTCCGGATCCTCGCGAAGGGCTGACTTAAGGGACAAGCTCCACGAATGGGTGTCCTGATGAAGCTCCCTCTGGGAGATGATGGACTTGGCTTTCGGATAAACATACTCGACCGGGTCTTCGATCGTGATTATATGCCTTGCGTATTTATGATTGATCTCATTTATCAGGGATGCCAAGGTAGTCGATTTACCCTCGCCGGTTGGCCCAGTCAAAAGAACCAACCCTTGTCGGTAATCGGCGCAGTTCTTAAGATACAACGGAAGAGATAGCTCTTCAATTGTTCTAATTTTGTTGGGAATAAGCCTGAAGCTTGCGCAAACTACCCCTTGGGCATAATACATATTGATTCTGAACCGGTAGTTCTGGAAAGCGTAAGCCAAATCAAGCTCCCGGTTGGCAACCAGGTTTTCCTTTTGTTCTTCATTGAGAATCGAAAAGAGCATCACTTCAGCATCCTTATCTCCCATTTGGGTCATGGTCGTCATCTGGTAAAGCTCACCCGATACCCTAATAGTCGGATAATAGCCCGGGATTATATGAAGATCCGAGGCTTTCTTTTCAATAACAAGCTGTAGTAACTTAGATAAATCCATAAATATTAGACTTCAGCAACTCTTAATACTTCCTCAACAGTCGTCAAACCGTCCAACGCCTTAAGATATCCGTCCTGTTTCATCATGACAAGCCCTTCCTTCCTGGCCGCATCTTCTATCTCGTGGGCTCCGGACTGTTGGAGAACCAGCCGGTTTATTGAACCTGTAACTTTAAGAACTTCAAATATGGCAATCCTTCCGATATAACCCGTCTGGTTACATTCGCTACATCCTTCTCCCCGAGCCAGTTTTATCGGCTTGTTTTCGTATCCCTTTGGAAGTAGGTTTCCCAAGACCGCCTTCACGTTCTCCTGAACCTGGGCCGGCGGATCGTAAAAGACTTTGCAGTTCGGGCAAACCCTTCGGCAGATACGCTGAGCAATGACCGCCGTCAAAACAGACGCGATAAGGAAGCTTTCGGCGCCCAAGTCGATAAGTCTCGGTATGGCCGTTGCCGAATCGTTGGTGTGGAGGGTAGAGAAGACCAAGTGACCGGTTAATGCGGCCTGGATTGCCAATTGAGTTGTCTCGTGATCTCGAATCTCTCCGACGAGAATGATATTTGGGTCTTGCCGTAAAAATGCCCTTAGCCCGTTTGCGAAGGTAAGGCCCGCTTGAGGGTTTATCTGGACCTGATTGATGCCGGTGATCTGGTACTCGACCGGGTCTTCAAGAGTCATGATGTTGACCATCGGCTTATTAAGCCTAGACAATATCGAATACAATGTAGTCGTTTTACCTGATCCGGTCGGACCGGTAATCAAGATGATTCCATAAGGCTTAGTTATCGCTTCCTCAACATCTTTAAGCTGCGGTCCCCGAAGTCCCAGGTCAAACAACGATGGGATTCCTCCCGTTTTTTTAAGAAGCCTCATTACGACTTTTTCGCCATTAACCGTAGGTAGGGTTGAGACCCTGAGGTCGACCTCTTCACCGTGAATCTTGAATCCGAATCGGCCGTCCTGGGGCACCCTTTTCTCGTCAATTTTCATCTCAGAAAGAATTTTGATCCTTGAAATCAAGGCGTCGTGGATCGACTTTGGAAGGGAAAGTTTTTCGTGAAGAATTCCGTCAATTCTGTACCTGACCTTTGTCCTGCCTTCTTCCGGCTCGATATGAATATCCGATGCCCGGCTTTTTATGGCAAACTCTAAAATGGTTGAGACGATTTTGGCAATCGGCGCCTCGGAAATTCCGGCCGCCGACAGCTCTATTTTTGGAGACTCACGACTAGTTGTCGGGTATTCCTTAAGCGCATCACGTACTTCCGGAGACAGACCTTGCGAATATGCCAGATCGATCATTTTGCTGATCTGGTGGTGGTCGGCTAATGACAAGATAACCCTTTTGCCTGTTTTCTTTTCCAAAAAATCTATGGCGTTGTTGTTGAATGGGTCAACCGCTCCCAAATAAATAGTACCCGCCTTGGCGTCATATTTATAAGGCAGAATTTCGTAACTACGGGCAATCGACTCCGAAATAAAACCCACGGCCTGGGAATCGATAGGCGAGTTCTCAAGGTCCACGTAAGGGATATTAAATACCTCCGAGATCGCCTTGACGATGTTTATTTTGGAAACCGATGTAAATTCGTAGAGATAATCCCTGACGTCGAGGTTTTTTTTAAGGCTTTCTACCTCGATTTTGTCGGCTTCGTTCTGGTCGATGTCACCGTTTTTTACCAATTGATTAAGTAATAGCTTGGGATTCAAGTCCATAATTTAACTATATGGATTAATTTGCTAAAATTCAATATATGATTTCCCATTTATTGATATCCGAAAAGAAGCGGGTCACCGACAAATACGTCAAAAATAATTTATTGGGTAAAAATGATTTGTTTTTCGAAATGACGCCGGCGACAAAAAAATATTCGATTGCCGAAGTCAAACAGGTTCTTAGCGAAATTAAAATTTACAATTCTCAAAAAAGGATATTTTACTTTCCGTCGTTTGACGCTTCCTCGCTTGAAGCTCAAAACGCTTTGCTTAAGGTACTTGAGGAACCTCC
>CAZUBL010000025.1:0-15354 GCA_964618685.1 uncultured Gammaproteobacteria bacterium | reverse complement strand
TCTAATATGAAGAAATTATCAGTGCTTTTTATTATCCTTTTCTCCCTAGTCGGTTTCCTGGCTTTGGGGAATGTTGATGAGGCGTCTGCCCAGGAAAATCCAGCACAGTGTGGAGGTATACAGGGATTGGTTTGTCCAACCGGGTTTTATTGTGAATACGAAGATGGGTCAAAGGTAGCCCCAAATCCTGATGCTTCGGGAATCTGTCGCTCCAATGACTTTGATTGTAAAGGCAAAACCAACGGTACTACGTGCAAAAGGTGCCAACCGTGTCCTCAGGGGTCAATCTGCACGGCGGTATGCACAGAAGAAACAGGCACGTGTCAGAACAATGTTTGTACCGTCGTCCCAACCGCTACCCCAACACCGATTCCTCCATGGAATATAGCGCCGGTTACGGCGGGAACTGTCGATTTGTGCAAGTCCTTAACCATATCCGACAACACCTTAGGTTCGGGGGAGAATATACAGGTGACTGCAAAATCAACCAGCACGGACATAATATCATTCGGGTTTTGGCTATATAATATGGACAACGTTGCAGGTGGTAACCCTAAACCGATAAGATTCACAACGGATACGGCAAAAGTTGCCGGTAAGGTTGTCAATAAGCAGATCTCCGATGACACCCACGTCCTGACTATTAATTTCTATGACGTAGACCGAAAGGATAGAAACTGGAATTATTATATGTCCAAACCCAAAAGGATAAGGGTCGACGCCTATTTCAAAAAAGCAGGCACGAACGTATGGTCAAAATACAACGCAAACTGTTCAAAAGTCTTCAATGCCGCAACCGTTGATCCAACTCCGACGCCGGTTGCAAGCTGTGTCTGTGCGGCTGCCGGCACTTGTGCCACCAGCTGTTTTTTTGATAAGTTCGGATCGGCAGTCACTTACACCAACCCCATTAAATGTAATCTTGGGGCAGGTTTATTCAGTAGCGCTCCAACTGCCGCCAATAAAAACCAATGGTGTCGTAATTATATGAGGACTAAGGGTGATTCAAACGGGGATGGTAAGGTCAGTATTCTTGACTATTTCTATTATATGTCGGCAACCGCTTTTGGAGCCAAATTACCCCCGACGGTTAACATAGATTTCAACGGGGACGGTGTCATAAGCTCGGCCGACAAGACAATATTAATGAAGTCGCTAAAACCATAATGAAAAAAGACTGGGCTAGACTATTTGTAGTTTTCCTGATCACCGTGGGCGCGGTTTTTTGGGCGCTTAACTATCTTTTTTTGAGCGGAAAAACTGCCCCGAAATCTAGAGCGTCCGGTGAAACGATTGAGGTTTCTTACGACCCGGCCGCTCCAACCGTTGCCTCAGGAGCCGACGTTACGGTCATGGTAAGAATGAAACCATCGGCAAATATCTCTTTAAGAGGATATACTCTTAAGTTTAAATTCGACAAGAACATCCTTCAGGCAAAGTACATTGATTACAAACTCGGCGTCCCCAGCCCCGACTTTGCAGATACAAGCGGTACTTTAACAAAGGTAAACGAGTCGGGCACAATAAACATCCAGGGGGAAATCCAAAATGCGACGGGTTTGGTGATGAACGGGAATGCGGCCGTAGACCTTGTTAGATTGGTCCTTACGGCTAAATCAGCAACAGGAACAAACCTGAACGCCAGTAACGCCAATTTTTTCATCGTCAAATCTGACGGAACAATTGAAACCAACCATATCTCGGCCGTAGCTAATCTTAAGATAAATGGCGGAACGGCAGCCGCAAACTGCACATCATTTACGGACAATTTTTCGGATGCAACGCTTAATCAAAATCGATGGACGGCGCCAACCGGGAATAGCGGCAACGTCAGTATCACTGCCGGAGATGTCCTGATTGCCGGCGTTTCGGCGTCAACGGATTCGTCAGTAAAGACTACGGCGGCATTGTCAAAACAAACCTTATCTGGGAATTTCGAGATAGAGACGGTTCTCAAGACTTTGAATATAACCTCTGCGTCCGGTTCAGGAAGCCTTTCGGGCTTAGGTTTTTTCGGAGATCCCTATGATGGGTTTGCGATAGAAAGACTGGACAACGGTCAATTGAGAGTTCTTTACGACTGGAACGATACCGATTGGGTAACTCCGACAATCGTCAATACTTCACTAGCCGCGACGTCGCCCGTTAAGGTGAAAATCAAAAGAACAAATGCCAATCTTGAATTCCATTATGATCTTTTGGACGGAGGAGGCTATCGATTGGCTAAATCGTTCAACGCCGGCTATACGGGCACAGGGAACGTTTACTTATATGTAAAAAATACTCCTCCGGCTTATCCGGCCTCCAATGCGAGGTTTGACGATTTCAGGTTGGCGTGTATGGCGGGAGGCGCGACACCAACCGTACCTGCAGGAGGTACTACGCCGACAACGGCCATAACCCCAACAGGCGCGATCCCGGTTACCGGAAATACCATTCTCAATCTGAAACTTAAATTTCAGGGAATAACTTCAAAACCGGCCGATGCGAGAAACTTTATGAATGTTAAATTCACGTTATCAGGAGACGGTATCGCGACACCCATTGTCAAATCTGGGACATTTGTGAGCGACGGCAGCGGTGTATGGAGCGGGAAAGTGGGTTTTGACGTTTCCTCACCCACAGGCAAAAAATACATGTTGTATGTGAAGGGTCCGCGCCATGTCCAAAAAAAGATCTGCGAGAACGCTCCAAACGAAACGGCGGCCGGCACCTATCGCTGTAGTGCCGAGGCTATGACTTTGAAAACCGGCGAAAACACCTTTGATTTCTCAAAAGTGCTCCAACTTTCAGGAGACGTTTATGGACCCGACAAAAAGCAGGACGGAGTCGTCAACGCTATAGATATTTCGTTTATCAAGAATAATCTCGGCAAGTCCGATGCTTCGGTTTTGTCCGTATGCGATATAAACCTTGACGGTAAGTGCGACACCCAGGATTACTCGCTTATAATATCGGCGTTGTCAATTAAAAGCGACGAGCTTTAATATGGAACCGAAAAACAAAATATTCATCTACCTACTGGTAGTCTTTTTTGCCGTATTTGTCGGTACCGGCCTTTTTGTCGGTATGGGCAATAAGAAAGACCAACAACCCCAAACGGAAAGCAATCAGGATTCAGCGACAACCGCCGTCAAGGAGGATGTTGCCACCCTGAAGCAGGAGAATTTGGTTATGCCGACGGTTGCTCCGACTGAAGGATCGCTTTCCTTGACGACAAAAGCCGAAAGCTATACGGTCTCAGACACCGTCATGGTCGATCTTGAGGGTCAGTCCCAGGGAAAAAATATTGTCGGGTATGACGTAATTATTTATTACGATCCTTTGTCCTTTGAGTTTATTGAGGCTAGATCCAGCCTATCGGATTTCAAAATTTACTCGTATAATAGAGGGAACTATCTGCTTTTGACTGCGGTCAAATCCTTGGATAGCCAAGCGCCAACAATATTGGGGGCGGTGGATAAGAATCAACCCATGGCCTCGGTTTCGTTTAAGCCAAAAAAAACCGGGAAATACAACTTTTCTTTAAGGCAGTCTGCCGGCCAGGACATAACCGACCTAGTGACAGACCAGACAGAGGTTTTGATACCGATGCTAACAGATTTATCGGTTGAAATAAAATGATAAACGCAAAAAAAATCCTTATAGCCCTTATGATCTTCCTCGGCATAACACCGTTGGTATTTGCCGTTGAGGCAGCTTCATTGAAGTTTAATAATTCATCGGCTACGGTTTCAAATGGGGGATCTTTTCAGATAGAAGTTGTTGTCGATCCAGGTTCTGACAGTATCAATTCGGCCGACGTTTACGTCAGCTATGACGGATCCCTACTAAAGGCAACCGGCGTTTCGGCGGGATCACTTTTCCCGACAGTAACAAATGACGTGGCCACATCGGGAACCGTGTATATTGCCGGAATGGTCAACGATCCGGCCAACTCGGTATCAAGTTCAGGAACGATTGCCATAATCACGTTTGAAGCCCTGAAAGAGGGTACGGGCACCTTGAGTTTTGACTGTAATTCCTCAAAGGTGGTCAAAAACGACCTTAACGCAACAAATGTTTTAACCTGTACTTCAAACGGAACCAGCGCGGTGACGGTTGGGTCAGGCGGATCAAGTGACCCAACGGCTACACCTTCCGAAAGTGGTGGTGAAACACCGACCGAGTTGCCTCAGACCGGAATTTGGGATAACGTAGCCAGGCTTGCAATTCCCGGAGCATTGTTGCTATTATTAGGAGGAGCTTTAAGACTCATTTTATGATGAATATGAACAATCCAAAAGTCACAAAGATAGCAGCCATATTCATAGGAATAATCATATTCATCGGTTTACTGGTTCTAACCTTTCAATTGATAGGCACAAGAGCGGCTGATTTTGAACCCCGGGACGTGGTTGTTTCAAATATCGAAAAGAATTCGGTTAAGATTTCCTGGGCAACGGGCGTCGATTCCCAGGGAGTTGTCGAATACGGGACAACCCCGACCGCACTAAATTTCTTTGCTCCCGAGGCGACCAAAGCCAAGACCCACAGCCTGGATTTAACTCTCCTGTCACCGAGCACGACCTACTATTTCGATATCCGGGTAGGGGATAAGAAGTTCGACAACGGAGGGGTTCCTTGGACGTTTACAACAAAAAGCACCGAAGGGTCAGTTGCCGGTACACCAACAGTAGCTCCGACAACGCCTGTCGGAATAACGGTTACTCCCACTAAGGCGGCAGCAGGTACATCGACATCGCCAACACCCATTCAAACTCTTCAAATTCCCGATGCTAGTGCTGGCTGTAACGAGACCGACTGCGACAAGATTAAAGAAAAACTTGGTAAAGGCTGCTCAACCCAGGATTACTTCAGGTGCGTAAGGGCACTGACCCCGACTCCATAAGACTTTAGGCAACGTCGTTTGAAGCTAAATAATATATGAGTTCCTGTTTGGTACGTCTTTTTATGACATTTAATATGCTTGGAGTTATACGACCCCGCTTACGCTAAGGCTTGCAGGAAGTAGGATACCGTTTAGGAAAGATACCATGGGAATTAGGACTCTCTGAAGCATGGATGAACCACCGATCGGCAGGATCATAAGAATTAAAAAGAATATTCCATATCTCTGAAGAGAATACCATTCTTGAGCTTTTTCCCGTGATAGAATTCCTCCAACGATTTTAAATCCGTCCAGCGGGTGAATAGGTAAAAGGTTGAAAACCCCTAAAACGACATTCATCCTGATGACGGGAATGAAAATAAGGAAGCCTATAGTCGTCAGGAAAGTTAGATCAAATAATATAAACAATCTGAGGAGTATAGACAGTACGATAGCCAAAATAAAATTAGATATAGGACCGGCAACTGAAATGATAGCGGCATCGCGTCTGGGGTTTTTTAGGTTGTAAGGGTCAAATTCAACAGGCTTACCCCAACCGAATCCGAATAGCATCAAAAAAAACATACCCATGGCATCAACGTGAACCATTGGGTTAAGTTTAAGCCTACCCTGAAGCCTTGGAGTCGGATCGCCGAGTTGGTCGGCCGCTAAAGCATGGGAAAATTCATGGATAGCGATCGCAACAAGGAGCGCAAAGAGGTAAACAACGAATATTAACGGGTTTGAAAATAGATAGGATAACATAGTTATTGTTTTTAGCTCTCCTTTATGATATCATAAATCCTTATGGGAAACGTTTGTTATCACTGCGGAAAAGGCGTTCTTTACGGTCGTACCCACACTCACCACCGAGGTGTTGCTGGAGGCCGTTGGAAGAAACGGGCTCCTAAAGTGCAGAAAATATTCAGAGCCAACCTCATAAGGCTCTCAATTGTTGAGAAAGGCAAGACAATAAGAGTTAAGCTCTGCGCGAGTTGTTTAAAGAGGGTCAAGAAAGACATGAGAGACGGAGTTAAGCCGTTTGTGACTTTGGCAGCCGTCAAAACCAAGGCTAAATCAGAGGCTACTACTTAATTATCTTCAGATTCTTTTCCTTGAAGCCGCCGAAACATCCGATTGATCCGCCATTGGCGTTTTCTATGACATAATCATCCTTCGGACATGGGGAACCTTTTCTTTTTACGTAAACTTTATCGGAATAACAACTGTAAGTAAGGCCTTTCTTTTCGTTGTTTTTAGGTTTTTTGTTGTATAGGTTGTAGGTTTGGCACATGCCAGAATCCCCGTAGCAATAACGATTTACAACCTGACCATATTTATAGGATGCGCACCAATAGTAAGCCCTTCCTTTTTTAAGGGCAGCTTCGGAATTGACCGCGTAGTTAATAACATAGGCCAATAACAATAGGAAAGTGATTACGCCAACGATGACCATAATAATTAGCCGGTTTTTCTTGGTTCTCTTTTTCATTGATTTCATTATATTTCAAACGGTTTGAGATTTCCTCCGGATTCTTTGTACAAAGGTGCCTTTTGTTCAAGCGACCTTTGGGTAAAGACGATTCCGTTGAGATGATCCATTTCGTGCTGGATTATCGTCGCCTCAAATCCCCTAAACCACTTTTTATGTATCTGGGAATTGAGGTCCTGGTATTCCAGATAGATTCTATTTGATCTCTTGACCGGTCCCCAGATGCGGGGGATTGAGAGGCAACCTTCGAGCTTGTCAGTTTTTTTACTTCTTGTCTTTTTTTTGCCCGGTGCGTCTTCAACTTCAAGGATTTTGGGATTTATGAACATTTGGGTATCTGCTTCCGGACTCTTTTTTATGACAAATATAGACAGGTTGATTCCTACTTGATTAGCGGCCAGACCGACCCCTTGAGGGTCGGATTGGGCAATTAATGTTTCTTCCATATCGTAGACGAGCTTCCTTATATTGTCGTCAATCTTAATAACGGGATTGGTCGGGCTGGACAGGACTTTATGGGGCACGTTCACGATCTTTAACATGAGATTATTATATAATAAACTAATATATGAAGCTATCTTTGTGTTTGGCGGTCTATAACGAGGAAAAGAACCTCCATTATCCGATGGATTCTGCGTACGACATGGTTGACGAAGTCATTATCGTTGACGGCGGCTCGACCGATAAAACGGTCGAAATCGCCAAGTCCTACGGAAAAAAGGTCAGAATAATTGTTTCACCCAACCCCAAGATGTTCCACATAAACAAGCAGAAGGCGATTGAGGCGGCAACGGGAGAATGGATTATCCAGCTTGACGCCGATGAGGAATTAAGCCCGGAACTTAAAAAGGAAATAAGCCAAATAATTAACTCAAAAGATGCCAAGGAAGCGTATAATCTGCCCCGCAAGAACTGGTTTTTGACGAGATTTCTCACTAAGGGTGGGCAGTACCCGGACTACACGATAAGACTTTACAAAAACGGTGCGGCCAGGTTTCCCTGTAATGATGTCCACGAAAACGTTGAGATTAAAGGGGAGACGGGATTCCTCAAGACCCCGCTTCTACACTACGCTGACCCCGATTTTTCAAGATATCTCATGAGGTGGGACAGGTATACCACGCTTGAAGTTGAGAAGATGCCTGAGGGCACTAATTTAAGTTTCTTCAGGTATTTTATCTGGTTTCCGAAGATAACTTTTCTTTCAATGTACTTGAGACATAAGGGATTCATGGACGGGTTTCCGGGATTTGTCTTTGCCCTGTTTTCATCTTTAAGATTCATGGTCATCTATATCAAGTGGTGGGTTAGAACTTCAAATACCAATAAATAATGTCAAGAACACCAATGCCAAAAGGTAGCAATGCTTTGGTCGGTTACAGTAGGGAACACGATGTCGCCAGTCGACAAGGCAATCTTCAACTTGGAATCGCCAGACTCAAACGGACCTATACTGAAGGCGATGGAAGGCTGGAGCTTGCCCCAATTATGGATTGCGTCGATACGGACGGCTGGTTAAAAGAAAACGATCCGAACCACAAATTCAAAACCGGCATCGGGCAGATTGATATCCAGGAACTGATAGCGGCAAAGCTGGCGTGGGTTAAGTATGCGACCGATCCAAAGAGTATCAGTGCCGAAGAAAGGGCAAGTATCGAAAAGTTTGCCTTACACGCTGCCGACTTTATAGTAATGGGAAAAGAGAAGGAAAAACCAATCGTGATAGTCTTTCCGGAGTAATGGATATTAAGCGCCGACCTTAAACTCAACCACATCCCCGTCGGTCATGATGTAATCCCGGCCGGCCAGAGTCACCAATCCTTTTTCACGGGCATTGACCCAACCCCCGGCATCAACAAATTTTTGGTAAGGTATAACGTCGGCTTTTATGAAATGTTTTTCAAAGTCCGTATGAATCGTCCCTGCCGCTTGGGGGGCGGAGATACCTTTTGCGATTGTCCAAGCCCGGGCTTCCAATGTACCCGCCGTCAAGAATGAGATTAAGCCAAGGGTTTCGTACGCTTTTTTGATGAGTCGGTTTAGTCCGGATTCCTGAAGATCAAACGCCTTAAGGTACTCGCGCTGCTCTTCGGGGTTGAAAGCGACTATCTCGGCTTCCATTTTCGCACACAGGTATATGTAGGAGACTTTTTCGTTTTGAACCTTCCCCAAAACCTCTTCGATCTTTTGTTCGGTCTCGGACTTGTTCTGCAGCTGGTTTTCCGAAACGTTGAAAACATAGATAACCGGTTTTGACGTCAAGAAATTCAAAGGCAATATCACTTCCTTTTCCTCATCGGTGAGGTTCTGCGACCTGACGGGAATGCCTTTATTTAAGCTATCTCTGACCTTCTTAAATACCTCCCAGGTGGCAATTGCTTCCTTGGAGGCGGCATTTCCCTTAGGCTCCCTTTGTTTCTCAAGGGTCGCCAGATCCGAAAGCATAAGTTCGGATTCGATCGTCGTCATGTCTGAGACCGGGTCTATTTTGTCCGAAACGTGGGTGACGTTTGAATCCTCAAACAGACGGCAGACATGGACGATTGCGGCGACTTCCCGAATATGGGAAAGGAATTTATTACCCAATCCTTCGCCGGTAGAAGCACCCTTCACAAGTCCGGCGATGTCATAAAATTCAACGACAGCAGGCACGATTTTTGACGTGTTGACGATCTTAGCCAGAACTGGAAGCCTTTCGTCGGGTACCTCAATCACTCCGACATTGGGTTCGATAGTACAGAATGGATAGTTGGCGACATTGGCCACCTGTTTTTTGAGTAAGGCGTTAAACAGTGTTGACTTACCGACATTTGGTAGACCGACGATTCCGATTGAAAGTTTCATAAGAGGATATTATATCAGTTTAAGCCTTCCTTCCGTACTTTTCTTTTGACAGTCTAATTATGGTATCGCGGTTGTCGTTTTTGAGTGCGGGAGGGGGCAAGGTCTTGGCCGGGAACGGCGATGACATCATGCCGTCAATTGAAAGCTTCAATACCGCTTCGTACTTGCCAAGAGAAACTAAATCCGCTTCGGTATAGATCTCGCCGTACTCCTTGCTCAAAACATAGGCATCCCGCGCTCCGACAACAAATGACATAAGGGTGCCCACATTGCCGAAGATCGCCCGCCTTATGTCTTCATCAAGCTGCTCTATATATTGGTTAGCCAGAGTTAGAGATAGGCGGTACTTACGGGCTTCGGACAATATCTTTATGAACGAATGGGTGGCGAAGTTTTGGAACTCGTCTACATATAGGAAAAAGTCTTTACGGTCGTGTTCCTTGATAAAGCTCCGGTTCATGGCCGCCAATTGGAGCTGGGTGATAAGCATCGCGCCTAAAAGGGCAGTGTTATCTTCTCCTAACTTACCCTGGGAGAGGTTGAGGATCAGGATTTTGCCGTCGTTCATGATCTGTTCCAGGTCAATGCTTGATTTCGTTTTTCCGATTATGTTTCTGATCATCTTTGAGGTGACAAACTGTCCGACCTTATTTTGGATCGGGGATATCGCCTCGGCTTTAAGTCGGTCGGGCATCTTGGCGTACTCTTTTTCCCAGAAATCCTTCAACACCGGGTCCTTAAGCTGGGAGACGACTTTTTTGCGGTACTCGGCATTGGCCAAAAGCGCCAGGATGTCGACTAACGTTGCTCCTGGGGCTTCAAGAAGAGTTAAAATAACATTTCTTAAGATGTATTCAAGTCTCGGTCCCCAGCTGTCCTTGTAAAGTTTGTAGAAAATGGAGACGATTCCTGAGGCGACAAGGTCTTTCTGTTGTTTGTTTTGGATCTCAAGGACATTCAAGGAGAACGGACGCTCGGTATCAAAAGGCTCAAGGTAAACGACGTCGTTCATGCGCCTTTTGGGTATATAGTCAAGAATTGCTTCGGACAGATCTCCGTGGGGATCGATGATTCCAACACCCCGGTCTTTCCTGATGTCATCTATTGCCATATTGGCTATGAGAGTTGACTTACCGACACCCGTTTTACCGATTATGTACACATGTTTCCGGCGGTCTTCTGTTTTGATTCCGAATATCGTATCCTTGTTCTTGAATTCGGTCTTGGCGAAGAAGTTAACACCTTTTTTTGCCTCATCGGATAACCCGTCAACAACCGGCAAGTTCTCTGGAGGTTCACCGAGCAAGGTCTTGCCCCAGGCGATGTTTTTGATCCCAGCTAAAAGATATCCGGGCGGGTGCCAAAGAGTGGCCAGTTCCTGGGCATTTAAGACCTGGTACTGGCGCTCGAAATAAGAAATCTTCCTCTCCTTAACCCTTTTCAGGAATTGTTCGCCGAAGAATATTTTTTTCTTAAAGACATACTGGTTGCCTTCACCCAAGGAGAAGGATCCGAAGGTGCCGGCCAGTTGGGTCAGGTAAGGGTAGGGATCGAGCGCTTGGTCGTTTGATCCGACCAATAGCCTAACAACAGCCTTACCTCCCTGGAAAGAGGCTTTTTTCATAATGAGCATTCTCTGCGGGTTCTGGCCGTACTTGGCCGCCGCCTCATCGTAGGATAGTTTATGGGCCGCCGAAACTGCTTGGTCGGACCAGGGGAAATATGCCGGGGTTATCGCCACTTGGATTGCCATCTTGACAGTCGCCGGTTGTTTTGACATGAAGCCGATAAGCGATGATAATGGATCAACATCCCTGAAATCGAAGTATGTTTTGGTTGGAAGATAGGCGTATGAGTTCAGGGCGACCTCCCCATATGAGAGCCTCTTTGACTTCATGATCATATCCATGGGATCGGAAGTCTTTTTGGTTGTTGAGGTCGGGAATGAGGAGGAAATAAGGCTGTTGACGAAGGTCTCGGTCGTTGAAGGGACGGTGACATAAAAGTAAAGCGTCTGGCTCAAAAGATAAATCTCGAAAGCGTATGTTTTCGGTTGGACTAACAGTCTTCTTAAGAAAGGAATATATGGATAGGGAAGCAGGGACGCGAATATCTGGGTTGCCGCTTCAATAGGGGTTTCGTCATCCTTGGGGTTCCTTATCTGAAAGTGGGTGAGTGTATTCATAAATTATTTCTTAATGCTAAGTATACGCAAAGCCGTAAGCGCAAGCAATATAAAACCAGCATACTCAAGTAACTGCGGCCAGAAGATAACAAATGGTTTTGACGACGGATTTGAGTTATCGGGAATTATCCAACCATTTGCCCAGTTGTTGACCAAGACGTGTTCAAGTTTTTTACCGTCAAGAAATGCCACCCACCCATCGCTGTACGATTCAGATAAGTAAAATAAAGAAGATTTTTCAATTTGTCGCACTGACTCCAGTTTTATTGTTTTCAACCAGCGGTAGGGGAGATAACCCACTTCTATGTTTTCAATCGTGTTGATAGATTCAGTCAGTCCTGACGATTCATTTCTGAAATGCAACCCATATCCTGAATAAATATACGAAGTTGTGGGTGGAATGATTATATTTTTTTCTGGATCAATACCATTGAGTTTGGTATCGATGACGGTACTTTTTTGATTAGGATTGTCAATCAAAAGCTTAAGCGGCATACCCGAAATATTAGTCGTCTCAGCACTTATTATAATTCCCGTCTGTTGTGGTATTTTGTCTAAAAACAGATTAGCACAGCCTGCCGAAAATTTTGATGCCAGTGTAAGTATTCCGTTTTCCTCTTCAGAAATCGAACGACCAGTCCTTATGTCTTCTGGACAAGGGTTTGTCACTTCAAGATCTTCAAACTCTGATGACATTTCAAAATATTCCATGTTAAAGCTGATATCCCCATTTTTGAGTACACCACCCGGAAGGTTTATGGCCGCATTGTTTGAGTCTATTTTTATTTTTACTGTGCTTGTGGCGTTTGAAGAATCAATGGTTGTCAGGTCATTATCAAGCGCGGAGTAGAGTAGAATCTTATTTAATTGACCAGGACTGACAATCTGACCGTTGATTTCTATCGATTTTATATTTGAATTTATTCTTAAAGATATCGCGTCAAAAAATTCTACCTGATATTTTTCGCCGTCTATTGCTACCCAAGCTTCGGGAGGTGACACTATTAGTTCGGTGTCGGTCACTTGGACTAGTGCCGGTACATAGAATTCGCTCCTTAATATACTTCCCGTATTGAGAATATAATTACCATCGTTAAAACCCGTAATTTTGTTTTTGGGCTCTATGGTAAGATATTCTGGAGTTTTATAAACAAAGTATTCCAAATCGAGTTGAGTTTTGTTTGAAAATAACGATGGAAAGAGGTATGAGCTGACCCAATTATCCTTACTGTAATAATATGGATCGTTGTCAACCATTGCCTGATCCAGAAACTCGTTATTAAATCGGCTTCCGATGGGGGTAACTACCTCCTTCATTTCAGTTGGCGATACTCTTCGATTGATCCTAAAAACGGTGATACCGTCAAATGTTGTTTTTTCAGCATCAGGAAATATCTGTTCAACCATAGAGACGAGCTTTTCATATTGTTGAGTCTTATTAGATGTTGACACAGCATCATCTACTAAGACAAACTGGATGTCGTATTTTTCAACAACATTCTTAAAAAGTTGCTGATCGCCCAGTTGCAGGGCATAGAACAATTCATTAAAGTACTGTTCGTTATAGTTGCTCCAGGGATCAAACGGTCGCTCCATCATCGGTTGCTCAATTCCGTACCAAAGGAATCCCGAGCCTCGATACCCCCATTTGTAAAATGGCCAATTCCAAAAGGTCGGTTGGGGTAGAGTCATCACCCTTCCATTTTTGTTTTCGTTTTTGAAATATTCAACAACTTGAAAATATTGGCCAGGTATTTTTATTTTTTCCGCTTTATAGAAGAAATTTCCGGAAAAGGCCGGTAGGGCAGTAAGCAAAATAAGCAGGGTTAACGATAGGGATAATATTCGTCTTAAACGCTCATTATGCAGATATTTATTAAGCAAGTATTCAAAGCCCAGGATCATTAGAACCGAGTACGCAAACGCATATACGGTGAAAAACTTTGTAAACGGGAACCGGAACGCTTCACCAAACAATGGTACGGCATTTCTCAGAAAATCATTGACGACTGACATGGGTGGGGTAGTAACGGCAAGCATGGTCAAGCTGGCCGCAAAAATCATCGTCAAATAACCGCTTTCACCCATTTTTTTGACTTTGATGGCCTGAAAAATGATCGAAAGTAGTCCGACAATCATTAATACAACCCCAAGGGTTTTGAGGGAAAATATGATGGGCTGGTTCGTGTAATCATTCCACGGCTTCATTATGTTAACAAGTCTTTCATCCAAGTCATTTTCGGCTATATCTACCATAAAGCCCTTCATATATAGGACATCGACTAAATTTCCCCGTTTCCGGTTTTTTTCAAATATTTCATCGGAGGAGATTTGGTTTATCTTGGCGTTCTTTATGATATTGCCCTGTGTTGCGGCACCATGAATAAAGGGAAAAAGCCAAAACGAGTTAGTCGTCAATACGATAGCCAAGATAATCAAGATTTCTTTGATCCTTTTTTTCCCGTTTATCAGAATCTCGTTTAAGACAAGCGAGAAAATAACTATCAGGTAAGCAATGAAAACGGTGGGAACGAATCCTTGGGGGGTTGCCAAAATGCTGGTAAGGAAGAATAAAGAAATATTCCTTTTATTCTTATCATGGAGAAGGTTGGTTGCGGTCAAGACAAGCCAAGGAAGCGCGGAAAAATGGATAGAGAAGACTTCAAGGGGTGCAAAAAACATCTGGGCTACCGCAAAATTGAACATATAGAATAAACCTGCGGCAAGCGATAGCTCTTCGGTTTTCCTCATCTTCCGCATCAGTAGATACATGCCGATTCCACCTACCATATGGACGAAAATATGAAGGAAATATCTCAAGACATTCTGGGGAAGAACCAGAGATAGAATCCAGATGAACAAAGTGTGAACGGTATTGGCGGCATGGGCCATCCCGTCCTCAACTCCGAGCCCCCGGTAACCCTGCCAAACAGAGTGCAAGTTACGCCATAAATTCGCCCTTAGATTGAGCTCGGGCATGACGTTATCCCAACCAACCAAATAAGTCCCCGGGTTATAGTTTGTAATGAACAAGACTATGGATACAAGGATTATGACGGAAATATATATTAGGTCCCTTTTCTTCATATTATTTTTTTAGCCGCAATATCTCTTTTTTACCGTCGTCATATAATCTTTCCCATCGGTCGGTATCCGAGAGCAATGTTTGTATATATGGTCTTGCCCTAAAGCAATTGTCTTCGTTTAAAAATAAATCGTGGTTGACGACTACGGTTCTAATATCGTATTCGATCAATGTTTTTAATATCTGATCCTTCTTATTTAGGGCGTTTGCCATGTCAAAGTCGCGTGGGGCATATTGGGGTTCGTAATAACAGGTATATTCTTCCATATATTTAGTCAGTATTTGCGACTCGGCAGTATTACCGGACCATTGTACGTATCCGTTTACCATGGGTTTATCGGAATAAACAGAATACATGTCATAATATTGCCCGTTCCACCAATCAACGTATAGGGGCAGGTGCAATACGGCCCTCGATGTGGTTTTTTTGAGCGCATCGTTGAAGCTTTTATCGTAAAGGGAGGGGCTAAGCTGAAAGTTCAGAGGCAGCCGCTCTAATATCAAAACAATGGCAATCAAAATTAAGATTTTTTTGTTTTTTATCCTTGAAAGATATATCAAAACGAGTGCCGTAAAAGCAATCATGCTTATTGCGGCAAAACGACCGGGTTCAATGATTCCCCGATAGGGGAAAAAAGGGAAAAGATATTGATAAGGCCACAGATTTTTCAAAAAATCCTGCTGTCCAAGAGAGAGTATGAAAAATATTATAAAGACTGAAAAAAAGAAATACTCCTTTTTCCCGAACTTAAGTCTGGTCAATGCCAAGGCAAAGAGCACCATCTCCGCATAACCGATAAAAGTCACGTACTCGATCCATTCCTTTGTGTTATTGGCGATAGTTGCAGAGAGGGTTCTCAAATACGAGTTGGGGAAAA
>CAZUBL010000024.1:0-15433 GCA_964618685.1 uncultured Gammaproteobacteria bacterium | reverse complement strand
TAGGACTTGGTTTCCCTATGTCTCTTTCCAAAAAGGAATTAAACAAATCGCTTAATCGGAATACTCGCTGACTCATTCTTCAATAGGCACGACATCATGGAGTCTTGCGACACCACTTTGCCTGTTTGTTAGCTAATGGTTTCAGTAACTATTTCACTCCCCTTCCGGGGTGCTTTTCACCTTTCCCTCGCGGTACTTGTTCACTATCGGACAGTTTAAGTGTTTAGTCTTGGATCGTGACCGACCCGGCTTCTCACAAGGTTTGCCGTGCCTCGTGATACTTGGGATATCCACCAGGGTAATTCTCAATTTCGAGTACGAGGCTATCACTCCCTATGGCGGTTCTTTCCAGAACCTTCCTCTATCGAAAATTACTCCCTACTGTGGTCCCGCAACCCCCACCTCCTTGCGGACGTGGGTTTAGACTGTTCCGCTTTCGCTCGCCGCTACTGACGGAATCACTAGTGTTTTCTTTTCCTCTGGTTACTGAGATGTTTCAGTTCACCAGGTGCCCCATCAAAACAGGAAATCGAAAGGCAGAAGCAAAGATTGCAATACGAATCCAACTTCTGACCTCAGAGTTCCTGTTTTGACTACCTTGAATTGCTCCAAGGTGGGTTGCCCCATTCGGAAACCAACGAGTTTGTAGCGCCTGATAAAGGGCTCACCGTTGTTTTCGCTCTTATTCACGCGTCCTTCTTCGGCTTAAACTGCCAAGGCATTCACCATTAGCTTTATCTCTCCCATCTCTCTTGCTAGATTACAAAATAAAAAAACTTGAATATCAATTTCAATTTATTCGACCTACTTCAATCATCAAAACCCGGGTTGTTAATGAGCAGTGGACCTATGGGGATTTGAACCCCAAACCTTCTGAATGCAAATCAGACGCTCTAGCCGTTGAGCTATAGGCCCTGTAAACATTTGAGATCTTGCATTCCTCAAGTGCTTACAGGGAACCATAAACAAAAAACGGCACAATAGGGCCACAAATTTTATAAAGTGCTGTAATCTTACTCGGTTTGACTTATGAAGGCTGTTAGGAGTGCAAGTTGTGCATCCGAGAATGCCTTTAAGCAATCTTAAATATCATTAGTAACTAGCATTATATATAACTAGTTTTTAGTTGTCAACGGGGATTTTTGGTTTATTCCCTGAAGCCTGCTTCTCGTTCTTCCGCTGCCTTATTTTCCAAAGAATAAATCCTATAAGCAATAGCAATGTCTTCATTCCCTAATTATATACATATAGTGAGAATAGAATTTATCTTCAGTTGCAAAACCGTCAATTGTATATATATCATGAAATATGGTCCATAAAAAAACTATCGTCTGGTTTGAAGAGGTCAATAAGGGAGATGTCGGGTTGGTTGGGGGAAAGGGTGCCAACTTGGGTGAAATGACCAATGCCAAGTTGCCAGTCCCCTACGGATTCATTGTCACATCAAACGCTTACTATCAGTTTATTAAGGAAAATAACCTTGGGCAAAAAATTAAAGATATTCTATCCATCACCAATGTCAACAGCCCGTCAGAACTTCGCCACGCATCAGTGACAATCAAGAAGTTGATTAAGTCCTCACCCATGCCTCGCGACCTGGCGGTAAACATAATGAAGTATTATGATGAGCTACCGATAAAGCAGGAGAAGTTTTTCAACATTAGGTTGGGTTTACTTGGCCATTCACTAAACAAGATAAAGTCTTTATACAATCCTCCACTTGTTGCCGTCAGATCTTCGGCAACCGCTGAGGATTTGCCTCAGGCGTCTTTTGCCGGTCAGCAGGAGACCTTCCTTAATGTTAGAGGCGAAACTCATGTTGTTGAAAAGGTCAAGGACTGCTTCGCGTCGCTTTTTACGGAGCGCGCAATATTCTACCGAACCGAGCAGAAGTTTGACCATTTTAAAGTCGGACTGGCTGCAGTCGTGCAGAAAATGGTTGAGTCCGAGAGATCAGGGATTGCCTTTTCGGTTGACCCTATATCACAGGACAAAAACACGATCGTCATTGAAGCCGTTAAAGGTCTTGGGGAATACATTGTCGGCGGGAACGTTACCCCTGACCACTACGAGGTTAATAAGCAGTCATATGTTATAACCAACAAACAGATTAAGTACCAGAAAGCCATGCTAGTCAAACACCACGCCGCAAACCGCGAGGTAAAGCTTGGAAAAGGCGAAGGAAGCGTCCAAAAATTGAAAGATAATGAAATTATCAAGCTGGCACTCCTTATTTCCGACGTTGAGAAACATTACTTTTTCCCACAAGACATTGAATGGGCAATGGAGAAAAAAAGGATGTATGTGGTTCAATCCCGGCCGATTACCACACTTGGCCACAACGCCAAATCCAAAGAGGGAGACAGGATCACGGAAACCCCGATTCTGGTAGGAGCACCGGCCTCACCAGGAGTCGCCACGGGTCCGGTGAAAATCGTCATGTCGCCCAAGGAAATCGACAAAATCGTCCATGGCGACGTATTGGTGGCACCCCAAACCAACCCGGACTATGTTCCGGCCATGAAAAAGGCGGCCGCAATTGTTACCGAATCTGGAGGAAGAACCTCACACGCCGCAATAGTTTCCCGAGAGTTGGGGATTCCGGCGGTTGTAGGTGCTTCTGACGCAACCAAGATATTAAGGAAAGAAAAAATCGTCACCGTTAATGGCCAAGCCGGTGAGGTGTATAAAGGTCGGGTGATACAAAAGACGGTTAAGGCCGAGAAGAAGGCTAAAAGCGATAGAAAAATAAAAACGGCAACGAAAGTTTACGTCAATATGGCCGAGGTGGGAGAAGCCGATAGGGCAGCGAAGTTAGACGTTGACGGAATAGGTTTGTTGAGGGCAGAATTCATGATTGCCAATATTGGTGTCCACCCGAAAGAATTCATAAAGCAGAAAAAGGAATCCGTGTTTATAAACCGCTTGAACCGCGATCTGCTTAAGTTTGTGGTTCCATTCTCTCCCCGTCCGGTCGTTTACAGGGCGACCGACTTCAAAACGAACGAGTACAGAAACCTTAAAGGCGGTAAGGATTACGAACCCAATGAAGAAAACCCAATGCTCGGATTCAGGGGTGCATATAGATACATCGCCAACCCTGATGTTTTTAAGATGGAGTTAATGGCAATTAAAAAAGTTTGGGAAAAAGGCTACAGAAACTTACACTTGATGATTCCCTTTGTGAGAACGCCATGGGAACTTATGAAGATTAAGCAGATGGTGCAGGATATAGGTCTTCTGAGTTATCCGGATTTCAAGCTTTGGATTATGGTTGAAGTCCCCTCTTGCGCTTTAAACCTTGAAGAGTTTCTGAAAATCGGTATCGACGGGGTCTCAATCGGCACCAATGACTTGACGATGATGCTTTTGGGAGTCGACCGCGATTCAACAGAAGTTGCTCCATTATATGACGAAAGAACCCCAATTGTCGTTTCGGTACTCGAATATATTGTTAAGACCTGCAAAAAGCACGGAGTGACAGCGTCAATCTGCGGTCAGGCGGCATCAGACTATGCCGAGATCGTCGAAAAGCTGGTCGCTGCCGGGATAACAAGCGTTTCGGTCAATCCCGACGCCGTCCAAAAAACTCGGGAACAGATATATGAAATTGAGAAAAACCACTTCAGCAAAGTCGCCAAAAAGTAACCGCAAATATTCTATATAATGAAAATATGAGCAAGGTCGCTAAAATTGTGGCGTACGAAACACTCCACTACGGGGGGGTTCCCACGGTTACCACCAAGATGGTATTGGATAACGGTTGTGAGGTCAAAACGAGCGTCCCGACTCAAAAACATGAGTTTTCGTACCAGAATGCCTGCCTTTTGGACAACGACCCGGAAAGATACCAGGGAGAGGGGGTTTTGCGCTCGGTCCATTATATAAACGAGCTTATTGCCCCAAAGCTTATCGGTATTTCGCCATCTAAGCAAAACGAGGTCGACGGTTGGCTTTTGACGGCAGACGGCACGGCGGACCGTTCAAAACTTGGCGTCAACACCCTATACGCAATTTCGACTTTATTCATCAAGGCCGGCGCCATAGACGCTGGCGTTCCTGTATATAAATACGTCAATTCCTTATATAATGCCCGCCACCCGGAAACGATCGTCAAGATGGATAAGGTTTCTTCCCCGATAATTCCCCTGATTACTCAGGTAGATTTTCCAAACCTTTTTGATTTCAAAGAGTTTTGCGTTGCCCCATCATCGTCTTTGCCGTTTTCAAAGTCCCTTGAAATGTCGATGAAGATTTATGTTGGAGCCATTAGAAGTCTTACAACGGCTAATGTTACCGGCAATTCAGACGTTGTAGAATTTATTACCAAAACCGTTGAAGCTCAAAATTTGAGGCTGGCAAGCGACATTTTTTTGGCAATAAATTTTGGTTCCAATTCCTATACAAAAGGAAGCTCGTACGCCATTAAGGATAAGTCACAGGCGCTTAAGCAAGGAGATTACATTGAGTATGTAGCCGACCTTACCAAGAAGTATTTTCCACTCTTTTTGATAGACCCAATTAAGCCCGACAATCTGTCAGGCTGGAAAGCTTTGGGACAGTCAATTTCCAATGACGCGTATATGGTTGGTGATGACCTTATCGCCTCAAACGCCACAAGGCTTACCAAAATATTGTCTGAGAAGGTTTGTTCCGCTTTCTTATTAAAGCCTTCTGAGGTCGGTACGGTAACTGAGGTATTTGAAATGGTCAATTTGTCAAGAAAGCATAGTTTAAACTACATTCTCTCCAATTCAGAGTATGAGACCAATGACCCGCTTTTGGCAGATCTGACTGTCGGACTGGGAGCTGACTTTGTCAAACTTGGCCGTCCGATAACGGGTGAGAATTTTTCCAAGTATAATAGGATGATTGAAATTGAAAGCGAGCTGCTAACCGCAAAAAAAATATGATCGGAAAATTAAGAGGGACACTTACGGAAGTTGAAGGCAATATCGGGCTTCTTGAAACTAAAGGCGGGGTGTATTATTCACTTTTTTTGACCCCTAATCTTATTGCCGACCAGCCGACTGAGAAGGAAATAGAAGTCTACACATATCTTCAAGTACGAGATGACGCCCTTGTCCTATTTGGGTTTGAGAATAAGGCCAAATACGATTTTTTTAGACTTCTTTTGGGAGTTCAGGGTGTTGGGCCGAAAACGGCCTTTTCTGTCGTATCGTTTCTTAACGAGGATGAACTTTATGAAGCGGTTCGTAAAAATCTCCCCGATAATTTCACCAAAGTACCAGGACTTGGGAAAAAAACAGCCATGAAAATTATTTTAGAGCTTTCTACAAAGTTCAAATCAGGTTTTGATATGAAAAACATGGTGCTTTCGGATGAAGACAAGACTGTCATTGAGGCACTTGTTTCCTTGGGCTTCAAAACACATGACGCCAGGCAGGTTGTCTCCAAATTACCTAAAGACCTTTCTGTTGAGGAAAAGATTAAAAACGCCCTCAAGAAAACTGCAAAATAACCGGAAACACCCTCGTAATTTGACTTATAGGAGTAATCTCTTGACAAAATATCTAAGCATCTCTATTCTTAAAATTAATTAATAATTATCTATAAAAATGGCAAAAAGAAAAACAACTAGGTCTACGGTTTCGTCAGTTGGACCCAAAATGAGCCCGGTTATCCAATTTGGTGTCGCCTTTATTATCGTGGCGGCAATCGCACTAGCTTACTACGCAGGCATGATGCGCTAAGGGAATATTGCTTGTTGAACCTTATCCGGAATTTCTGTAGTATGAATTTTATATGGATTCTTTTGACATAGGTTCCTACAAAAATATTTACCTTAAAAGTGCCAAAGAACTGGTCGCTAGAATTGATTTACTTCTTAACGGTGCTGTTAAGGACGTGTCGGAACTTCACAGGCTCTTTCATACTATAAAAGGCGAGAGTTTTTTTATGGGCTACACCGAACTTGGCAATCTTTGCCTTAAGGCTGAGAAAGAGTTGGAGCATAAGCTCACAACTGGCAGCTCCTTAGATCCCTCCGAAATAGAAAAGCTTACCCGCTTGGTTGGTGAAGTTAGGTTGGAATTGGAGAAAGTATGAAAATATTAGTAGCCGACGACGATAGTTTTTTCCGTAATTTTTATTCGACAAAACTTAGAGAGCACGGTCACACGGTAGAGGTGGCCGCGGATGGCGACGAGACCATCGAAAAATTAAGGTCATTTATGCCAAACATTTTGATGCTTGACATAATAATGCCTAAAAAGGATGGTTTTTCGGTTTTGGTGGATTTGAAGAAAGACCCGGCCCTATCTTCAATCCCGATTTTGATTTTTTCCACATTGGGACAGGAGTCGGATGTCCAAAAAGCATTGAAGCTTGGTGCGACAGACTATATTAACAAAAGTTTTTTTGATTTCCCCAAAATGCTTGAAAAGATTAATTTAATTATCAAACAATAATGCTTATAACCGATGAAGAACTCAAAAACCTGATTCTCAAAACAAATCTTACCGATAAAGCCGGTATGGTGGAGATTGAGGAGTACATAAAAAACACCGGGAGCACACTTTATGAAGCAGTAATCGAAAGGAATATCGCAACCGATGAAAAACTTGGCATTCTTATTTCCGACTACTTGAAATTACCTTTCGTGGTTTTAGCTAAAATTCCGATTCCAGGGGAGATATATAGGATTGTCCCTGAGAGGCTGGCTCGAAAAAAGAAAGTTGTTTGTTTTGGACTTGATGATAACGGCATTAAGTTGGCGATGGTCGATCCCAAGAACCAGGCCATCATCAACTCGATCGCCAAGAAAACAAATAAAAAGGTCAACGCTTATCTCGCAACCGAGAAAGACATAACCGGAACCTTCCATATCTACCAGAAGGATCTCCAAGCAACGTTTAATAGGTTGATTGAGGAATCCTCTACCCAACCGTCAAGGGAAATACCGATAATAAAAATTGTGGATCTTATTGTCTCTTACGCCAGCCAGGACAAGGCCTCAGACATACACATAGAACCTCAGGAAAAAGATACCGTTGTCAGATATCGTATTGACGGCATGCTTCATGATATTTTTAAGCTTCCGGTGAAACTCCATGATCGAATCATAACCAGGATAAAAGTTCTCTCCCGCTTAAGAACCGATGAACATTTGGCAGCTCAGGACGGTAAAATGCGCTTCAACACTGAGGACGAGACAATGGACATAAGGGTGTCGATACTGCCTATTGTTGATGGCGAAAAAGTTGTTATGAGGCTGCTGTCGACCCATGATCGCCAATTTTCGTTGGCCGATCTTGGAATGAGCGAGTCTGATCTTAAGAAGCTTACAAAAGCGATGAAAAAATCTTACGGGATGATCCTTTCAACAGGTCCAACAGGAAGCGGTAAATCAACATCTATTTATTCAATACTCAAAATCATCAACAGAAGAGAAAAAAACATAACGACAATCGAGGATCCGGTTGAATACCGGATTAAAGGCGTCAACCAAATAAATGTCAATCCGAAGACAGGCTTGACATTTGCGAACGGCTTAAGGTCAATTTTAAGGCAGGATCCAAATGTCATATTCGTAGGAGAAATTCGAGATAAGGAAACCGCCGGAATCGCCGTAAACGCCGCGTTAACCGGCCACTTGGTCGTTTCAACCCTTCATACCAATGACGCTGCAACCGCCTTGCCGAGGCTTATCGATATGGACGTTGAACCTTTTTTGGTCGCCTCAACCATAAATGTAATAGTCGCCCAGAGACTGGTCAGGAAAATTTGTGAGATGTGCAAAACGTCACTCGAAATACCGATGGAAGAATTTAAAATGAACGTTCCGGCCGAAATCATAAACAAACACTTTGCCGACAAGCCGACCTGTCAGGTGTATTACGGAAAAGGCTGCAAGATCTGTCACTTGACCGGCTTTGCGGGCAGAATCGGCGTATTTGAGATGCTTGAAATAACAAAGGAAATAAAAAAACTTATCGCCGAGAAAGCCGATGCGGACGAAATATTTAAAGAAGCAATGAATGAAGGTATGAGTTCGATGCTTGATGATGGAATGGAAAAAGTTAAGAAAGGCTTGACTACAATCGAGGAAGTCTTGAGAGTTACGAAAGTTGAAACAACGTCATGAATACAAGCAATGCCTCAATATCCACCGACGAAAAAATCTCGCTTTTTATGAGTCTTTCAACTATGCTGGCGGCCGGAATTACTATTATCGAAGCCATTGATTCTCTGCTTGAGGACAGCAAGGGCAATCTAAAGAAAATCCTAACCATTTTGAAAGATGATCTTTCTTCAGGAAAAAGGATTAACGTATCATTTGCCAGATTCCCCAGGGTTTTTGACAAAGTGACGGTTTCGATAATCAAAGCTTCTGAGGAAGCTGGAACGCTTGACGTTACCTTGAAGCAAATAAAAGACAATATTCAGAAGGAGGCGGAATTTAGTAACTCGGTCAAGTCGGCTCTCATGTACCCTTTTTTTATAGTAGTTCTCTTCACTGGAGTATTTTTAATGATCCTGCTTTTTGTTGTTCCGAAGATTTCTTCAGTATTTATGAGTTTGAATATGGATTTGCCGTGGCCGACTCGGGCCTTGATCTTTCTGTCCGATCTCATGACCAAACAAACGGTTCCGTTTGTAGGGATCTCAGGCGCCATCCTTGCCGTATTTTCGTTTATTTATCTAACTCAGAAAAAGATTCTGACAGATTTCATATATTCCCTTCCGGGTATCTCGCAGATGGTCATCCAAATAGACCTTGTAAGGTTTACAAGAAGCCTTGCGATGTTATACGGGTCAGGCATTACAATAACGTCCGCCCTTGAACTTTCCGAAGGCTTGGTTATGAACAGCCAGGTTGAAAGAATGATTAATGCAGGTAAATTAACAATAATGTCGGGTCGAAAACTTTCCGATGTTTTGAAGATGAACAAAAAAATAGTCCCTAACATTATGATCAAAATCATTGAAACGGGCGAAAAGAGCGGATCGCTCGAAGAATCCTTTAAGGAAGTCTCCGATTATCTTGATTACCAGGTCACAAGATCTTTAAAAACCTTGACGGCGATGATAGAACCGATCATGCTGGTCGTTGTTGGGGGTTTGGTCGGGGGTATGATGTTATCAATTATCGCTCCTATCTACGGGTTGATAAGTCAAGTAGGGGCACGCTAAAAATGGCCTTATCCAAAGGATTGACCCTTGTTGAAGTTATTATCGTAATCGGGATCATATCAATCCTCACTTCATTTTCAGGTTTTAGCCTAATACGTTCGAGAAACGTTGCTTCTTTGGACAGCGTTACCGCAACCGTCATAAGCGATATTCGAAGCCAACAGCTGAAATCGATGAGCGGTAATGTACAAGTTGGAAATCAGAGCCCTTACTATGGTATATATTTTAAGACAGATGGATATGTCTTTTTCCGTACCCAAAACTACGAACCTACTGATGCCGGTAATTACGAGATAAACCTAAGCGCCGACAATCAATTTTCGGTCATAAATTTACCTGACAGTCAAATCGTATTTTCGGACCTCAATGGCGAGATTCTAAACTACGACCCGGTCCGCAATTTTATAACCGTCAGCAACATAAATACCGGGCAGCAGGAAACGTTATATTTTAATCTTTACGGCGTTGTTTATGAAACCAACTAAAACAAAACTGGGACAATCTCTGATAGAGCTCATCATTACCATAAGTTTATTGGCTATTTTACTGCCGGTTCTTGGATACGGTTTTATCGTTGCCCGCGACGGCAAGGTTCAGCAGCAACAGAGGCTTAAGGCAACGGCACTTATGAAAGAAGCCGTTGAAGCGGTACGAAGCGTTAGGTCTCAAGGATGGAATGATTTTGCGGTTAACGGCGATTACCACGCTGTAATTTCCGAAAACTCCTGGAACTTGGCTACTGGTGGAGCTGAAATAAGCGGCTTCAACCTACTCATAAACATATCCGATGCCTATAGGGATGAAAATACTGAACAACTTGTAAGCTCGCCGGGAAAGGTAGACCCTTCTACAAAGAAAATAACCGTTACTATTAGCTGGAATATTCCCCAACCCTCGTCCGTGAGCTCGATATTGTATATGACGCGATTGGAAAACGATTCGCTCGTTTATACGACGAGACAGGACTTTGAGTCGGGTGCGCTGACGAACACATTCGTTACCGACACGCCCGACACGGCGATCGTTAATGACGCAGAAGTGGTTCTTGCCGCCGGTGGGGGCGGAGGCAACTGGTGTATACCTTCAAAGTCTATTGTCGAGGTTGATCTTCCAAAGCAAGGGGTCGCCAACGCAATATCGGCCATAGAAGGAAGCGTGTTTGCGGGTACTGGAGAAAACGCATCCGGAGTATCGTTTGCCAAAGTTTCTTTAACAACCGAGGAAGATCCCCCTCAAGCCACTTTGAATTCAACCTTTGACGGCTACAAAACCAATGCTGTTTTTGGGGAGAATGATTATGCTTATTTGACAACCGATACCAATGGTAGTCAAGTTGCGATCATAGATCTCAATCAATATAGCGATCCCCCAACAAACATGAAATACAAACAGGTAGGATCAATTAATTTAGGAACAGGTAGCGTTCAAGGACAAAGCATATATGTAAAAAACAATACGGCATATGTAACTGCAAGTAACGGAAAGTTTTATATATACGATATTACAAATCATGCGTCCCCTATTGCTAAAAATGGCGACGGTCTTCTCCTTGACGGGGTTGGAAGAAAAGTATTGGTAGCCGGTAGTTACGCCTATATCGCAACCAGTTCAACCACGAATCAATTGAATATTGTAAACGTAAGCGATCCCGCAAACCCTTCAATTGTCGGAAGGTTGAATCTCGGCACGGGACAGTCCGGAATAGATGTCTATGTTGACACATTCGATTCAAACCCCGGAAGGGCCTATCTCGTCACCAATTGGGTTACGGGAATAAACAATTTCTATATTGTGAACGTCTCAACCAAATCTTCGCCTTCAATAAGCGGACTTGCTTCGTATAGCACGTCGGGAATGACGCCGACAGGAGTCACTGTTGTTGACGGCAACCGGGCGATAATAGTCGGGTCAGGTGGTACCAACCAATATCAGGTTGTTGACATCTCAGACGAATCCGGATCGCTTACTCTTTGTGGAAGTCTGCAATATGCGACCGGCATAAAAGGGGTTTCTTCAGTTTTGCAGTCAAACGGTTATGCCTATTCGTACATCATAACGAGTGACGCCAACGCGGAACTTAAGATTATATTGGGAGGCGCCGGAGGATTGTTTATTTTAGGAGGTACTTATACGTCCGAGCCTTACTCAAGCGACGCCGACACTTCGTTCAACCGCTTTTCCGCACTCGTTGATAACCCTGTCGACACCGAAATTAAATTTCAAGTTTCGGTATCCAATAAGGTTAACGACAACTGCGATCATGACCAGTACACCTACATTGGACCGGACCGTGACAATCCTTTAGATAGCTACTTTATGCCAACCGACGGACTGATAACCGGTGCCGTACCATACAGGCAAATAGATCCTTATTACAAAAATCCCGGACAGTGTTTCCGGTACAAGGCCTATTTCACAACTAGTGACAATACCAAATCGCCCAGACTTTACGATATTACCATTAACTATTCACCATGAAAAAAGCATTTACTCTAATTGAGCTAATAATATTTATGGGAATCTTTTCGGTTCTTATATTTATTTTTACCGATATTTTCGTAAGTGCGCTCAAAACAAAAACTCTTGAAGAGGCAACGGCGTCTGTAAACCAAGACGCAAACTTTATTCTTATGAAGCTTCAATATGACATAAACAACGCAAGCTCCGTAACCCAACCGGAACTTAACAATACTTCAGAGTCGCTTTATATCACAATTGACGGCGTGGGCGTTTTGTATAGAATGAATGCCGGTCGTTTGGAAAGGGTCGTCGGGACAGAGGCGATTTCGTTGAATGGTTATAATACAACGCTTACGAGTCTGTATTTCAAGAATATGGGTACGCCAGAGGGGAAGAGTACCGTGAAAATTAGCTTGACGCTTGAAAGTAAGGGAAAGGTAAACAACCGTTCTGAAGTTATAAATTTGGAGACAACCGCAGGATTAAGATGAAAAATGGTCAAACATTGGTAAGTCTAATAGTCGTTGTTGCCATGTCGATAATTATTATTTCGACGGTTCTTGGACTGGTTATCTCGAATTCCATAAACACATCGATAATTCAGCAATCCTCGCTTGTCAGGAGCGCGGCTGAAAGCGGCATGGAAAATGCTTTACTGCAACTTTTACGTAATCCTGACTATCTAGGCGAGACAATGCCTACAAACATAAATGGGTACCAAACAGTCATTACGGTGACTGGAGATGAGACCAACAAAACTCTAGAATCTACGGCCACAAGCTTGAATTATCGACGCAAAATCATGGTCGAAATCACCTATAATGAAAATATAATGCAAATTAACTCGTGGCGAGACGCCCAATGAAAAATACTCAAAGAAAAAACATTTTAATATGGTTTTCAAAAGACGGTTTCCATTTTTATATGGAAGGCGGGACAAATATCCTTTTTTACCCTTTCTCTCCCGACTCCGTCATGTATTTTGACATTTTTGATGAACAGCATTTTTTGTCAAGCCTTGAGGCCTTTTTGAAAGCAAACGCGATTCAAGACGTTACTGCATACTTAATAATAGACCAAAGCGCGGTTATTGAGAATTATTTTGTCAAAAACAACGAAAAGGTTTTGTCGGATTTTATTGAAAATATTCCTTATGAAAATGTCATATCAAAAGTAAGCGAAAAAGGTGATTCAATGCACGCCATTGGTTTCAACGGGGCTTTTTATCAGAATCTCAACTCGCTTTTGGAAAAGCACAACGGTACGATTATGGCAGTACTTCCTTATATACTTATTCCGGAAACAAAGCTGGATATCCAAAGCGCCTCTCTAATCCTTAAAAAAGCGACCTCACTCATTACGGAATCTATGATAACGGAAACGGATAATTCCACACCTATAAATACGTACGATAATAACAACCAGTACACGCCGGTCAACTCGACGACAAAAGATAGATCTACATTACCCTATCTCATTCCTGTTTTCTTGATTTTGATAGGTATTTTGGTATATCTTTTGATGACACAGTTATAACTAGTTTCCTATAGTAAATACCGGTTGAAATCACTTGGAAAATACTTTACTTTTAATGTAAGTTAATATTTAAAAATTACCAAAATAAATATGAAAAAAGGTTTTACGCTGATCGAGCTTTTGGTCGTAATTGGAATTTTGGCAATCCTACTTGCCATCACTCTGATTGCCATTAACCCGGCAAGACAGTTCAATCAGGCAAACGCCACGAGGCAAAGATCTGACGTTTTACAAATCTTGAATGCGGTTCATCAGTTCACGGCCGAAAATAACGGTCAGCTTCCAGGCGAAATTTCAGCCTTGACAGCTGATACGGACACGGTTTTGAACAGCACAAATTTCCCGAATCTCTGTGGAGAGCTTATGACAAATTATATTCCAGCTCTTCCGGTTATCCCGACGCTTAACCAAGCGAATATCACTTCCTGCGTAGGTGAGTGGAATACGGGATATACGATAAGTCGTGACGCCCAGAACAGAGTCACAGTTTCTGGAGGCACAGACGCAGGCGGTAACACAATTACCGTAACTAGATAAGCATTCTTTAGTTAAGAAAACCCCACGCCTAAAAAGTGTGGGGTTTTTTCTTTATCGTGTATAATTTTAATATGAATAGGATTCTACTTATTGAAGACGATGAGCTTTTTGGAAAAATATATACCGACCTGTTAAATCAGGAGAGCGGATATTCCGTTGAATGGATTATGGATGGTGATACGGGGTATAAGAAAATCATTGAGGGCGGATGGAATCTGATACTTCTTGATTCATTGCTGCCCAAAATGAATGCCGTCGACATACTCAATAAGATAAAGATAACCGATCCGGGAAAATTTAACCAAAAAATCCTGATAATCACCAATCTGGAAAGCGGCAAAATGATGGAAGACATCAAAAGCTTCGGTTTTGAGGTGATCATTAAAAGCGATCTTGATCCAGTCCATTTTGTCAGTAAAATAAAGAATTTACTTCGATAAAAATACTCCGGTCACAGACACTTATTTATTATCATAATCTTCGCTAGAATTACTTATAAATCAATCCAGTTATAATAGCGTCAGCTTCGTGATAGAATGTTGGTATGGCAGATAACGATACCGAAGGCATCATTGATATAAAATCTAAGAAAGTACCCGCTCTCCACAAAAATCTCCAGTCACTTGGAAATGAGCCCGAAGACTTAAGGCCCAAACGTCTTAAGGATTATATCGGACAGAAGAATATCGTCAAAACCCTCGAGCTTTTTGTTGAAGCGGTCAGGAAAAGAGGTAAGAATACCGAACACCTTTTGTTTTACGGCCCACCCGGAATAGGAAAGACCACCCTAGCCTATATCGTTGCCAACGAACTTAAAGGCGAGATAAAAGTGACCTCAGGCGCCACCATAACCAAAACCGGCGATCTTGCGGCGATTCTGACCAACCTAAAGGATAACGATGTTCTGTTTATAGATGAAATCCACCGCCTCCCCAAGGCAGTTGAGGAAATGCTCTATCCGGTGATGGAAGAATACGCGTTGGACATAATCATAGGCAAAGGTCCATCAGCCCGTACGGTAAGGCTTCCAGTGCCAAGAATAACCATAGTTGGAGCAACCACCAAGCTGGCGCTTTTGTCGGCGCCTCTGAGGGACAGGTTCGGACTACTATTAAGAATTGATTACTACGATAAGTCAGAAATTGAGCAGATTATTGTAAGGTCATCAAGAATTCTTAATATTCCTATATCTCAACCTGCCGCCAAACAGATTGCGTCAAGAGCCAGACGGACTCCCCGACTGGCAAACCGCATTTTGAAAAGGGCCCGAGACATATTGGAGGTTGACCAGCATATAGAGATTGACGAGAAGCTTTTGGGTAAACTATTTGATCTTCTTGAGATAGACGAAGTCGGTCTTACGGATATAGACCTACAATATCTTGACCTCCTGGCCCATAAGTTCGATAACGTCGCCATTGGAGTTGAAACTATCGCATCTTCTTTAGCCGAGGACAAACGAACGGTTGAGGAATTTATAGAGCCGTACCTTCTTCAGCTGGGATTCATAAAAAAGACTTCAAGAGGCAGATCGCTTACTCAAAAAGCGTTAAAGCACCTCAAGATTAACAAAACCGAGCAAAAGAAGCTACTTTAACAGGTTCTTCTGTTTTAGTATATTTATTAGTACATCGATCATAAATTCTTTTTGAGGCAAAAACTTCAATTTGTTGTTATAATATATGTGTTTGGTCCCGTCGTCTAGCGGCCTAGGACATCTGGTTTTCAGCCAGAGAATCAGGGG
>CAZUBL010000023.1:0-16239 GCA_964618685.1 uncultured Gammaproteobacteria bacterium | reverse complement strand
ATATGGTGTTTTTTGGTGAATATCAACTATCTTTCACTTCTCCAGGCCGACTTGTGTTGCCAAAAAAACTTCGAGAACTTTTAAAAGGTAACACCTTCATTTTAACAAAAGGATTTGACTTTTGTTTGAGCGGATTCGATAAGGAGGATTGGGAAAAAAGGGCCCAGAATTTGTTCCAGAATTCGCTTTTGGACCGGGACAATCTAGAAAAACAAAGGTTTCTGTTTTCATCGATCACCTACCTTGAAATAGATGACCAGGGACGATTTAGCATACCCAAGAATTTGATGGGCCATGCCGGATTGGGTGACCGGGCGGTTATTGTTGGAGTTGGCGACCATTTTGAGATATGGGATGCCGTTAAGTGGGAAAAATATATAAAACAGGTAAAAAACTAAATGCATACACCCGTACTTTTAAAATCAGCGATAGAAAACTTAGGGGTCAAAAAAGGTGGAATATATATAGACGCGACCTACGGTGAGGGTGGTTATACCGAAGAAATCCTCAGTCGGGGCGGGCGGGTTCTAGCAATTGACCTTGACCCGAAACAAATAGAGTCCTCGAAACTTAAGGATAAGAATCTTATGATGGCTGTAGGCAACTTTGCCGACATGGAGAAAATTGCTAGGGAAAGAGGTTTAGATAAGGTCGATGGAGTTGTTTTTGACCTGGGCCTATCAATGGGTCAACTTGATTTCGGAGGGCGGGGGCTTTCCTACAACAAGCCCGATGAGGAAATAGATATGAGGATCGGTCGGAACGACGGGATGAAAGCCTCAGAACTCATTTTTAAGCTTAAGGAAGATGAGCTTTATGAAGTGCTGGCTAGGGGAAGTGAGGAAATAAAGTCCAAAGACATTGCCAGATCGATTAAGGCCGGAAAAAAAATAACGACGGTAGCGGAGCTAATTATAGCAATCGATCGGGCAGTCGGCTTTAAGAGTCGTACTGTGTACGCCAGGATTTTTCAGGCCTTGAGGATCGAGGTAAATCATGAATTTGACAATTTGAAAAAAGGGTTGGAGGGAGCTGCGGCTTTATTAAACAAGGATGGAAAGATAGTTGTCGTAAGTTTTCATTCGCTTGAGGATAGGATAGTTAAAAGTTTTGGCCGGACGCACGGATTCAAATTCAAAAATGAAAAGAAACATGATAGGGGGGAAAGGCGGTCATTTGAGAGAAGCGCCAAAATCAGGACATTATATTATGAATAATCTATTTAAAACATCAATCTGGTCCTTTTTGCTGGTACTTGTAGCGGCAAACATATTCCTTTTTGTCTCGAGTATCGGCATTAGCGACAAGATTAATGAATTTGAAAATAAGACCAGAACGCTTCACGAGGAAAATTTGACGCTTGAAAAAAAAGTCTCCAACCTAACATCTTTAGATTTTGCTAGGCAGAAGGCCGAAGAGATGAACTTCACTAAGATTGCCTCTCCGACATATCTTGAAAAGTTGGGTGTTGCGTACCAATATACCCCATGAAAGTTAAGCTCCTTTTTGTAGCTTTCATACTCTTCTACGTCGCTATAATCGTTAGGCTTTTTTACGTCCAGGTCGTTATGAAGGATCTAGGCGGCCAAGATCTATATCTTAAGACCCAGAATCTGCCAGCGGAAAGAGGAAGAATTTACGACATCAACGGTAATCCGCTTGTCTTAAACCAAAACAGCTACCTGCTTTATCTTGAGCCAAAGAAAATTACTGAAAAATACAAGCTGGTTGACATTTTATCTGAAAAGTTGGAAATGGAGAAAGCTTCGCTTGAGGCCAAAATAAATGATAAGCTCGTTTACCAAGCCATAAGGGGTGGGATAGACGAGGATAAGAAAAAAGAGATAGATCGTCTCAAGCTACCGGGTGTAGGATTTGAATACCAAATGCAGCGTTTTTATCCCGAAGCTTCGCTTTCGGCTCATCTGACAGGGTTTGTTGGAAAAGGTGACAAGGGGGAGAGTATTGGATATTTTGGACTTGAAGGGTTTTACAACAAAGATCTAATAGGGCTGCCTGGAATATTGCAAACAGAACGGGATATCATCGGACGCCCGATATTTGTCGGTACTCAAAACAAAGTCAACGCCGAGAACGGCCGTGACCTATATTTGACAATTGACAAATCTGTTCAGGAAATCGCCAAAAGGCGGCTCAAAGAAGGGCTCGAAAACTACGACGCCAAGCAAGGTTGTGTGGTCATAGCCGACCCCAACACTATGGCGATAATCGCCCTCTCCTGTTTGCCCGACTATGACATGGACAGGTACTTTGAATTCGGTGAGGAGTACTTTGAGGACCCGGTAGTGTCTGAAGTATATGAGCCGGGGTCGATCTTCAAACCTTTGATAGTGGCCGCTGCCCTTGATGCCAAAAAAATAAAGCCCGACGAACAAATGAACGAGGAGGGACCGGTAACCATAGGCGAATACACAATAAAGACATGGGATGACAAATACGCAGGTCAAATTTCCATGACCCGAATACTCGAAAAGTCATCAAACGTCGGAATGGTATATATCGGTCGCAAGATGGGAAACAAAACGTTGTATAAGTATTTGGAAAAATACGGGTTTGGACAGACAACGGGAATAGATCTTCAAGGTGAGACCTCAGGGTACCTAAAGCCCTACAATAATTGGTATGAGATCGACTTTTCCACTGTCACATTCGGACAAGGAATAGCCGTGACACCGATTCAAATGCTTCGATCATTTGCGGCAATAGTCAATGGAGGCAAGTTGATGAAACCTTATGTCGTATCTAAGGTTGTCACCCACAACAGGGAAAAAACCATTGCGCCGGTTGTTGAGAGGAAGGTTATTAGTCAGAGAACATCAGAAATGATAAAGAAAATGCTGGTTTCAACAGTTCAGAATGCCGAGGCCAAATGGGATATGCCCGATGGATATCTAATTGGAGGTAAGACCGGGACCGCCCAGATCCCGATAGAAGGTCACTATGACCCCTCAAAAACGATTGCATCTTTTGTCGGATTCGCGCCGGCCGATAATCCAAGATTCATTGCCTTGGTGATGCTCAAGGAGCCAAAGTCGTCTCCCTGGGGATCGGAAACGGCAGCGCCCTTGTTTTTCAACATCGCAAACGAACTTTTGGTATATTATAATATAGCTCCAACACAATAAAAAATACACAAAAATGATCAAAAAAAACCTCCAGCCGCTAATAAATATTTATCATCTTTTGAGGTCTTTCGCTTTTAACGTTTTTTACGGTTTTCCGGCGAGAAAATTGAAGGTAATAGGTGTTACGGGAACCGACGGGAAAACTACAACAACCCATCTTATTTACCATGTATTGGCAAACACGGGTCGAAAGGTATCGATGATCTCGACCGTATATGCGAAAATAGCCGGTCAGGAATTTGATACCGGCTTCCATGTAACAACGCCAGATGCCCTTATGGTTGCCAAATACCTTAAGATGGCGGTCGACAGTGGGGACGAATACTTTGTTTTGGAAACCACTTCTCACCGGTTGGACCAGAACCAGCTAACAGGAGTTAATTTTAAGGTTGGAATAATAACAAACGTTACCCACGAGCATCTGGATTATCATAAAACGTATAAAAACTACGTTCTGGCCAAAAGCAAATTATTGGGGAAGTCCGAAATAAAAATTACCAATGCCGATGATGAGTCCTATCAATATTTTAAGTTAACCAAAGGGCTCAAGACGTATGGGTTTAAGAACCAGTCGGACTATATCTTTGATTTCCCGGGAGATGTTACCGGGTTCAATAAATATAATTATCTTGCGGCATTTTCCGTATGCCGTGAACTTGGAGTATCTGAAGAAGAGTTTTTAAAAGCGGTTGAGACCTTCAAATTGCCGAAAGGCAGGCTCGAGACCGTTCATGATGGCAAGTTTAAAGTGGTTATCGACTTTGCCCATACTCCAAACGCTTTCCTAAAGCTTTTGCCCGATTTAAAAAATAATTACCTTAAAAGTGGCGGGCGATTAATTCATGTTTTCGGCTCCGCCGGGCTGAGGGATCAAACCAAAAGGCCATTGATGGGTGAGGCAAGCGGTCAATTCTCGGATAAGGTGATCGTTACGGAAGAAGACTACCGGACCGAGGACGCCATGACAATTTGCAGGGAGATAGCCAAAGGTCTTGAAAACAAAGGATTCAAACAGGTGAATTATGACCAACTCCACGGAATGGAAAAGACATATAGCATAATCCTCAATCGGGAGAAAGCCGTCAGGACCGCCGTTCGTCTGGCAAAACCAGGAGATGTCGTCGTTGCGACAGGCAAAGCCCACGAGAAGAGTCTTTGCCGTGGAAAAACCGAATATCCATACAGCGAATACGAAGCTGTTAAAAAAGCTTTGGAGAGTTTATAACACAATGATCATTTTTGATCCGGCCCTTAAAATTTTTTATTCGACCCTGATAAACGACGGGTCCATATTTTCTGGCTTCTCAACAAGAGCCCAAGGAGACGCCAGAAGCATCGAGTCGATCTTCAGGTTCTTTAATGACAACAATATCGGATTTAAAAAGATCGTCGCCCTTGAACAGATCCATTCGGTTAATATTGAGGAATACGTATCTAAAGACAACGAAAACTTTACAAAAGTTGAGGAGACCGACGGTATCATCACCCGCGACAGTAATACCGTAATTACGGCTAGAACTGGCGACTGTTGTCCAATAATATTTGTAGACAAGGAAAAAAAGATTATTGGAGTTTCGCACCAGGGCTGGAGGGGGTCTTTAAAAAGGATGGCGCAAAAGATGGTTGGTAGAATGGCCGACATGGGAGCCGATATCAGTTCCATAAAGGTGGCGATAGGTCCGACTATCGGCGAATGCTGTTACGATGTTTCAGACGACCGGTATTACCAGTTCCTGGAGGAATTTAACGGGTACTCGGAAAAAATATTCCGTTTTCGGGCAGGAAAAAGGCACCTAAACCTAACTCTACTAAACTACCTGTTATTAAAAGATACCGGCGTTAAGCCAGAAAACATAGACCATTTTCCCTTTTGCACCAAATGCGATACCGAAAGATTCTTTTCTTTCCGTCGGGATCGTAAGAAAGAGGACTACGGAGAAATGTTTAGCTTCATTTTGTATAATAAGAGCTAATGCTAAAACAAGCCACAAAAGTATTTTTCCTTGGTATTAAGGGGGTTGCCATGGCCAATTTGGCCGTATTTCTCAAAAAAATGGGCAAGTCGGTTAACGGCACAGACACGGATGAGGTTTTTATCACAGACGAACTCCTATCAAAAAACGGCATTTCCTATCTTACCGGCTTTGACCCAAGCTCACTTCCTGAAGGAACGGATCTTATCGTATACTCTGCCGCCCACGGGGGAGTCAATAACCCTTTGGTAAAGTCCGCAATAGATAGAAAAATTAATACAATCTCCCAAGCGGACCTGATCGGTGAGGTTATGAGGGAATTTGAAATCAGCATAGGCGTATCGGGTTGTCATGGAAAAACCACCACCTCTTCTTTTTTGGCTTATGCCTTGGATAAACTTCAAGTCAGGCCGAGTTTTCTTGTTGGCGTCCCATTTTTTACCGGCCACCAGGGGGTGAGTTATCAGGGAAAGAAATATTTTGTGGTTGAAGCCGATGAGTATGGAGTTAACCCGCCGGCCGATCTGACTCCAAAATTCCACAAATTAAACCCAAACTACATCGTGGCGACCAATATCGACTTTGATCACCCCGACGTTTATCAAGATCTTGAGGAGACGAAGAGGGCATATCTGAAGTTTTTCAAGAAGGCACTGGACGGAAAAATAAAGACACCTTTCATTTTCAGGTCGGATGACAAGAATTTAATGGACGTCGCCAAAAAGTTACCCGTAGGCGCATACGTAACTTGCGGTTATGACGATTCGGCGGATTACCAAATCATAAACCCGAAAGTAACAGAAGAGTACTCATATTTTGAGCTCATCGAAAAAGGGGCCGGCAAGAACCTTGGCAAGTTCAAAATCACGGTTCCCGGAAAGATGAATATAGGCAACGCTGCGTCAGTTGTCGTGACTTTAATCACCCTTGGTTTCGCAATTGAAGATATTCGGGAAGCCATCGTTGGTTTTACAGGAAGTGAGAGAAGGTTCGAAGCAGTCTTCAAAAATAAGAATTATTATTTTTTCGACGATTATGCCCACCACCCGTCGGAGATAAATACAACAATAAATGCGGCCAGGGAAAGGTTTCCCGGACGCCGAATTGTTGTTATTTTTCAACCGCACACTTATTCAAGAACGTCAGCTTTAATTAACGATTTTGCCAAAAGTCTGTCAAATGCCGACCTGGCACTGGTGCTTCCGATATTCGCATCTGCCCGTGAAGACGTGACTAAATTCAAGATCACTTCACACGACATAGCCAAAAATAGAATGGATAAAAGGATCGTTGCTTTTGATGATAAGTCGAAACTAATGGACTATCTGTTAACGGTAATCATGCCGGGCGACGTCATTTTTACAATGGGGGCAGGGGACGTTTATAAATTGAAAGACAAGATTATAAAAGTAATCGAAGGCTATAAGCCTACTCTAAAAATAGAAAAGAACAAGGATTTATATCTTTACCTGACTCTCAAAACCCACGTCAAAGCCCAATACTTCATTGAGGCCAGGACACGCTTAGATTTGGTACAAGCCAAAACGCATGCGCTCAAAAACAATCTTCCATTGTTTATGCTTGGTGGAGGGAGTAACCTGGCGATTTTGAAAAAAGAAATAAAAGGATTAGTCGTTAAAAATAATTACCTGGACTTTAAAATACTTCATGAGACGGATAAAAATGCCCTGATTTCCGTGTCCTCAGGATATCCGGTCTCACTTCTTATTGCTAAGACGGTTTCTGCGGGGCTTGAAGGCTTTGAGTACCACCAGGGTCTGCCGGGAACGGTCGGAGGAGCTATTTACATGAATTCCAAGTGGACCAAACCTCCAATCTATTTCGGGGACAGGCTTGTTTACGCCTATCTTCTAGACAAAAACGGAGAGGTCAAAAAAGCAGATCGCGAATACTTTCAATTCGCTTACGACAACTCCATACTCCAAAAAACGGGAGAAATCGTACTTGAGGCGGTCTTTGACCTCAAGAAAACCGACCTCAAGATGCTTAAAGATAAGGCGGCCTGGGCATTGGACTATCGGAAAAAGACACAGCCATTCGGAATAGCTTCATCAGGTTGTTTTTTCAGGAACATATCCCTCAAAGAGAAGGAAAAACTAAATCTTCCAACAACTTCAGCGGGATATCTTATCGACAAAAGCGGGCTTAAAGGTTATTCCGTTGGAGCTTTTTACGTTTCTCCGATTCACGCCAATTTCATCGTCAACAAAAAAGAAGGCAAACGGGAGGATCTAATCACTTTGCTCAAAACGATTAAATCAAAGGTAAAGGAAAATTATGGGGTAGAATTAGAGGAGGAGGTAATAGTCATATGAAAGATTCATTTATCATAAACGGAGGTAAACCGCTTAAGGGAGAAGTTACCCTTTCGGGCGCCAAAAACGTTGCCTTGAAAACCATCATCGCCGCCCTCATGTTTGATTCCGAAGTGTATCTTGAGAATATCCCAAGGATCAGTGACGTTGCCGACTTGATCGAACTGGTCAGGTCATTAGGAGGTAGTGCCGAATTTATAGGTAAAAATAAACTGAAAGTCGACGGGAGAAATCTTAAGGTCCAGGAGGTTGACCTTTTTTATGGCTCCAAAATCAGGGCATCTTTTATGTTTTTTGCACCGCTTCTGTTTCGCTTTGGAGAATGCGTAGTACCGAATCCCGGCGGCTGCCGGTTGGGAGCCAGGCCGATCGATCGGATAATAAACGGAATGAAGTCGTTCGGAGTCGTTGTTGAGTATAACTCCGAGACCGGTTACTACAAAGCAAAGTTGAAGTCCCCGCCAAGCGGAAAATACCGTTTCGAAAAACCCTCACATACGGGGACAGAACTTCTGATATTGATAGGCCTGATGACCGATAGCGAAGTTATTATCGAAAACGCCGCTGCCGAACCCGAGATTGACGATCTTATATTTTTTTTGACCGAAGCTGGAGCGAAGATAAAGAAACACGCCAATACTATAATCGTCAACAAAAGTCTCCCCCTTGTTCAAAAGTTTCCTTTCAAAATAATAAGCGACAGAAACGAGTTGGTGACGTATGCCACATTGGCGGTTGCAACTAAAGGAAACGTTGTGATCGGAGAAATCAGCGAATCGGTAATTTCCTCTTTTCTTGAGGCCTTAAAAAAAACCGGCGCAGGAATCGAGAAACTCGATAAAAACCGTTTCCGCTTTTTTTACCAACAACCCATAAAACCCATCAACGTCGAAACCGAACCCCATCCCGGATTCATGACCGACTGGCAACCCAGCTTTGCCATTCTGCTTTTGACGGGGCAGGGCGCATCGACTATTCACGAAAGAGTATTTGAAAACAGGTTCTCCTATGTTGAAGAGTTGAGAAAAATTGGTGCCCAGATAGATTTTTTACGTGAAGAAATAAAGAATCCTAAGGAGTTTTACCACTTCAATTGGGAGGAAAACAAAGAATATCTCCAAGCAATAAGAATCCATGGCGGTCAATCTCTTCACAACGGAGTCATGAATATAAAGGACCTCAGAGCCGGGGCGGCACTAGCCTGTGCAGCACTCCTGACGCATGGAGAAACGATCGTTAACGGCGTTTCCAACCTGGAGCGCGGGTATGAAGACTTCATCGAAAAGATAGGCAAAATTGGAGGAGACATTAAAAGAATTTGATCTACAAATGGATATAAAAACAGTTGTATTTGATTTGGACGGAACTGCAATTCCCGTAAAAATGGAAGGTGAGCCTTCACAAAAGGTCATCAATGCCGTTTCTGAAGCCAAAAAACTGGTTAAAATGTCGGCGGCTACCGGCAGGCCATACTATAACGCCTCCAGGATATTAAAAATGCTCAACCTTACGGAACCTTGTATAGTTTCGGGAGGAAGTCAGATAGTCGATCCTTTGACAGGAGCCGTTTTATGGGAAAAGGGCATGAGTCAGGAGAGTGTAAACGCGGTATTAAGCGAGATAAAACATTTGCCTTACAAGATTTATACAAGCGACAACCCGATGCTTTTGCATCCTGCAGACATCAAGGATATGAAGTCAGAAAGGGTCATTTACATTATGTATGTTGATAAGTCAGACGCAGAAAAAATTGTTACTTCGCTTCGGAAGATCAAGGACGTAGCCGCCCACGCTATGGCCTCGTGGGAAAAAGGAAAAATGGACGTTCACGTTACACACGTTCATGCCACCAAGAAAAACGCCATGGCGGAGTTATTGGTGATATTGGGTGTTAAGGCTGAAAACGTCATGGCCGTCGGCGACGGCGGTAACGATCTGCCATTATTTGAGCTTAGCGGCTTTAAAGTCGCCATGGGAAACGCGGGATCCGAACTTAAGTCAAAATCTGACGTTGTGACACTCTCGGTCGAGGAAGACGGGTTAGCACAGGCATTGGAGCAATACGTTATTAAAAATGGTAAAATTACTCAATGAGAAAGATTAAAAATGCCCTGATACTTGCCGGCGGGGATTCGACCCGTTTTTGGCCGTTGGAAGGGAAAGTTCTTTTTGACTTTTTGGGAAAGCCGTTGATTATTCATCAGATTAACGAACTCAAGAAGTATGCGGAAAAAATAACCGTTGTCGTTCACAAGGAGTACGCCACTGTCATCGGGCGATTGGTTCAAAACCTCGAAAATGGTCGGGACGTTCAGATCATTGTCCAAAAAGAAGAACTCGTTGGACAGGCCGGCGCGATAATGTCCTCAAAAAACCATATTACCGGTGAAACCGTTATTTTCAATGCCAACGATATTTTCGATTATTCGTTCCTGTTGAAAATAACCAAGTTACCGGCTCCAAAGAACAAGGTAATCTTGACCGGCAAGAAGCAGAACGAATATTTTAGCGGCGGTTATTTTAAGTTTGACGATAGGCAGAACCTGGTGAAAATCGTCGAAAAACCCTCAATTAATGAACTGCCTTCGAATATGGTTAGGCTGGTCGTAGATTATTTTTCAGATATTACTCTTATTACGCAAGCAATAGAATCGGTCAAGACTTCAAAGGACGATCATTACGAGCAAGCTTTAAACAAGATACTATCGGGAACGGCCGACCGGAACTACCATGTGTATGAAGGTTATTGGAATAGCCTTAAATATCCATGGCACGTGCTTGAAATGATGAAAACAATGCTTGAAAAGGTTGACGGAAAAAAGATTGCCGCCACCGCCCAGATTTCCAAAAAAGCCTTAATAGTCGGAAATGTGATAATCGGGGAGAACGTGAGGGTCGGAGACTTTGCCAAAATAGTCGGGCCGGCCTATATAGGCGATAATACCGTTGTCAGCGACTATTCCCTAATCAGGGATTCGCAAATCGGTGAAGACTGTCTTATAGGATCGTATTCGGAAGTGGCCAGAAGCCATATCGGCAATCGGGTCTTTCTACATCGTAATTACGTCGGCGATTCGGTAATGGCCGACAAATCGATGATGGGGGCAGGGGCGGTTACCGCCAATTTGAGATTTGACGGAAAAACTATTTCATCCTCGTATGATGACAAAAACATTGACACCAACAGGGACAAGTTGGGATCCGTAATTGGGGCAAGAAGCAAGATCGGCGTTAACTCAACTATCGTTCCCGGGGTCAAAATAGGTAAGGATTGCATCGTTGCGCCCGGAGAAAAAGTTAGATTTGACCTTGAGGAAGAGACTTATCTCATAAGAGGCGAGGAAAGGCGCAATCAAAATATATGAAAAAAATAACCGTAATAGGAGGAGGTACGGGTACATTCGTGGTTCTGTCGGGTCTTAAAAATCGCAAACTGGATCTGTCGGTAGTTGTTTCCATGATGGATTCGGGCGGGTCAACCGGAAGGTTACGCGACCAGTTGGGGGTATTGCCACCGGGCGACCTTCGCCAGTGCTTGGTTGCTTTGTCAGACGCCCCTTTGCTTTGGCGTAAGCTTTTCCTTTACCGGTTTGAGAACGGCGACCTGAAGGGACATAACTTTGGAAACATTTTTTTGGCGGCGCTTGAAAAGGTAAGCAACAGTTATGACGAAGCCATTAATACCGCTTCCTACGTATTGAAAATCAGGGGGAAGGTCCATCCCGTGACATTGGACAAGCTCCATTTGGTGGCTGAATACGAAAACGGTAAAATTGTTACGGGTGAAGGTCTAATTGACGAGAATCATGCCGAGAAATCAAGGATAAAGACCTCTTATCTAGTGCCATCTGGACAAGCAAACCAAAAAGCCATTGAATCCATAAAGAATTCCGAATACCTGGTAATAGGCCCAGGAGATTTATATACAAGCATTATCCCAGTGCTTTTAGTCAAGGGCGTTAAAGAAGCAATCGCAGAAAGCAAGGCAAAGATTGTATATATCATGAACTTGATGACCAAATCCGGGCAAACGACCGGATATAAGGCCTCAGATCATGTTGCGGACTTGGTTAAATATCTAGGAAAGACGCCGGACTTCGTATTGATTAATAGCGCCCCCATCACCAAAGAAATCTTGAAAAGCTACGAAAAATACAGCGAGATTGCGGTTCAAAATGACCTTGTAGGAAATCAAAAGGGTATTACAATAATAGAAGATGACCTGATTGACAACGAAAAACAGGAGAAACCGGTATCCGATATTTTATACCGGAGCATTTTAAGACACGATTCGGAAAAAGTTGCCGAAAAGATTGAAAAAATAATCTATGCTTAAACGACACACCATCTCGTTCAGACACGCCATTGACGGTCTAATTTGGGCATTGAAAACTCAACCCAATTACAGGATCCACCTTTTTTTGTCGGCACTTGCCCTTTGCGGTTCGGCGTTTTTCAGGATAAGTTATGAGGAATTTTTGATGATAATTTTGCTCATAACTGTCGGTCTCGTGATTGAGACCTTGAATACGGGACTTGAGCAAACTACCGATGCGATTGACCGCAAGATTAGAGAAGATATTAAAATCGCTAAGGATGTTGCCGCCGCCGCTATGCTCATTTATGCGGCTGGCTCTTTTATTATTGCCTGTTTAATTTTTGTTCCACGGATTTTAGCCCTATTATGATTTCAATTTATTTATTGGCGGTTTTTGCCTCCTTCGTCCTGAATTTCACTTTAATAGTCCCTTTTATAGACTTTCTTTACCAGCTGAAATTTCAAAGGGCACCCCAAAAGACAAAAGACGCTTTCAACAAACCGACTCCGATATTTGACAAATACAATAAACATAAAAGGGGGACACCTGTTGGTGGAGGGATCCTTATTCTGGCAACAACCACATTGGTATTCTTTCTTTTTATTCTGATGTATTGGCTATTGCAAAAGAAAATCCTGACAAACTATCCCTCAATTGCCTCAGAGATAAAAATAATCCTGTTTACGTTTATTTCCTTCGGCATGCTTGGTTTATTTGACGACCTCAACAAAATCTTTTTTTGGAAGAAAACCGGGATATTCGGTCTCAGGATCAGGCATAAGGCAATTTTTGAGATAATACTTTCGTTAATTATCTCTTATTGGCTTTTTGCCGACCTCAAAATACAGTTTATGCACGTGCCATATCTTGGGGTCTTTAACCTCAATTACTTTTATATCCTCTTTTCGTCGTTTGTTATCATGGCTTTTGCCAACGCCGTCAACATCACCGATGGATTGGACGGGTTAGCCGGAGGTATTCTTACGTTTGCCCTAATCGGATTTTGGGTCATCTCACGGTCGATTCTCGACGTTCCAACATCGCTTTTTATAGCCGCATGGCTTGGAGGATTATTGGCGTTTTTGTACTTCAATATCTGGCCCGCCCGCGTTTGGATGGGGGATACAGGAGCGCTTTCTTTTGGTGCGACTTTTGCTGTTATCGGGCTTATTCTGGGTAAGGCGTTTGCTCTTCCCATAATGGGAGGGGTTTTTGTGATTGAAATAGGCTCTTCCCTTATTCAGTTATTGGGCAAGAAGTTTCTGAAAAGAAAAATATTCCCGGTTGCGCCTTTCCATCTCTGGCTTCAGTACAAGGGATGGGAAGAGCCGAAAATAGTCATGCGCTTATGGCTCGTTTCCATAATCTTCGTAATTTTCGGCCTGATGATTGCGTTTATGAAGTAGAATATATTATGGCTTCGTCAATAATGGATTCGCTAAAAAGAGACTATCATGGTAAAAGGGTATTGGTCGTCGGATTGGGGTTACAAGGGGGAGGAACCGGTATTGCCAGATTCTTTGCCGAATTGGGGGCGATAGTCACCGTGACCGATAAAAAAAACGAGACCCAGTTGGCTCCTTCTATTGAGAAGCTCAGACAGTATTCAATAATTTACAGACTAGGCGAACATAATGTTGATGATTTTATTTCCACTGATCTGATTTTCAAGGGTCCGGGCGTTCCTTGGACAACTCCGGAGATAGTTGCGGCTGTTGAAAAAAACATACCAGTTGAGATGGAAATGTCGTTTGTTGCCTCAAGGTTTGAGGGAAAGATGATCGGTATAACGGGCACTAGGGGGAAGTCGACCACAACAAATCTCATTTACGAGGTTCTAAAGAATCAAGGCTTGTCTGTTTACTTAGGCGGTGGTCTTCCTGGAATATCGAATATAGAGTATTTAAAAAGCCTCACATCTGATGACTATCTGGTTGCCGAACTTTCGTCCTGGGCGCTTTCAGGATTCCATAGGAAAAAAATCAGCCCCAATATAGCGGTTTTTACCAACATATATCCCGATCATTTGAATTATTATAAAAGTCTTGACGATTACCTTTACGACAAGACCGCAATTTTTGCTTATCAAAAAAAAGGCGATACTCTGATCATAAACGACCTTTTCAAAGATAAGGCCATAGACGTTAAGTCGAAGGTAATAACCTTTAGAAAGGATAGCTTTCCATATGAACTTAAATTTCTTAAAGGATCGCACAATCTTGAAAACGCCGCAGCAGCTTTAAAGGTTTCCGAAATCCTGAACTTGGACTCTTCAAAAGCGGTTAAGACCATAGTGAATTTTGGAGGCCTTCCTTTTAGACAGGAAACGGTTGGTGAAATAAATGGTATATCGTTTATTAACGATACCACCTCGACAACCCCGGTTGCAACGATTCGGGCTATAGAAAGCTTTAACGACAAACCCATCTACCTCATACTCGGCGGCAACTCCAAGAACCTGCCGTTTGAAGAGTTATTGGATAACTTAAAAAGAGTAAGGAAAATAATTCTTTTAAAGGGAAGCTTTACCGAACAGATTTATGACAACCTTAAGAAGATGTACCCGGACAAAATCGTTTCAAGTTACAACAACCTTGATGACGCTATAAAAGCTGCTTACTCGGCTGCCTTAGCGGAAGGGTCTCCCGCCTATGTTCTCTTTTCGCCCGGAGCGACGTCTTTTGCAATGTTTAATAATGAATTCCATCGCGGACGCGAATTTAACCAATTAGTTAAAAAGATGCTGACAGATGCTGATTAAACTGTTTATACGAAATAAATTCTTCTTGCCGCTTTTGACGATCCCGATAATCATGTCCCTTATCGGTCTGGTATTTATATTTGAGGCATCATCAGTCAGGGCAATTTCGGAAACCGGTAACAGCCTTCATTACTTCAAACTTCAGGCAACCTGGCTCGTATTAGGTCTCGGACTTTTGATATTTTTTTCGCGGTTTGATTACAAGAATCTATATTTTCTTTCTTTTATATCAATGGCGGTTTCGATATTGCTCTTGGTTGTTGTTTTGATACCCGGCATCGGTTTTTCCGCGGGAGGAGCCAGGCGTTGGATTGACTTTGGATTTTTTAATGTTCAGCCGACTGAACTGACAAAGTTTTCGGTTATCGTTTACCTGGCGAGTTGGTTCAAAAGCCATGAAAAAAGGCGATTTTTATCGTTTTTGAGTCTTATCGGTTTTCTTCTGTTTCTCATAATCCTCCAGCCCGACATGGGGACGGCAATAATTGTCATGATGTTGTCGTTGATTATCTACTATCTTGCCGGGATGAGCTTGACGAAACTATTTCTTATGGCTCCGGTAGCTATTGGAGCAATTTATTTGTTGATCAAATCGTCGCCTTACAGATACAACCGTCTTATGGCGTATATTGACCCTTCGTCTGATCCTTTGGGCATAGGGTATCACATAAACCAGATATTGATATCCCTGTCAAACGGCGGACTTATCGGTTCCGGTTTTGGAGCGTCAAGGCAGAAATACCTGTTTCTCCCTGAGGCCCACACCGATTCAATATTTGCGATAATCGGGGAAGAATACGGTTTCATCGGCGGCGCCATTCTCATAGCGCTGTATTTCGTATTTGTATATAAGATATACCACCTTATAAGATTGGCGCCCGACAAGCTCTCAAAACTCCTGGCGGGGGGGATATTCGCATTTTTTAATCTCCAGGTGATTATTAACCTGGCAGCTATGACGGGGCTGTTTCCCTTGACCGGCGTTCCGCTGCCTTTTATTTCCTACGGAGGAAGCAATCTTCTTATTTCTTTTGCGCTAATTGGGATTCTCCTAAACATCGAGAAGAAGGTTAGGCTGTAGTTTTTTGATGTTGCTTTTTATTTTCCCAAGTACTATATTATTTTAGTTTAATAATTAGTCTTGTTTTTTGTCACTCGCGGCCGCTTAGGCCCGGGGAAGACAAGCTCGGCAGCAATGCCGGGTGATTGGGAACACGGTTAAAATCCGTGACTGTGCCGCAGCGGTATCCTGCCTATAAATAAAAGCAGGGAGTCCGAAGACCGACAAGACTTCAATTCCCGAGCAGGGTATTATGTTAGCCCAAGACCGCGCTGAGGGAAGCTCGCTCAAAAAATGGAGCTTCAATCCAGCCGAATATAAAGGTTTAAAAACGTTATCTCTTAAGGATCGAGCCGAGGCTTTAAACAGGAATCTTGACTCTTATGTCAACCACGTGCTTGAAGATAATGTCGTATCAATTCCTTATCATTACCGATTGGGTTTGCAAAATGAAATTTTGGTCTACCCAAACAATACTCCGGTATATTTGGACGAAAGGGAAAGGGGAGGTGCGTATAAAAGAGGGCTGATAGACGCTCTCAAATATACAACAAGCAATCCGGGAAATCTGGCGCTACTTTATAGTCCGCCCGGGAAAACCTCTTTTGACAATGATCCGAATAATCCTTATACCCAAGTTGGGA
>CAZUBL010000022.1:0-16750 GCA_964618685.1 uncultured Gammaproteobacteria bacterium | reverse complement strand
CACCCAGGCCGTAAATGGCATTTCCAGAACTAGCGCAGTTTTTCATTCTTACATTCTAGCATATTATGATTCTTGGATAAACGGTATTAAGCGAGTATTATCTCGATCGCTTCCTTCCACCTATCCTCACCCAGATCCGGGAAAATGTATTTTGTATATGGAGTAAGGTCTTCTTTTTTTGCCTTACCGGTTTCAACGGCAATCATGGTCAAGTAATTGTCCTTGGCCAATTTGGCGCCTACGAGAGAATCGTCAATTACCACAAAGGAATCCTCGGGGTTTGTGCGCTTTTTAAGGATTGTAAAAAGTTCCTCCCTTTTGGGAGTCATATCCCCGAAAACACCAACTAACTCTCCAGTTGCTGAATTGCGGAAATACTTATCGAATCCAGCAGATTTTAGTTTTGACTCGGCTCTCCAAGGGGAGTTTCCGGTTAAAAGAAAAAGTTTGACTTCCGGTTTACCTGAAAGTACCTTTAAGAACTCGCTCATTCCTGGAAGAATCCTGACGGGATTGGTTTTCAACTCTTTATCCAATGCCTCGGCCCAAATCCTGTAGGCGGACTCGGGTATTCGGCCGTTATCGATCTCAAACTTCGCAAGAACTTCTTTAATTATCCCCATTTCTGTTTTTCCGACGTTGTCAATCATCTCCTCGTGAGCATCTATCCCAAATACTTCTTTAAACATGATAGCTGAGGTTTTGGCGTTTATGCCATGGGGGACCGAAAGCATAGTTTCGTCGATGTCAACGAGGACGTATATCATATTGATGAGTATATCAAATATTGAGTTGACAAAATTATTTCACTATATTAGACTTACATATAGTTATAAGCCAATATGAGAAAATTTTGTCCGCAGGTAGTCGTTGAAAATTTCTTTGAACCGTGCGTTCTTTTTCTTTTAATGAAAAAGCCAAGTTACGGGTATGAGCTCAACAAAATGCTCAAAGAAAGCTGCGACTGTCAGGTGAATATCGGAAACCTGTATCGGGGCTTGAACCGCCTGGTAAAAGACAAATATATTTCGAAAAAGGTTTCCAAAAGTTCGCTCGGTCCGGCCCGGACTGTTTACGGAATAACCGCTTCGGGAAAGAAATATTTGGCGACCTGGATTACGGGACTTAAAAAACAGAACAAGACAATATCGCATTTAATTAACAATTACCAAAAAGAAATATGAAACAGATAAAGAAAGATTCTTTCAAAAGCGAAGTCATCGACTTCAAAGGAGTGACCGTTGTGGATTTTTACGCCGACTGGTGTGGGCCGTGCAAAATTCTTTCTCCACTCATGGAGGAATTGAGTCGTGACAATAGGGACAAAGGAGTTCAATACGTGAAGATAAACGTCGATGAGGAACCGGAGTTAGCCGGAGCCTTTGGAGTAATGAGTATTCCAACGGTTGTTTTTTTCAACAACGGCAAGATCACCGGACAAAAAGTGGGAGTCTCCTCAAAAGAGGATTATCTCGCGCTTGTCAAGGAAGCCAAAAAGGAACCCAAGGAAAAATCTTCGGGCAATAAGGACGTAATCGTTTTTACGACACCAACCTGCCCGTACTGCCACATGGTCAAGGATTACCTTAAGGAGAAAAAAATCGCTTATCGCGAGATAGACGTTTCAAGCGACCAGTCGTGGGCCGTCAAAATGGTTGAGCGATCCGGACAGATGGGGGTACCCCAGTTATGGATAGGGGATGACACTGTTGTCGGATACAATCCGGAACAGATCGACATTCTGACCGGAAAATAACAGCTTGTTTACAGCTTGCCAATTATGACGACGTAGTTCTTGCCGTATTTTTTGGCGCAACCGGGACAGGTCGTGTACCACATGTACATTTTTTTGACCTTTGCCTTTTTGCTTTTAGCGTATGATTCAAAATCTTTGGCCCAAACACCTGTGTCCTTGAAATCGCCTTCATAGACTTTCGTCAAAAATTTACCGGTTATGGTGACGTTTTTAGCGCCTTCAATTTTTTTGTCTACAGCAAGATAAAGGTTCATGTTCCACATCGATGTGTGGTCCGAAAGGCATAGGTTATCGACAAACTTTGCCCCTTCTTTTTCGACTTTGTTTGACATTTTGGTCATAACCTGGCCGAAATTTATCGGCATAAAAAAGATAGTAAACACATTGTCCTTGATGAACTTCTTGTTTTTCCATTGAATGGTTTTCTTATCCCAGGGAACGGGATTAAATTTGGGACAGCAAACCGGTTCTATATTACCTTTCATAAAAAAAATTAATTATTAACTTATTGGACATTAAGGATAGTATTTTTGTAAGAAATGTCAAGATTGTCTTGGTGACACTAATAGGTAAAAAGTAATAGTTAATGTAAGTCCATCAAAAGCCGAGAATGAGCTTCAATCCGAGGAAAGATCCAAGAAGTACAAAAACGACCTTAATGGTCTTGTTGCCTTTATAGCTGCCGAGTTTCGATCCGATAAAACCTCCTAAAGCTCCTCCTATTACGGCCGGAATCGTCAACCCTAAATCATAGTATCCGCTTTTGGCATAAAGGAAAGAAGAGAATAGGACCCAAAAAAACACGATAAAGTAGTAATGGCCCAAAGCATCGATAAAGTCGAAGCCCCTCGTATGGAAGGTCGTGATCGTGAACAGGATTCCGTTTCCGGAACCGAAGAAGCTTTCGTAAAAACCCAAGGCTAGGGCAAACGGATAAGCGGCCAGTTTCTGAAGAGTCGTACGACTTTTGTCGGTCTCCTTTAAACCCAGCCCCTTATTAAGATACGTATAGACGACAAGACCAATGATGATCAGGCCGATAACTATTTCCAAATATCTTTGTTCTATATTGATGTTGGTAGCGACCCCAAGATACACTCCCAAAAAACCAATTAAAGTGAATAATATCATGAAATACCAATCCTTCTTCCTGTTTTTGAGGTAGTTGTACGAAGCGGGAAGAACCCAAAAAGCACCGGTTATCTGGTTTATGGCAATCGCGGTCGGCAGACTGACGCCAAAGGAAATGAGTACCGGTAGGGTTATTATTGACGTGCCGGCGCCGGACATAGAGCTCAAGATTGCCGCCAGCAAAAAAGTGAGGAATATAAAAATGGAATCCATTTGGGAAATTATATCAAAGCCGAACCGCGGAGATTAATGTACATTAAATATTTGTCAAATAATGAGAAATGTCCTGCAGGCTATAGAACTTTGGATAACTCCTTACTATAATTGACTTACCCATGAAAGACTTAAGAATGCTGATTATAGGTTTCCTTGTCGGAGTGGCGGCCGTATCCGGATTCACGATTTTCAAGACCCAAGAGCAGCCGCCCGAAACGGTCGTGAAAGAGCGCCGGCCGACATCGTCATTTTCAATAGAGCCGGCTCCGTCCGAATCCATAAAAGGAACAATTACTGATCGTCGGGGAGAACTTCTTTGGGAATCGCGGGTGGCGACCGAACCGGCGGCGCTTTCGGATAACGTCTTGATCCAGCAAGGGGAGCGACTCGTTACCAAGGACAACAGCTCGGTCAGGATAGATTTCCCGAGATTAGGATCGATATCCCTTAACGAAAATGCTGACCTGTCTTTTATCCAGACATTGCCCGTTAATTTTGTCGTCAATCAAACGAAGGGTTTCGTTGAATACAAAATTGCGGGTGACGTGCCCTTATCCATAAGGATAAGAAGCGCGATATTGACAAAGGATAATGGAAATATCGAAGTCACCGTTACTGAAGGCGACTCCCTGATCCGCATTTCGCCCCTCACGGGTACGGCGACTATCGGGTTTAACGATCTTGAATACGTCAGCCGAGTATTTGAATTGAGGGAAGGGGAGACCTACGAATACGACAGCGACCAAAGGACGGCCATAAACATAAAGAACAAATGAGCATCAAAGATTCTTAAGTGATTCAAGAATCGTCTCACCTTCATACCCTAAAGCCCACAAAGCCAACCCGCCGAGTTTGTACTTTTTGACAAGCCGCACTTTTTCCTCAACTGTTCTCTTGTCCGGATAAAAAATCTGGTGGTAGGTGTTTGTTTCCTCGTTTTTATAGATTAGATAAGACTCCTTCGCAATCGGGTCAAACTGGGCGCTACATGTTGCGCATTCGCTCAATAATTTTTCAACTCTCATGTTGCTCGCCGTAATGCCAGATCCGGGAATGACGGCCGAAGCGGGCACGTCTTTCAGAGTCTCCCATTCGTATCCGTATAAAGGAACTCCTAAGATTATTTTCCTGGGTTCAAGGATTCCGAGGGCGAGTTCTATCGACGTTTCGGTATCAAATTCGGCCGTGACCCCGGCGCCATTATTCGGGGCAACGGCCCCAGTCACCGATGAACCAGGATAATGGAAATCGTAGGTCATGAATATTACCTTATCGACATACCCGGAAATTGCCTGGACATCAATAAGGTAAGGTTTAAGCATGGCCGTCGGGGAGACGTCGATACTCAACTCGACCGATTCGTTTTTTCTGTTCAATTCTTCATCAACCGTTTTCATGAAAGACGTGAAGTTCTGTCTTGCGGATTCAGATGCTATAGTGACGCTTTCAATATCTATGTTGACTCCTTCAAATCCGTATTCGTCAATGATTGGGGAAATCTCATTTATAAGGTTTTTTGCGTGCTTGACCGGGTCTCCCATAAGCCGATCGATCGTCTCTTGATCGCCACTAAAGATAACGAGAGACCGGTTTATTCGTTTCTCTTTTGCAGTCTTTAGGATCGATGCTATTTTCTTAGACTGCATCATCAGCCATCCCGGTTCGGTCTCCGTCGGCTTGGTCCGTTTCATAATCGTCCCATCATGATCTATTGTCAGACCGAAATAACTGACCTCATCCAAATCTCCAAAAAAATCTTCACCTTCTCGGTCAACGAGCCAATAGGGCAAGAACCCGATTGCCTCCGGTTTCTCAAGTCCCAAGGGATTCAAAAACTTCTCCCCACCGGGAGAAGATTTTGCGTAGTACCCGAGAGCGATCACAAAGACCGCAACACCGATGCCAAGACCGATCAAAAACAGCAATAGATTTTTTAGCATATTTATTGCTCGAATTTTGACTTGTAAAAACCCATCGTCCGCTCCATGACCAAAGGCCATTCGCCCTGGTTGAAGTTATGGTTCTCCTTAGGATAGGTGAAGTATTCTACATCCTTTTCCATTTCCTTTAGCGTTTCAAATAGATTGTCAGACCATTTTTGGGGAACTTCCTCGTCAAGTCCGCCCTGGTTAATTTGGATAGGCGCCTTTATCCAGTCAAGATAATTGGCAACCGAGTATTTGTCAACGTCGTAATCCTTTTCAAAATCGGCGACCAGTTTTCTCAAGGATTTTCCGTAGTCTTCTGCTTGGTCGGTGTAGTAAAGAATCGAGTAGGGGAATGGTTTTGAGACTGGTGCCCAAAGAACGGTCGGATATTCCTCTCCCGTTATTTCAAGAACCGACAGGGCGATCTGACCGCCGTTTGAATGACCCCATAATCCCAAATGATTGTTGTCATACCGGGCAGCCAATGATTTTTTCTCAAGTGCTTGATTCAAATTCTTTAAGGAGCTTATCTGTTCCAAGGCGGTGACATACGTAAGGAACCTGTCCTCCATCGGGTCCGATGAACCTTTGTCCGAAAACCCGTATCCCAGAAAGTCAGGAGCCAGAGTAATGAACCCATTTTGGGCCAAATATTCGCCCCCTCGGTTAGTGCCGACACCGGGCGAATATATTTCCGCATCAACATATCCTCTGATCATAACGATGAGCGGGTATTCTCCAGGATTTTTGGGAACGTTCATCAGACCGCTCACCTTTTTACCCCGGACATCGAAATAATAGAGGTAAGACAAAAAATCTTCTTCATCCTTGAGTTGCTTGTCAATACTGATTTCGCTTCCCGGAAAATCCGTCATTTTCAAAGCCGTATACGTGTATGGAGCCAACTTTTTTTCTCCCAATATTTTTCCCTTTCCTATGGGGGAAATGATCCGACCTTCATCAAGGTAACTTATTCCAAAGTATGCGGAAACGATTACGATTACAAGCAATAGGAATACGACTATTTTTTTCATTCAACTTCTTAATTATACCTTCCTTATTTTAAACTAAAGTCGTCTAAAAAAATATTTTGCCTCACTAAAAACTAAAGGAAATGAGTCAATAGATTCTTGTTTGATTGACGAAGATTAGGTTCCATAACAACATAAGTAAAAAGTTGTTCTACCAAGAAGGCTTGGAAAATACATATTTTTTAAAGAAATTACCAACATGTAAATCAAGGATTCCATCCTACCCGACTAACTTATCTTTTTTCTTGTCTATAACTCCAGTAGTCGACTGGCGCCCAATCATCAGTCAAAAGATCGCCCGGAAGAATTTGTTGACTTACAATATTTTTCATGAATATGGATTTTTCGCTGCTTTCTAAATTGCTTTCTTTTAAAAAACTATTTTTTGAAGCCAAGATTACCAGATTCTGAACTCTTTCCATATCATCGTAGCCTTTTACCGTAAAAACTTTAATGTCCTTAAATATGCTTTTAAATGTCGTCAACACCGATCTGAAAAGTTGACTATTTTTGCCCTCAACGGCTCCAATAACATTTGTTACGACCACTCCGTCGTCACTCAGCCTATTTCTTGTCGTAAGTAGGGCCTCTTTTGTCACCAAATGAAAAGGAAGTACGATTCCTTGGAAAGCGTCAATCAAAATAGCATCGTATTTAGTTTTACTTTGTGCCAGAAAAACTCTTCCGTCCTGGTTTACGACCGTGATATTATCGGACTTTTCGTAATCAAAATATTTTTCGGCTATTTCAGACATTTCGGAATCAATTTCGACGACTGTTAGTTCTACATCTGGATATTTACGGGACAGATATCGCGGATAGGTCATTGCTCCCCCGCCGATCATAACCACCTTATTAACATTCTTTTTGTTCCAAAACATCAAGTCAAAATATCTATAGTAATTGGTAAAGGGCAAATCTACTTCTCCTTCGACTAAAATCGAACTCGCACTTCTGTCGATGTACATAATCTTTACATCTCCCTTTTTTTTGATTATTATTCGATGGCTTGCTGTCTCGATATCGGCGATCATATTTTCATCCTTATATTCAATATGCCATCCCGTCAATAAGCCAATAACCGACAGAATCAACAGTAAAACCTTAAGGATTAAAAACTTTTTTGAAATCAATAAGATCGATAGGGCAGATAATATTAATGATGTCAGATAAACTAGCTTTAGACTTCCAATGTTGGGTAAAAGCCAAAAACCTGTGATAAACGTTCCAAAAATACTACCCATAGTCGATACTGCCCACAAAAATCCTGATTTTTCACCGGCTTCCTCGATTTTATTAACCGACAATTTGAGTACTATTGGCGAGACCGCACCAAAAAGCAGTGAAGAAATACTGTAGATTGCAGAGGCAGCACTTATTACTTTCAATTCTTCACTAAAAGGCATGGAAGAAATCCCAGTTAAAATAACGTCTTTAAATACGGCAACAAGTATGATTGAATACCCAGATCCAAGAACAATTAGCGAAAGCATTGACATGTTCGCATTCCGCGAAAGTTTGCCACCCCAACAATATCCCAGAGACATAAACACCAACATTACCCCTATAAGACCTGTCCACGTGAGTATTGTTGAACCAAGATACGGCGAGATTAGCCTTGAAGCAAGGAGTTCGACAACCATGATTAAAGCACCTATAACAAAAGCAGTTATTGTAAGTTTTATTTTTGTCACCCAGTCATTATAGCAAAATATAGAATGGATACTTTTACTGGAGATTAGAAACAATTTCAATTAAAATTATCATATGGTGACAACCATCAGCGTTGTCGGTATTTAATATATTTCCTTAATCTATATTTAGGGATTAGAATTTTATGTAATTTCTATTACACTTTTATGCTTTTCTCATCGGGAAGCCAACAATTTAACGGAGGAGACGGGTCTGCGGAACGTTCTACCTAATCAAGCGTTGCCGAAGGGGAAGCTTCCGGCGTCGGAGTGATGCCTCTGATTATGTTACGAATAAACCCCCGGAGTCCATCCCACCTATCTTCTCCTTCTTTCGGAATCAAAATGTATTGGCGGTCACTTGACACTGAATGTTCAAGAACGTTCTCATCAGACAGGACAACGGTCGTTGTCCTGTACTCGCTCGTGTTATCCGCTTCTCCTATAAACTTCTTAATAATGTTAAGCCCTATGTCGGTCTTCACGTCCTGCTTAAACTGATCCATCAGGGGAATTATCTTGGGAACAAAACCTATGGACAACACTTTGTCCTTAACGGCCGTTATTATCTGCTGTTGTCTTTGGGCGCGGTTGAAATCTCCGCCATCGGTTTGCGAGTGGCGGGTTCGGGCGTACTTAAGAGCCGTTTTCCCATCCATTTGAGTTATCCCTTTTGTGAATTCCAGTTTTTCGTAGCGGCAGGGGAATGCCAATTCAGGTTCGGAGGTGGCGTTCTTAACAAACTCTTCAATCTTCGGATCCTCCTTGAATTTTTCCTCCCTGTCAGCAGGAACTTCAGTAGGTGACAAATATGGTTTGGCCTTCTCAAACAGTTCGTCTTGGCCGCAGAGATCCTTTTCTTTGCCCTCGATCGGATACTCGTCGTCGGTAAATGACCGGGGAACATCAACCTCTATCCCTCCCAAGATATCTATGGCCTTAGTAAAACCCTCAAAATTGACGCTCAGGTAGCCGTCTATTTCAAGCCCCGTAATTTGTGAAACAATCGTTTCAACCAGCTTGGCGTCGTCTTCCTTACCCATAAATTTCCGGTCCAGTCCCGGATAGTTTTTGGGAAAAAGCTCTATCTGGTATACCGCATTTATTTTCGTATGAAAGCCCTCCTCGGTTTTTGTCGGAAGCTTGACCCATAAATCACGGGGAATCGAGATGAGGGTGGCTTTCTTTGTCTTTATGTTTATGTGGGCGACCATCATCGTGTCCGTCAGATACGTCCCTTCGTGGACACCGCCACCGTACCCCAAAAGAAGAAAATTGAAGGCGGTCTTTTCGGGGGGCGGCTTGACGACCGGTGCTTCCAAAGCCTTTTTTCCAAAGTAATAGGTTTTCAGGGTATGCGAAAGGCCGAAGGCAAAAAGCACGGCCAGTACGATTATTAAAATTTTCCTCATAAGGATCAGATAATTATAATCAAAGTTTTTTCACTTTACAGGCAATAATATTATCAAAAGACGACTATAAATCATTAATAATGAAGAGCAAAAAAATTGCTTCCTTATAATTAAAAGCGATATCTTGCTGGAATTTGCCGCTATGAATATATTTTTATAAGTTTCTAAATGATATTTTTTACCCGTTACTTTTTTATACAGACAATCATTTGTTGACTTGCGTAAGAAATAGGTAAGAATTGGTTTATTAATAGTGATATAATTTTTTTAATGATTACGACCGCAATCGTATCGGCTGCAGCAATTATCTTCTCCATCAGCAGTTATATTAACACCGGCGTAAATACTACCAATCTCGCCTATGATAAGACGGTTGTCGCCGAGTCCCTGTCTGAGATGAACCAGACCGCCAAACTACTTAAGGAAAAAGCTGAACTTGAGACCGACCCGGACTTGAGGCAGAAAAAACTTCTTGTTGCCCAGAAACTTGAAGAAACCCATGAAAAAATGGATTCCTTGCAGGATACGATGATCACAAGAACCGCCCGCAAAGAGTTTGCGTCTTTAGTAAAAGGGGCAGTTATCGGTAACCTCGACCGAATCTCAAAGATTGGGGAACTGGGTGGTCAGATTGCCGGAGCTATCGACGGTTCAATCGACACAACAGTAGCCATCAGGCAAGCGGTCGGGTCTTCATCTGTTGACGACATTACTATGTGGAAAGTTGCCGCCAAATCGAGCGAGTCGGTCGACATAGAAATTGCCAAAGTGGATGCCAGACAAAAGGCAAAGGAGCTAGTCGGACTAAACGACGAACTGGCCATGATGATCCGCGACCTTGACGAGCAGGAAAAAGCTGACAAAATATCAAGTGAAGAATATGAAAAGAAACTCGGAGGATTAGTAAACGAGAATCCTGCCCGTTTCAATATCGACGAGCAGGACGCCCTTTCAGGATTGGATACCGACACTTCAAACCCTGGGAACACGGCTAAGAATAATAGCACTCATGAAATAAAAAAGGTCGACCCTGAGTCGATATTGGGGGATTGGGTGATTAAGAAGTGGAAAGACGACGTCCCATCTACCGCTTCAAAAGCACTTTGGGAGTATCGGTATTATCGGTTTATGGAAAACGGCAAAGCAATCCAGAATTACGGACATATATTTGAATTAAAATATACGCTTGATTCAAAAGGTAAGGGAATGCTTGAAGTAACCAATGTGACCGGCGCACCCCAAGAATACCTTAATCAACAGGTCGTGCAGGAGCGATATTTTTCCCAGATCGGAAAAAAACAGTGCTTCCTTTTTGACGGCGAGACGATTTATCTTTACCCCAAAGAAACTTGCGACCCCAATTCAACTGATCGTTATACTTTAAAGCCGAGAAAATGAAACACAATAATACAGTGAGTAAACCGTCATTTTTTAAAAAACTGGTCGTAACGGTTTTGTCGATCGCGGTCGTTGGCGGACTCGCCTTGATGATGTATACAAACCGGAATATAATTCTTTCCTACCTGCCGTTTCTAAAAACCAGCGCTTATTCTAAAGACCAACAGAAAGTCGTCAACGCATTCGGTTTACCCCATTCATATACCATAGTCATGTTTCCAGACGAGGCAAGGCAAGAGATTTGGCAATACCCTTTAATGGATGAAATATTCACATTCAAGGACGGTGCATTTGAATCGAGAACTCATAAGAAATTCGGGTTACCGGAAAATCCCAACCTTTTTTACACCAAAATCGAGCCTAATGCCTTCTATTCTGCACAAACTGTTTCGGACATCGAAAGAATTGTTGGGGTAGAAGCGTATGTCACCTCTAATATTGATTCCAGCCTCCTTGAAAACGCCACAATCCACAACTTCGGTAATCTCGTTTCGGTCGGCACTCAGGACGATAAGGTAGTCTTCGTCAAAACGATGATGTACATGGATGCGGAAGAGACATCCCAAAAGTCCAACACGCCAACAAGTGAAACCGTAACAGATAATAACGAGTGGATGACCGGACAGGTATTCTCAATGGACGGATTATTCTCGGTATTTGTCGATACCGAATACCAAAATAGTATCTATGCAACCTTGGATTTTGACGAGGGAAGGCGAGTTCATGTCTTTTGCTTCAGGGGGAGTCAAAATTCCGATGAATCTCCTTGTGAGGGAACGGGCTCACCAATATTCAGCATTGCCGAATATACCAAAGTCCAGTATGACGAGATGCTAAAGTCACCGTATGCTGATGCATACGAACAAATTGGGGAAAAAGGAAACATCGTCTACATATTCTCGCACCCGAACGGCGATATGCCCGTAGAACTCCAGGGAAAAATCAACATCATCTTCGACAACGTCAAAGAAAGCTTTATGATTAGCAGTCCTTTCTGAATCAAAATCAAAACGAGTTGCTGTTTTCAGTACTGAAATTCACAAATCCCTTATGATATTGGAGTAGGCGTAAGGGTGGGGGTTAAGGTTGGAGAAGGAGTGACTGTAGTTTCAACAGTTGGCGTTGGTACCTCTGTTGTTTCAGGCGATGGGGTTGGGGTCTCAAATATTTTTCCTCCAGTCACGATGACGATATCAAACTCGCTGTCTTCATCAAGCTCGGTGGATTCAACTTTTATATTATCAAACGTTATCTCCAAGAGATCTTTTATATCATCGGCCACGTCCTCAAAATCTGCACGGGCTGTAATTGTCGTTGTGGTGTTGTCGTACTCTTCGGCATTTCCGGTTTCGATATTATCGGCGCTGTATCCCGCCTCCTCTAAGGCCTCAACGACTTCGCCTGCTTGGCCGGGGGTACCGGTGCCGTTGATTACCTGTATCTTGACTGAAGTTTTATCCACTTCTGGCTTGTCTGTTGGAGTCGGAGTAACGGTTGCAACGACGGTTTCTTTTTTCTCTTCGGTATTTTTTTGCTGGTTCAGATACATGTATCCTCCAACCGACGCGGCTAATACCAATACAATAATTAAAACAATGAAAGGTGTTTTGTTTTTCTTCGGAGTCATCGTCGGGAATGTGGTTGCTGTCTCATCCATAGTCAGAATCATTATAACTCCTCATTTTTATTCGTCAACCCCTAAATGAATCTATGGGATTATTTGGTAGCACGTGGAGGTATGGCAAAACGAGGTAGTTTATTTGATTAATCCTCTTTGAAACCTAGCTTAATCAGAACTTCCTTGATCTGATTTATTTGCGAATCTTTTATTATCAGGTAATCTTTGGAGTAAGTTGAAACGATTAAATTATTCAATCCTTCCTTCGCACAAGCGGAATTTATAGTAGCCAAAGTACCGGCCATAAAGGGAGTTTCCAAATTCAAGGAAACAAGTCTCCATAAATTATTATTCTTCTCGATTATATCCAGCGATGAAATATTATTTTTGTCAGTCACCACCGTTATTTCATCCTTATCTTGTGAGACCATGAAGTGTTCCGGATTTGAGGGAAGCGATTTTACTTTTGCGTAGATATACTTTTCATTTGAAATACTAAAGGTGCTCTTACTAAACATTTCTGATATTTGCTTATTCATAATTAAGAGTATATCAAGTCTAAAAAAGTTTGTGGAGCAGGGGAGTCTGGAACTTTTTAATCCTTATGGTCTGCTTACCTGTTAACGGATAACAAATGGAAATATGGTGTATTGCATGGCAAAAAAACTATCTGTTAGATTACAAGGTTTGCCAATCTCCTGTCAAATTCCATTTCTCTGATTGAAATTCCCTGTTCAAGTATTTGACTGTCACTCAAAGTCGGCAATGAATGTCTATATCTAATAAGGATCCTTTCTCGAAGTTCGTGTATGTTTTTAATGTTCCCAATCGTATGGGCAAATAATCCGGAATCTATTTCGTCTATTGTCGTCATACCAACAACATCGGTCAAATGACCCGCCCAAATATTTCTCAACGAAAGCAAGGGAGAAAGCTCAGAAATACCGGGAATATAATGTCCGTTTTCAACAATTCTTGTTAGGGCAAACGTGTCGCCGACATTCTCATCCTGGATCGGAAGACCAAAGTGAATTAATCTCTTGCCGATAACGGCTTCTTCAGGATATTCTAGTTCAGGAATACGAATAAAAAGCTTAATGCCAAATTTTTCCTGCATAGCTTTTACTGGAACCTCAATTTGACTAGAATTTACTGCTATCCGGATATTATGGTAACCGGTACTTCTTTCAATGAGTGACATGTCAGATGTATTATATAGCACTGTGAGAGCATTATTAATTAAAAATTATAGGTGAGTAGTATGGCCTAAGAATGCTTTGTGAGGTTGTTGCGGAGGATATAGAACGATGTTGGAAATTATTTCAATAATTATTAATTATTTTTTTTATCTCATAAACAGTTGGGACAAAAAGTGTTTTCGCAAGTGGTTTTAAAATTGAGATTATTCCATACATTGTATTTTTACTTAAAGAAACATCATTTGATTTAATAATCAAATTTAACAGCCATCGTTTTTGAATTACATATACACCTTCACATGGTTTCATACCTAACTTGAGATATGCTTTTGGACTTGAAAAAACAATCATTGGTTTGACAGGAAAGGCTATGCCTAGTTGAGTCCGTATGTATTCCTCCAGCATTTCTTTTTGGTAAAGTGCTTGTTTTAATATATCCTTTTCAAAAGGCCGTTTATTATGAAGCAATCTTTGATCATCAAATTCGATACTTCCGCTATGACTTTTGACTTCTATTGACCAGACACCATTCGGCCCTAAAACTACATAATCAATGTTGCCATTTTTAGCTGTTTCTATATTTTTGACAAACACATAACCATTTGGAAGTTTTTTTAGCTCATTTTGCATATCGGTTTCAGCAATCAAACCTTTTAACCAAGTATTATCGTAATGGTTGATTGCTTTACAAAAAATAATCAAAAGTGGTATTACTAAAATCAACCAAAATAAAAATGAATATTTAGCTAAATCCTGGATAAACCAAATTGCAACAGTCAATAAAAAGACGTAGAACATACCTTCTAACAGTTTTCTTGCAATATATGGAATTTTCTTCATCATACTTACAAATATATAGAATAATATAAACTATTACTAATATGAAAAATAATATTTTGCTTGAATTTATAAAAATTATTAAAGAAGAATTTGCAGATAGTGATAGGACTAATAAATACCTGTTACTGGCAATTATTGCAAATTTGCCGACTCCATTAGTTTTCTTTCCTTATCTTACACAAGCGATAACAATCGTTTTAATTATTTTTTTCTTAAAGAAGATGATTGATAACCATACAACCACATCAATAAAGAATGTGTTATTGGCGACCGTATTAGTTGTGCAAATTATTTGGATACCTTATATATCTCAATTACTCTCAATTCTTACATTAGGAATATTGTTTTTAGTGAATAGAATGGCACCAAAAAAATGAATGCGGAGAAGGCGAGATTCGAACTCGCGATGACCTTTCGGTCATACAGACTTTCCAGGTCTGCGCCATAAACCAGCTAGGCGACTTCTCCTATTCCAAAGACGCTATTAATTATACCCTTAATTTTCAAAAAATGCTCTTTGTGGCTATATCTAATCTTTATCGTTCCTAAGGGATTATGTTTAAATAAAGACGTTTTCTTTTTGAAAAAAATTGTTTTCTGAAATCTATTCAAAGGAATATTCGTCACTTTAGACCAATAATTTTTGAGCAGTTTCTCATTAAGATCTGGATACAAAAATAGTTCAGCCTTTACTCTTTCTTCATCGGGAATTATTATTCTTCTCAAAAACAACATAAACATTTTGATTACTCTGGGATCGGTGTTTGTAAATTCCACTGCGAATATTTTTCTATTTTTCATTACTAACCTTTCTTTAGTTCCTTCACAAAGATAAAGCGAAGCCCCGATGATATTAAGGTCACGATCAGAGATATCCATATAAAATCATATTAACAAGGCCGGAAAACAAAGACAAATACCATAATTCTTATGTCACAATTTTTTTTAAACTATTGAATCAATGCGTGTATTAGGGTTCTTCCACGGTGGTTAAGATTCTCCTTATAACTTTTTTATAAAAAGTAAATTTGGCAAATAATATTGACGCAATCAATCATTTCATATATTATTTATTAATATGAGACCTTTCAAAACATTTTTTTACTCATTCAAAAGATCGCTTTTTGACCTTAAGTATTACCGCGACGTGGCATCCGCTAAATTCAGTTTTTCTCTTAAATACCTTTGGTTCCTGGTATTTATATTTTTCGTAATAAAGACCATCGGGTTGGTCGGGGCATATATCCACAACCGACCGCAAATTACACCTGCGGTTAACCAGGTAATATCCTACGCCCAAGGTTTTTATCCCGAGGAACTTGAACTCAAGGTGGAGAATGGGCAATTATCTACAAACGTCAAGGAACCCTATTACATCCAATTCGACCGGAATTTAAGGGGAGGGGACAGCCGCCACTTCGTGATTATCGACACCCAGGGATCAATTGAGGATTATCCCAAATACAATACCTATGTGCTGGCAACCCGTAACGCTTTGGTTTATCCGTCAAAGTTTAGAGACAGCCAAATATCCCAGACTTCAGTTTTCTATTTCCGGGATCTGAAGAGCGGCTTTTCCTTCGACCGAAACGAATACGACTTTCTCATTGACAACGTCAGGCCATATGCCGCCCGTGCCGTCTATTTTGTCGACTGGTTCGTCTCAATCGGTTTATTATTCTTCCTTTTTTTCGGCTCGCTCTTCTGGACTATCGCCATACTCATCGGGCTTTTGGCCCTGACTTTCGTGGTCTGGCTTGTTTCTCTGCTTCTTAAGAAACCATATGGTTACGGGGACCTTTACAAGATGGGCATGCACGCCGTCACCTGGCCGATCGTTTTCGGGGAAGCGGTGAAATACCTGAACCTGCCCTTACCAAATGTTTACCATCTGGTATTCCTTGTGTTTATGACAATCGTTCTTTTCAAGATGGATGAATCAAGACCGTTGGCCAAACCTAAAAAGGTTATTAAATCTAAAAAGAAGAGTAAATAATTATTAATTAATTTATATAAATTATTATATATATGAATATATTAATAGCCTACGCAACGTATTCCGGAGGAACCCAGGCGGCTTCGGAATTTTTGAACCAGACCCTGACGGGGCTCGGTCACACGGTCACTGTTAAGATGATTTCCGAGGTTTCCTTTGAAGACTCGCTTACCTATGATCTTAGGATATTTGGTTCGCCTTCGTGGGACAACGACGGACTTGAGGGCCAACCCCACATGGACTTTATCACTTTCATGAATAATTCCGTAGACAAGAAATTCGCCGGAAAACCGGTTGCTGTCTTTGGGCTGGGGGATTCCTCATACGGTCACTTCTGCGGGGCTGTTGACATCATCGAAGAATTCGTCAAGAAGGCCGAAGGTAAACTTATAGCCGAGTCATTGAAGATTGATGGCTATCTCTTCAACATGGATACCAATAACCAGCTTCTGACGGAGTGGGCAAACAAATTGAAGGTTTAAAGTGCCGCAGGAGGGACTTGAACCCCCACGCCTTATTAGGGCACAGGTTCCT
>CAZUBL010000021.1:15728-17082 GCA_964618685.1 uncultured Gammaproteobacteria bacterium | reverse complement strand
CCATAAGGATGTTCAAAGACGACGTCGTCAAGATAATGATTGCAACCGACGTCGCCGCGCGCGGACTGGATATCGCCAACGTCAGCCATGTCATCAACTATGATATACCGATGACGTATGAGGACTACATCCACAGGATAGGAAGGACCGGTCGCGCCAACATGGCGGGGACAGCCCTTACGTTCGTTGAAGAATAATTAAACCCTTTCCTTTATATATAATAGTCCTATGGAGGACTATTCAAAAGAACTTGCCTTCGCAAAAGACCTCGCCCTTAAAGCTGGAGAGATAATCTTAAGGAACTTCAGGCATTCCACGATTACCGTTAAGGATAACCTTACTCCCGTCACCGAAACGGATATCGCCATAAGCCGGATGGTCATCAATGAGGTCAGGGAAAGTTTCCCTACCCATCACGTTCTTGACGAGGAAATCCAGAATACCGATAAAGATTCCGAGTACCTTTGGGTTTGCGACCCCATTGACGGAACGATACCGTTTTCTCACCACATTCCGGCCGCCATGTTTTCAATCGCCCTCTGTAAAAAGGGCGAACCAGTTGTTGCTGTCGTCTACGATCCGTTCATGAAAAGACTGCTTCACACCGTATCGGGATCAGTTTCATTTATGAACGACGAAGTCATTTCCGTTCGTAAGGAAAAGCTCGTTGCCGGCGACTACGTATTCGGGAAACCGTACTGGAAAGACGGAATCGACGCCGGCAAATTCATTTCGCTTTTAAAAGAAAAACAGTTACGCGATTATATGGTCGGATCGCTTGTATACGAAGGAATGATGGTGGCCGTTGGAGTCGTTAAGGCAATGATAACTATTGGCGCCAACCCTTGGGACAGGGCGGCTATTAAGATGATTATCGAAAACGCCGGGGGCAAGTGCACCGATGAGACGGGGAAGAGATTAACTGTATTTGGGAACCCGAAATATTTTGTTGCCACAAATGGGGTAGTCCATGATGAGATGATGGCGTTACTTAATAAAAGCCTGACAATCAAATGAAAATAAGAAATAAAAATAAATCTATAGTAAAGGCCTTGTATTTGCTTGTTTTTGTTTTTATTGCTTTTGCCGTTGTCCTGGCAATGAATGCCGGTAAAATAATATTTTTCAACAGGGCCGCCTACCCGCCAAACTGCATGGGAATTGATTGCTTTAAAAAACCAGTCGTTTCTGGATCGGCAAGTCTCGGATTTATGGGTGATTTGAGCCTTGGAAGATACGTCAACAAAAAAGCTTACGACGATAATGTCTATGATCTCTTCGACGCTAAAATGGAAACTTTTTTGAAAACAAATTATCTGAATGTCGCCAACTTGGAAAGCTCGATAATAGGAAG
>CAZUBL010000021.1:0-15718 GCA_964618685.1 uncultured Gammaproteobacteria bacterium | reverse complement strand
AATGCCCCATAAGCGGCGCGGGAAGTTTGATGATCCTTTGCGGGCTACCGGAATTTCTTCCCGAAATATCCCGCAACCACTTCATTTTCACGCTTGCCAACAATCATATAAACGATTTCGAATCCATTGATGGCAAAAAAAGAACGATGAACGAGCTTTCAAAATACGGTATTCCTTTCTACTATTCGCACGACCCAGCTTACGAATTTGAATTGAAGGAAAAGAACGGTGTCAAATTCGGGTTTTTGGGATTTGACTTAGTCGGCCATTTGGGATTCAGCACCAACTCCTTAAAGACCATAACCGAAAAGATTAAGGAATACGACGGCCAAGTCGACTGGTTGATTTTGTCCGTCCACTGGGGGCAGGAATATGTTTCTTTGCCTTTAAGGACACAGATTCAATACGCCCATGCGTTCATTAATGCCGGCGCTGACGTCATCCACGGTCACCACCCACACGTTTTCCAACCATACGAGTGGTATAACGACAAACTCATTTTTTATTCTCTCGGGAATTTTGTGTTTGACCAGGACTTTCAGGAGAATACAAGAACATCTTCGGTGTATAGGGTGACTTTCACCAAAGATTCAATTATTAAGATCATTGAATACAAAATCCAAATTCCAAAAGACGGGAAGACCAAACTATTGTCGCCGGAAACAATTTACGATACGGCGGACCGGCCAAAAAGCCAATAATAAACATCGCATGAAAAAATTATAATTTACGTTATTTCATAAATACATGAAACTCGAGGAGTTGGAAAAAGAAATCAAAGAAATAAAAGACAGAAACGAAAAGGTGGAGACTAATAAAGCCTGGGAAACAAGCGGCTTTCGGAAAATACTGTTGTTCTTCTTCACGTACATATCTCTCGGCTTATACATGAAAGCCATCGGAATCGACAAGCCTTGGCTAAATGCAGTTATACCAAGTATTGGTTTTTTACTTTCAACCCTGACCCTTCCTTTTTTTAAAAATATTTGGAAGAAATATTTTTTCAAAAAATGATTATTTGGTCAACTGCATGGCTGACCAGATCATGACGGCGGTGGCGCCGAATCTGATGGCGTAGACCTTAAGGGTATGTTTCTCCAAAAGCTTCGGGGCAAAGATAGAGAACATAAAAGCTAGTATCATCGAAAAAGGAGTATTCATTATCAAGGAACTTATGGCCAGGTTGGCGCCATAGGCGATATTGGATGATATCCTGGCTATCGTATCAAGGATCCCCATCAGGGCGATCGGCATTATATGGCCGCTATTCATTTTCTTGAATTCCTTAACGAAAAGCGGGATCGTCGGAACGACCAAAGCGGCGCTCAAAACAACCGTCCATAAGTTGGTAGACCAGAGTCCGTTATTCATGACCGAAACCTTGATAAACGAATTGTAGACGGCAAGCATCAGGGCAGTCAAGATCCCCAAGAAAACATCCCACCGGAAAAAGGATTTGATATCGAACTTCTCGTCAAGGGACGTAAAAACTCCCGCTATGATAATCAAGGCTATAAATATTAGCTGGTTCGACCGGAAAGATTCGTTGAAAAAAAGAACCCCGATCAAAACAGTGAAAATTCCCCTAAAACTGAAAAGAGGAGTCAGGGTCGATATGTCCAGGGCATAGGTTGAAAAAATCCAGAAGATATTAAATAGCGTCAAAAACAGCGCCGCCAAAAAAACCGAAATCCAGTCCGAAGGAAGCGCGGCGTTATTTGCTAAAGCCAAAGGGATCGTGAAAACCAAGGTAATTATAGACAGGAGAAAATTAAAAAGCCATGGGTTAGAGATCGAATGCTTGGATGTCAATTTGGCGGTGACGACAAAAAAACCTGAAACAAATGACCCGATCCAAGCGTATACGTAAAAAGGCATAATGTTAGATTATATCACTTCCAGGCTTTCCCAAAGTACTAGCGAAGCGAAGGTCCTGTAGGGCACCCATTTGGAGACGATTCTTGAAACCGTCCGAGGCGACGGATCGTTTTTGAATCCGTAAATCCTTTTGATCGCTTTCCTGAGACCCAGGTCACCAGGTGAGAAAACGTCGGGACGATGAAGCGTGAACATGAGAAACATCTCGGCAGTCCACGGTCCTATGCCTTTCACCTTCACAAGCTCTGCCTTTATATTATCGTCAGACATTTTGTCAAACTTCTTTAGGTCTAACTTTTTATTTATTACAGCTTCCGCCAGGTTTTTCACATATTTGGCCTTCGAATTTGACATGCCAACGGACATTAGTTTTTCATGTGAAGTCTCAAGGACTCTGTCCGGGGTTACCTTTCCTCTTTTGTACAGTTTCCTGAACCGGCCAAAAATCGTGTTTCCGGCGGCAGTTGATAACTGTTGGCTGACTATTTCCCGGCAGAGACGGAGGAAATAATTTTTCGTTCCGCTTTTTTTGTAGTGGTCAAGATTCTTTATCTTTACGGCGTACGAATGGAGAAGGGGATCGTTGCGTTTGAAATGCTCAAGTATCTTTTTATCCATTCTGTTTATTTTAGTTTCTGGAACTCCTTATGGAAAATCACCATATCCTTCAAGAGATTCATCTTATATTTGTCAATCAGCATTTTTATTTTTGCCTCAAGTTCCGTTCGGTAATCCTTCGACTGGGATGAATAGAATTTTTCAAGGATATCCTTATCGGCATCCTTCATTTCTGTCAGCAATCTCTGCCTTATGTATTTGGCGAGATTCAGGTGCTCGATGAATATGTCATTGGTTCCCGTTTTCTTAATTGCCCCAAAGAGTTTCTCAAGTTCTTTACTTTGGGCGACAAAGTGGGGGAGAAGCGGTCCTATGAAGGCATAAGTTTTAATCCCTTCGGAATTCAGCTTTTTCAAGGCTTCTAAACGAACGGTTACTCCGGGTGCGTTTTTTTCGAAATATCTGGAGATGCCGTCTGAGGTTGACGTAACGGTCAGCCCGACGATGACATGCTTCAACTTTTTAAATACGTCAATATCCCGAATGACTAAATTGGATTTGGTGAGGATGGAGACGACCCCCGAAAACCCGTAGTCGGCCAAGACCTCAAGACAACTTCTTGTCAGTTTGTATTTACCTTCTTCTCCCTGGTAAGGGTCGGTCACGGAACTCAAAAATATCTCCTTACCTATTCCCTTGTTCTTGAGTTTCTTAATTTCTTTCTTCAAAAGTTCCGGGGCGTTGACTTTGGCGTAGACGTATTCGCCCCAGTCGTATATGGTCTTACCCACAAACCTGCCCATGAACGAGGCGTAGCAATATTTGCAGGCGAACCGGCAACCGATATACGGGTTTATGACGTAATCGATCCCGGGTATGCCGCAGGGAGTGAGAATGGTTTTGGCGTTAATTTCCTTAAAGTCCATGAGTTAAGTATAGTAAACTTCCGTTCACTGTCAAGGATTTATTGAAAAATCCTTACAAAGTGTATAATTTATTCATGGAGATAGATATTCCGGGTATACCGGACAAAATCCAGTTTGCCATAGATGGTAAATATGAGAATGCCTGGGTCATAGACATAAACGACCCAAGACCTACGGAAGATCAACTTCAAGATTATCTTATTAAGGAAGAATTCAGCGAGTTGGTTGTTGAATATATATGGCGAAGCGCCGATGGCGAGAATGCCAACGTCGTCACCATCGGCAAAAACGATAACCTTCTTGCCAAGAATTCTATCGACTTCATGAAACTTACACTCGATGTTTTTTACGATTATGGAAACTTTGACGATTTTGTCAATTACATCGACCGGAAGGTGATCGGTTTTGATTTTCTTTTCAAAGCCCCCCTTGACGCCATACGGGTCGGGGTCCTCAACCACTGGTTTTCGGTCGGTCCGGTTGACCTGTGGAGAAGGGGAGAGGCCTTTCCAACCCTTGACGCCATGAAGACCAAGGTCGCGACCAATCCACGCTTATCGCCAACAAGTCTAAACTACCAAACGGTCGCCTTCATTTTCAATCTCGACCGGAAATTAAGGGGCCCCTACCACGTCATAAAAACATCGGCCGCAAAAAAGACAAACTCCGGGTGGGAGGTGGATTATGAAAGATCTTATACCCAAATGAATAACTGGTTTAACGTTTTTAACAAAACGAAATAACTTCTACTCTAGAAATACATTTCAACAAGCGAATAGATGAGGGTCGTAACGATCGCCGGAACCAGCCCCTTGTGGCTTCTGAAAATTAATAGAGACAGGAAGACAAAAAGCAGGACGGGCTCCCAGCCGGTCATTATCTTTGGAAACCGCTGAATAATCAGGACAATAAGTATTCCCATGAAGCCCGCAAGAAAACCTCGGAACGTGCTCCTGATGATTCCCAAATGTTTGATCCTGTCGTAAACCTTGCCGAAAACAATAACCAATAGAAACGACGGGATAATGATTGCGACCGTCGATACAAAAGCCCCGGCGACGCCGGCGACTCGGTATCCGAAGAAGGCAGCCGAGTTGAGGATCGGACCGGGTGTGATCTGGCTTATGGACATGCCGTCCCAAAACTGTTGGCTTGTAAACCAGCCGTTTTTGATAACCAAGTTGTTTTCCATAAGGGGAATGGCGGCGACTCCGCCCCCGAAAGCCAGAGCGCCGATCTTAAGGAAAGAAGAAAACAGTTCCCATAAGGGTTGGGAAATGTAAAACACCGATACGGCAAAAAAGCCCATGGACATGAGAAGAATCGCCCAGGCCTTTTTCCTAAGGAAGAGCTTTCCCATCTTTATTTCCGAATAATTGAGAGTGTCTTTCAAGAATCCTGTGACGAAGTATATGAGTATTCCCAAAAGTCCCGATATGAAAATTATCGCAACAATCGGAAGGTTGACAAAATAATACATGGCTCCGCATAGGAATGTAATGACAATGCCACGGTAATCGACCTTACCATCTCTTAGGTAAATTACCTTGCCTACGCCTATAGAGGCATTCGTCAAAAGAGCGACTAAAAGAACATTTAAGTTTTTGACAGTCTGACTTATGACGGGCAAGTTACCGTAACGGAAGTAAACCATTGACAACAAATTTGTCATTACAAAGGCCGGGAAAATGTAGATGGCAACGCTAAAAGCCGCACCGATTAAACCCGCCTTGAGATAACTGAAATAGGCGATCATGCTGATGATCGTTGACCCGGGAAGGATTTGGGATAACCCCAGAGATTGGAGAAATTTCTTATCGTCGACGATTTTATGGCGTTCCACATATTCGTTTTTTATCTGCTGAATGACTGCCATACCCCCGTATCCAGTAAGACCCATAAACAAGGCGAGTTTGTACAAAAGTAGGTTGTTTTTGATATTGTCTATGATTTTTTTCTTCATCGTTAAGACCAACCGGTAATTATAAATTATAAGATATTGGCGCCTTTAAATCTGTAAGACTTGGGTTTGAGGTATAATAATACCTATGGAAATGGTCATCGTATATATAACTTGCGCGTCCGTAACCGAAGCCAAGAAAATCGGCCGGGTCCTGCTTGGAAAAAGACTGGCCGCTTGTATAAACATCTTACCCCGCATGGAATCGCTTTCATTGTGGCCTCCGAAAACAGGAAAGATAGAATCGGCTAAAGAGACCGTGCTTTTGGCAAAAACGCTTTCTACCAAATATGACGACTTGGAAAAGGAAGTGTTGAAAATCCATTCCTATAAAGTTCCGGCGATCATTGCCTTACCAACAAAGAAAGTTTACGACAAATATTATGATTGGATCGTGGGGGAGCTATCTGATAAAATTGGGGAATGAACACTAAAAACATTTTAATAGGTGCTGGAGCTATAATCGGGACTTTCGTAATTCTTTTTTTCGCCTACAAGTTGATCAACACCCCGGTCGTATCTGATTTTTCCGAGGTAAACGTCATAAAAAAAACCGATAACGTCAAGTGGAAAGCGGACAGCAAGAATATTCTTGTCGAATACAGTGATCTTCAATGTCCGGCCTGCAAGGGATTCAACTCCTTTTTGGCGGATCTTGAAAAAACCGCGACCCCAAATGCCGCCCTTGTTTTCCGACATTTTCCGCTCTACCAAATCCATCCAAATGCCTTTATGGCATCATACGCGGCCGAAGCGGCCGGACTCCAGGACAAATTCTGGGAAATGGAGTCGGCACTTTACGACAAGCAATCCGAATGGAGCGCGTTACCCAACCCGAAGGAATATTTCGTCAAACTGGCAGGATCACTTGAATTAGATATTGAGAAGTTCACCAAGGATATGGATTCCCAGTCCGTCAAGGACCGGGTCCAGGCCGACGTGTCAGAAGCCGAAAGGATCGGAATCAATTCGACTCCAACTTTCATATTAAACGGCAAGAAGGTGGAAGTTGCGACTATGGACGAATTCAAGCAGTTAATCATGTCGCTGTGAACCATTCCGCCAAAAGCGGGATATTAAAGGACTAATATAGTCTTTTTGACTTAACGATATAATGGCCATCCATAACAAAAATATCATTGTCGATAATCTGCTTCTGAGATACTACTTCTTTAATCCCAAAGGTGCAAAAAAAACTTTATTATTCCTCCACGGCTGGGGAGTCGATAGCACTTTTTGGTTCAAGACTGTAGATAAACTTATTTTAAAAAAATATTCTATTTATCTATTGGATCTGCCCGGGTTTGGAAAATCGCAATTACCAAACACTACATTCAACGTCAATGATTATAAAAATATAGTCATCAAGTTTTTAAACAAGTTGGATCTTAAAAAGATTTCTTTGATCGGCCATTCGTTCGGCGGAAGGATAACGATAAAGTTGGCGTCTGAAAATCCTGACTTTTTAGAAAAAATCGTACTGGTAGATACGGCGGGTATTACTACGGCATCAAAATTAAAAAAGATACTAGGCATATTGTCAAAAATTACCAATCCCATTTTTCGACTCGGTTTTATGCAACCGCTAAGAAAGCGGTTTTATTTTCTTATCGGAAGCGAGTATCTTGAAAATACCAGGCTTTCGGAAATATTTTCCAAAGTCGTATCGGAAAATTTAGTTAATCTGGTTGTAAAAATCAAAAAACCCACCCTAATCCTGTGGGGTAAAAAAGACATTGTAACTCCACTTTATTACGGTGATCTTATACGTAAACTGATCCCGGGATCCAGATTGTCGGTATTTGAAAAATCGGGCCATTTTCCCTTTATAGACGAACCCGGAAAATTTGTTGACGAGTTAAATAAATTTTTATGAAGTTATTCGATAACATATATTTCCAATTATTGCTTCTTCAGCTTGAAGAGTACGATCTTGTGAGGTATTTCAAAGCAATTGCTAATACCCGTGGTTTACCTCCCAAAAGTCCGGTCCGCAAACCCCTGGTCTGGACCTCAAAGATCAAACTCATCTATGGGTTATCCGTCTTGATTTTTTTGGCGATCCTGTTCGGAGTCAACTCCTCATCTCTTGCCCCGGAAATTAGAATTGTTATCTTTTTGCTATTGGCCGTTATCCATTTCTTTTTCCATTTTGTTTTTATCATGATATCAACCGTCCTAATCTCTCCCGTCGACTACCTAGTAAAGGAGTCAACCATATTCCGCGCAAAACTAAAGATTAAGAAGTACAAAAAGTTGAAAGTAATCGGAGTGGCCGGAAGCTACGGAAAAACCGGTATGAAGGAATTTGTCGCTACAATCCTCGAGCAGAAATACAACGTACTTAAGACCGGCGGCAGCGTCAATACCCCTTATGCGATTGCCGACTTGATCCTTAAGAAGTTGACACCCGAGACCGAGGTTTTTGTCGTAGAGATGGGGGAATATTACCGGGGGGATATAAAAAACATTTGCCGGATTGCGCGCCCCGACATCAGTGTTGTCACCGGCATTAACGAAGCCCATTTGGAGAGGCTCAAGTCGACTGACAATGCGATATCGACAATTTTCGAAATAGTCGAAAACATGAATCCTGAAGGACTCGTTGTCCTTAACGAAAAGGACAAATTAGTGAAAAGCAGCTACAAAAAATTCATAAAAAATCAGGAGGCATATCTTTACCATGACCGGAGTGGGGGAGAGTTTGATGAAAATATTCCCGGATACGTCTTAAATATTTTGAAAAGCAAAATATATTTCCCGCTTTTGGGCGAGTTTAATCTCGACAAGTTGGATGGCGTGATATGGATCGGAAAAAAACTGGGCTTAAGCGATCACCAGATAATAAACGGGGTCAAGAACATTAAGCCGGTTCCGCACCGTCTGCAACCGATTGTCAATCGGAATTCAAAGACGTTGATTATCGACGACTCGTATAACGGCAATCCTGACGGGGTCAGGGAAGCGATAAAAACACTGGGACTTTTCAAAAACAATAAAAAAATATATGTCACCCCGGGCTTGGTCGAGATGGGGGAAAAAAGTCCTGAAATTCACTATAATATAGGAGTGGGTTTGGCCGGGACAGCCGATTTGGTTGTCCTAATTAAAAACAGCGTCACCCCCAATATCGAAAGGGGATTGCTTAAAGAAGGATTCAACCCAAAAAATATCATTTGGTTTGATTCGGCTGACGTTGCGTATAAGAGCATTAAGAGCTTGACCAATCCAGGATCAGTCGTCCTGTTGCAAAACGACTGGCCCGACAACTATGTGTAAGGCATATTGGCGGACTTAACCTTGTTTAAGTATTTGGGAAACGGCAACAAGTTTTTCATTTAAAAAATTATGAAAACCATCGGAGTATTTTTCGGTTCAAGAAGTCCGGAACACGATGTCTCAATCGTTACCGCCCAGCTTATCATTTCGGGTCTTAAACAATTGGGATATAAAACTATTCCAGTATACATTGACAAAAAAGGGCGATGGTTGATAAGCGACAGCCTGGGGAGCATGAGGTTTTTTACCGACCCCAACATTACCTCAAATTTGTCAAAAGTAAAAAACTTTTACCTCGAATTACAGCAGGAAACGGGTAAGCCTAACTTCAAGGAAAAATCACTACTGGCAAAAAATATTTCCATAGATCTGGCATTCCCCGCTTTTCACGGTCAAAACGGGGAAGACGGAACTTTTCAAGGAATGATGGAGCTTTTGAACATTCCTTATGTCGGCTGCGATACCGCTTCATCGGCTGTATCGATGGATAAAGTTTTGACGAAACTTTTATACAAGGCGGCAAAAATACCGACAACGGAATTTGTAACGGTAACGAGTTTCGATTGGATGAACGATAAAAAAGAGGTTTTCAAAATGACCGACGCGCTGAAATTTCCCCTGATCGTCAAGCCGGCCAGATTGGGTTCGTCAATTGGGATATCCAAAGCCGCATCACGCAAGGAACTCGAATACGCAATTGAAGTTGCCCTCCACTATGATCCCAAGGTGATTGTCGAGGAAGCGGTGACCGATCTGATGGACGTGACCTGTTGCGTAATCGGAAACGATGATCCCAAACCATCACTCCTTCAAGAATCCGTCTTCCAAAGCGAGTTCTTTTCGTATGAGGATAAATATCTCAAGGACGGTGGCGCCCAGACCGGCAAAGCGGAAAAAAGCATAATTATTCCCGCCAGGTTGGATAAGAAGACAACCACGGAAATCCAAAATGCCGCAGTTCGAGTCTTCAAGATTGTTGGATGTACTGGTATTGCGCGAGTCGATTTCCTTTACGACAAAAAGGCCAAGAAATGGTACGCCAACGAAATCAACACCTTGCCCGGTACGCTTTACCATCATTTATGGAAGAAGTCGGGAATAGAATTTTCCGAACTGTTGGAGAAACTTATCGGTTACGCCGAGGAAAAATACCGTTCAAAGAAGAATATTACCTATACCTTCGAGTCCTCGATCCTGAGTAAAACTTCCTCAACCAAACTCTCCCTCAAAGGCTTGTAATTTGAAAAAAGAGCCTTATGGTAGTACAATTGGCTTAATTTTATGGCCCAGCCAGAATTCACGAGAGAGGCAGCTCAACAACTCAACAAAGGTGTTATCCATAAATACTATCAAGGAATTCTCCAAGGTAAATTTCCCAATCCGCTTCGCGCCATGGAAGATTGCGCGCAGGAAATGGCCATGATTCTAAAAAAGAACAAATTCCCCGATACCTTCAGTCCGTTGGTTGCAACTATTGGAGACGTCAGCAGTCCTGGTTTCAACAGGAAATTGGATCCAGAGGAAAGGGAAGAGATACGGGAGCAATCTCTTTCAAGCGGTGAGGAAATAGATTTCAAACTCTTCATAAGAGACCCATTTGAATCCGAGTTTTCAGGAGTTGCCAACGATCTTGGCCTTTACCCGGGTGCAAAATTCTTCGGAAAAGAAAGTAAGTTCGTAAAAATTTTAAAGCGCTATCGCCGAATATTTGAAGACGCCGAAAAATGGGGTAAGACTAGTCTTTTAAGATATGAGACATCGGGAAGGGGATCGATCGGTTCAAGAAACCTTTTTGCCGAACAGGCAAAAAGCTTGGGGATCGAGGTTGAAAGCGATGATGTTTGGTTGACCGAGGGAGGTATGGGGGCTTTAAACAGACTTGGTATATCTATAAACTCGTTTTTTAAAAACCCCACGGATCCAAAAATGGCGCCCAGGAAAGCTCGCCTTTTGGCGCCTTTGCCATGTTTCACCATGGTGCCCAAGGCCCAAAAAGAGCTCGGTCTTGACGTCTCATACATAAGCGCCCAGGATCTCCCGGATCAGGAATTGGACGGGCAAAGGATTGACAGATATTTTGAAGAACAGGCGGAATTGGCAAATGTTTATGGAGGCAAAATGGACTACGTTCCCGACATCATGTATCTTATCCCCGCCGACAACCCGACCTCAAGATCGGTTGATCCGGAAAAACTTAGATCTGTTATCTTAAGAGCCAGGGAGGTAAATCCGGAAATGGTTTTCTTTTTCGACATGGCCTATATGAAACTCATTCCAAAAAAGAAAGCCGAGGCGATAATAACCGTCATCAAGGAAACCGGTGCCATCGACCACGCAGCCTTCGCGTTTTCCGATTCAAAAAGACTCGGACAGCCCGGCAGCCGATTCGGGGCAATCGTTATTCCGAAAAACTCATCGGTATACGAAAAGCAGCTCGGGACCGGAAACGGCCGGATCCAGGAAACAACAAGAACAATCAACCCTGGATGGTCGGTCCAGACCGACGTCATGTACCAGGCGGTCAATAAATTCGTCGGCGAAAAAGATGTTGAGGGATACAAAAATCTCTTGCGGCAAAGGCAAACGGCTCTCCTTGAAGTACTGAAAGAACTAGACCCAACAGGCAAATATTTCAAAAACCTCGACAGGATCCACATACCTCTTGACGAAGACAGTAAGGCGCCCGAAGGAGCGGTTTCCCAGGACGTCCCATTGTATCTTTGGGTCGAAGTCAATAAGGAAGACGGGGATTTTCTCAAGAAATGCTTTGACATCATCTCCGACCTGAATATCGTCGGAGTTCCTGGAACCGTATTTGGGGATAACGGCCATATGAGATTTTCGGTAGGAGTCATCTCGACTCTTGATATTCTCAAAAAGTCGGATAAGGTAATGAGGCGATGGATTGATCGCTTAAGTTAACCTTCAAGTCTCGCAAACTGCCCGATATTCTTTGACTTATTGAACATGGCGTTGAAAAATACAACCGACAAGGAGACAAAAACCAGATTGAGCAGAAATGCCGTAATTATGCTCTGCCACTGAATCGTCTGATCGGCGACGTTTATCCTGGCCGCCTCAAAAACATGGGTAGGCGGAAACAGGTACGCTACCGACTGCAGAGGTTTGGGCAGGACCGAGACCGGGTAGATGACCGCCATCAAAGGCTGGAAGAAAGTTATCAGACCCCAGGCGAACGCCTGGATCCTGGTCCCGAACCTGAAAATCAAACCCAGGATTATTATCCCGAAACCAAAAGCAAAAATCGTCAGGTTCATAAAGTGGAAAAAAAGATTGAGTATCCCCAGATCGAGGATATTGAAACGAAAAATCCAATAGGATATGAGACTTCCGAGGGACATAATCAAAAACGACTTAACCGAACCCGAAAGAGTATATGCCAACAGGTATTCCTTATTGGAAACCGGAGTGATGAAGATGTTGGTCAGGTTTCTGGACCACACTTCCCAAAGACAACCGACGGCAATCGAGTACTGGGTGATGTTTACAACCTGCCAGAGGATCGTTCCCAAAAGAACATAGTTGGCAATAACGCTTCCGGTGACGCCGGCCAGGTAAATCGTCAAAAAACCGAAAACGATTATCGACCAGAGGGGATAGATGATAATGTCGTTTATGACCTCGTAAGAATTACGGGTGATAAAAAGCTCCTGCATTATAAGCGCCCTGACACGTCCTAATGACATAATTTTATTCCCTGGAAATTTGTAAAAACACATCTTCTAAAGTCGGTTTCTCTATTTCTATGTCGGTTATCCAGATGTCGTGGTTGGTGACCCCATATATTATCTTCGGCACCATCTTCTCCCGGGTTTTGACGAGAACGACGTTTTTGTCCTGGAATATGTATTCCAATTCGTTGTCCCTCAGGTACTTTTCCAAGACTTTTTTGTCGGAATCGTAGGTCAACCTTAGAGTGGTTATTTCTATTTTTTTGGTCAAATTAAGGGGTGTGTCGACGGCGGCGATTTTGCCGTGGTTGAGAAATATTACCCGGTCACAAATGCGCGAGACCTCCCTCATGTCGTGGCTTGTATAAAGAATGGTTGCTTTCCTCGTCTTTTTAAGGTCCTCAATAAGAGCCAATGTCTTGTCGGCGATATCCGGGTCAAGGGAAGCGGTTGGTTCGTCCATAAGGATAATTTCCGGGTCGTTAAGCAGGGCTTTGATAAAATTGATCCTAGTCTTTTGACCGGTTGACAGATCTTTAAAGCGCTCGTTTAACAAATGCATGATTTCAAAATACTCGACAAGCTTCATGATCTTATCTTTCGCATCCTTAACCCCATAAAGCCCGGCGAAAACGAGCAGGTTCTGGAGCACCGTGATTCGGTTCTGGAGGGTGTTGAAGGCTGACGTGAAATTGATCCTAGACAGGCTTTCCTGTTTATTGGTTTCAAAATCGCGGCCGAAGTAGAGAACCGACCCCGAGGAAGGGGTGGTTAACCCGAGTAGCATCTGGATTGTTGTCGTCTTGCCGGCGCCATTCGGTCCCAACAGACCCAGAATCTCGCCTTTTCTTAAAGAAAACGAGATCTTGTTGACTGCCGTAAACTTTCCAAATTTCTTCGTGAGATTCTTCACTTCAAGAACGTCCATGTATATCATTATACATCACAATATTGCACATGTAAGAACAGCTTGATATAATAGGCCAAACTAATACATTTGGCAAACGAGTTGTATTAGCCGACTAAAATTATGTCGACTGAAGCCCAAACCAGACCAACTAAAAGACTTGATTTAACAGGACCGGAGATCGGCGGAAATCCATATCGAGTGGAAAAACTTCCCGGAAGATTCGAAAAGGGCGACCTCGCAAAAAGATATAATATAGTCCTCAGCCTTGACGGACCGGATGTCCCGAAGCAGATAATTATGCCCGTTTGGTGCCAGGACGAAATAGATGTTGAAGAATATTTATCCCAAGACCACAAGCCGGATTCGTATCTTCTCATGTCGGGTCTGTTGGCCAGCCCTGACCAATTCGACTGGCCGGAACTGTCGGCGATAAAAAACCTTACTCAAGCCATCCGCGAAGTCAGGCAGTCAAAGGCTCCCGATACAGCGCCTATAGACTACAACCCGGTTTTCATAGGTATGGCCGGCCCGGGATTTGACGGCAGCGAGATTCTTTCCAACGACTCGAAAACAAAAATAAGTCCGGAACGCGTCAGCGTTGAGGTATACAACAAAATGATTACGCAGGCGGAAGCCAAGCTCAAGCTTGGACCGGAAGTCGCGTATGTCGGCCACTCGGCAGGTGCCGCCGCCAACCTATTGCACAAATCCCTGGAGACAAAACACAATCGCAAGTATGTAGCCCTTCATCCGGCGATCCAAATAGACAAGGCCACCCAGTTTCTTTTCGTCAAGTTCCTTCTGAACTTCATTCCGTACATCCAAGGTATAGATAAAACGTTCAAGTCAGAAATTGCGCCGGTTTTAGCGAAAGACGTCGTCCGGATCTTGAATGGTTATGGATATGTCGGTTCGGTCAAAACTTTAGCTGACGTTTTCAGGTTCCTGGCCCAAACCGACTTTGGCAAACTACCCCCACAAGTACAAAGGCAGGTTAATTTGCACGTTGAGGAGATCTTTAAACACCTGAATGCCGCAATTGCGAAGACAATCGACCTCCAAAGGATTCATGACAGGGGCGAAAACACCAGGATGGGCTCGCTGATTATAACCGGCGAAGACGATCTTATTACTTTCGTCGAGGACATTCAGGCAGAATACGGCATGATTTCCGTATTTGACGGTGCCCACCACGACGATTTCTTCACCGATCCCAAACTTCAGAAAAAATATATTGATCTTATCGTCAAATATCTGGAATCTGGTTGGACTCCAGAATCAAGGAACGCCACCCAAACCGGCCAATACCATAAACTGACGCCCACCAACTTAAGGCGCTTCTTGAAATTCTTGGGACGGATCTTGGGAAAATATGATAAATCGGCAAAAACTTCACCATTCTTCAATAGCAAGGTAGACTAACCCGACATCATCATCTGACAAATGAGTTATAATACCGAGTATATGGAGCATGTCTTGAAAGAAGCCGCACACGTTGGGGGCAAAATACTTCTCAGCCATTTCAGGCACGAGCACCAAATCGAATACAAATTCTCCCACCAGGACTTCTGTACTCAGGCGGACATCGAATCGCAGGAGGCGGTTAAACAGTCAATTATAGGACAGTTGACCAAAATGGGCATTTCCGAGGCAGAAATTGGCTTTATTGGTGAGGAAAACCTCGACGAGGCTTCCCATAAACACCTGTTTATCATCGATCCCTTAGACGGCACGACCAACTTTGAGTCGGGATTGGACTATTTCGCAGTCTCCATAGCCTATTGCTTAAACGGTGAAATTTTAGAAGGGGCCATATACAGGCCAACCACGAATGATTATTACTACGCCAAAAAAAACGGCGGATCGTTTAAAAATAATAAGAAGTTGTCCGTTAGCTCCAAACCTCTTAAGGAGTGTCTCATGGACGGGATAATAAGCTCTAGGCCTAATATCTATCCCAGTATGTTCAAAATTCTCGAGAAAATATTTCCCAGTGTCAAAGGTTTGCGGTCGTTATTCTGCATGACCTTATCCAACTGCTTTATTGCCGAAAACATAATCAACCTAACGATTAACGGTAATACATTCATCTGGGATATAGCCGCCGCCTCACTGATAATAAGCGAGGCTGGAGGCGCAATGTTTGATTCCGAGGGTCAGCCTATCAAACCCAACTTCAAGGAGGCTAAACAACCCTACAACGTCATAACTTGCCATCCCGACATAAAAGACCAGGTAATCGGCCTTATTAATCAATAAGCCTTCTTCAATCCACTCGCCTAGCGTATAAATAAATAGGGAAGTGTAATGCTTTATATTGTCACAACAGTCTAAAATATCATTTTAGAGTCGGGGAGTGGTAACCGAAGATCCGGACTTCAGGCACAAGGCGCCTGGAGGGAATAATGGGACCAAAACGGGGATTAATTGAAATTAATTAATTTTTATTAATCGCTAATTATTTTAATTTAGATTGATACAACAATCCGCCACTTCCCTTGCTCCACCCGAGCGT
>CAZUBL010000020.1:0-17461 GCA_964618685.1 uncultured Gammaproteobacteria bacterium | reverse complement strand
CTTACCGGTTTTCCGATCGCTTTCGCAATATTTTTCACGTTTTGTTTTATTGGGGCTTGGAGGTCAATGGCCTTTCTGGCCAAGGGTCCGGCGGCGATTTTTTCCATGTAAGTGTCGGGTGCGTGGAGAAGAGAACCTTTGGGTCCGGCAGCAATAACAGCCATAGCGTTATATCTGCCGTGGGCCACCGAGTCGGTGCACTCAAGCGGGTCAATCGCTAGATCCATCTCCGGTCCTTTTCCGGTACCGACCTTCTCTCCTGTATAAAGTTGTGGTGCTTTGTCCTTTTCGCCTTCGCCAATTACAACCGTTCCCCTGAAATCGACCTGGTTGAATCGGTCTCTCATAGCCTTGACAGCGGCTCCATCCGCCTTTTTCTTTTCACCTCTCCCGATCCAGTTGGAGGAAGCAATAGCAGCAGCTTCGGTCACACGAACGAATTCAAGGGCAAGATTTCTATCCATAATTACTTAATGGTATCGGTCGACAATTTTCCGGTTCCCGGTTATGTTGAGTTTCCTCATAAGGAACTCAAACTGTTTTTTTAGGTTTTGGAGAATTGGTTTCTTCTCAGCAGGCGTCATCATCCAGAGACGTTTTTTAAATGGTCCGAGAGCCTTTTTCCTCGTTTTATATATAAATTGGCTTTCACTCCATCCTTCTTTCCATTCGGTTTTTAGGTTGTTCTTTATCCAATCAAACATTTCTTTTTTCAACGGTCCAGGTAAGTAATCGTAGACGATGTTCTGGAATCCGGTCGCCAAATGGATTTCAAGCGTGTTATTTTTTGGGAAGTGGTTGAAAAGGGCATTCGGAAGGGTTGAAGCGCCGTGCTGGACTGATCCTCCGATTCCATATTGGTCACGGGCAACTTTTGAGATACTCTTGAGGACTTCAAAATCCAGGCTGACTTCGGCAATCTTTCCGTCAGACAAGGGTATGCCTCCGTGGGAAGTCCCAGTTTGGACGCTTACCTTACTAATGCCTGTCAATTTGCCGATCCTTTTGACATATCCGTCCATGAAAGCCTTAAACTCTGTGGGGTTGCTGTTTTTGCCGCCTATGTGTCCGATCTCGCCTCCAATTGAAACCGTGACTCCTTTAGGTTCAATCGACCTTATATATTTAGTCAAAAGAGCCGTCATCTCGTAGTTATTTTTTTGTTGTTCTTTTTCGGTTTTGCGATCCAAGTCAACGAGCGTTGAGGCGTCGATATCTATATTGTAGAAACCGGCTTCAATCGATTTTTTAATAAGATCCTTGATCTTTTTGATCTCAACTTGAGGTGTTTCCTTGAAAACCTTGGCCTTAAACTGATAGTGGTCTCCCTGAATGAATACCGGTCCTTTGTATTTTTCGGCAACAGCCGCGGCCAGTATAGATGTTGAATATTCAGCCGGTTCCTGGTCGGTGTAACTCATTTCCGAACGGGCAATTTCGAATATGAACGAGTTGGTCTTGAGGAGGCGGCCAAGTTGGAAGATTAACCGAGCTTTATCAAAGGTGAGGGTTCTTACGTTAAATGCCGGGACAGTAAAACCTGAGACTTTCTTTTTTCCAAAAGCCATGTAGAGGTCGTTGATTGAAGCGGGGTAGACGCCGGCTTTTTTGGCGAGTTTCATAATAGCTTCCCTGGCGGCTTTTTTTATTTTTTTATCCTCTGTGAATGTGGCGGTAAAGACCAGGTCCTGAATGTATTTTGGAGCGGTTGCCATCGTGACTTCCTTTATTGTTTTATAGATGAGCATACTCAGGTACCAAAAACTATAATCTATTAAAAAACGTTTGTCAAGACAAAGGGTCAGGTCCGCCCTTATTCCAAGGGTGGCATCTTACAATTCTTTTGAGTCCAATAAACAAACCTTTTAATGTTCCGTATTTATCAACCGCCTGGTAAGTGTAACGGGAACAGGTTGGAGTAAAACGGCAAGCGGCGTCGGAGAGAAAAAAAGTTTTGAAAAACGACGCCCGAAAGAAGTCGGTTTTTTGGTAAATTCTAATAAGCGATAAAACAATCTTTTTCATTGATATAATTCTACTATGAATACTGGCTTGTTATATATTGTCCTTGCGGAATTCTTTTGGGCGGGCGAATTATTGCTGGTCCGGAAATTTTTTCCTAACGCCAATCCGTTTTTTCTGACCGCAATGACGGCCGCAAGTGCCGCCGTTTTTTATTCCCCGGCGATTTTTGTTTATAAACAGAAATTCACTCTCCCGGAATGGATTATGGTTGCTCTGCTTGGAATCTTTTCATTCGGAATCGCCCAGATGCTTTATGTCAAAGGAATCCAGACCGGTCCCAGCTCCTTCTCGATTGCCATTGCCACATTGACCTTGCCATTGCTTTCCGTTTTAATGAGTCTTGTATTTTTCAAAGAACCGATAACATCAAAGATAGTTATAGGGTCACTCCTCATGATCGCCGGGTTTTTATTTATCTCAACATAAAATGAAAATAACCGTTCTCACGCTTTTCCCCAAAATGGTCGAAGGATTTTTCAATGAGAGTATTATCAAGCGGGCCGTTGAAAAAAAACTTATCACCATAGAAGTTGTCAATATACGGGACTTTGCCGTCGATTCTTACGGGACGGTCGATGACCGTCCGTACGGTGGAGGAGCGGGAATGGTCTTAAGAGTCGATGTTATAGACCGGGCTCTTGAGAAGGTAAAAACTAAAAAATCTAAAATTCTACTGACGACGCCAAAGGGAAAATTATTTGATCAAAAAAAAGCCATGGAGTATTCCAAGGAAACCGATCTGGTCATAATCGCCGGTCATTACGAAGGAGTTGATGAACGGGTCCTTGAGTATGTGGATGAGGAGATTTCAATCGGCGACTTCGTGATGACGGGTGGGGAGATAGCTGCCGCTGCTATCACTGACGCCGTTGTTCGTCTTGTCCCCGGGGTCCTCAAAAAAGACGATGCCACCGTTAATGAGACTTTCAATATACAAGGGAAAAAGCTTTTGGAATATCCCCAATTTACGAGACCCGAGGAGTATAAGGGAAAAAAAGTTCCGGAGGTCTTAACGCAAGGCAACCACAAGGAGATTGAAAAATGGAGATTGGATAAAGCAATTGAAGAAACCGAAAAAAAACGCCCCGACCTTCTTTCAGGATTAAAGGTTGACTAATACTGTGAAAAGATCTAACATTTAACTGTTACAAATTAAATAATAGTTACTATGAAAGCTATAAAACTGGAGCCGATGAAATTTTCGGACTCCATCTATTCGATGAAGGGAATTTCCAAGAAAACGGTCGATGAACATTTGAAGTTGTATGCCGGTTACGTCAACAAATACAACGAAATTCAGGAGAAGTTGGCAGGACTAACTGATGACGACTACACCAAAGCCAATCAGGTGTATTCACTCATTCGAGAACTGAAGCTTGAACTGTCGTTTGCCTACGGAGGGGTTGTCAACCACGAAATATATTTTTCCCATCTAGGAGGCAAAGGTGGTCAGCCAGACGGAGAATTGATGGGTCAAATAGAAACGGATTTTGGGAGCTTTGACGCGTACAAGAAAGATCTTAAAGCGACCGGAATCGCAGCTCGGGGATGGGTCTGGACCGCTTGGAGCCATAAGGAAAAAAGATTATTTAATTACTTGGGAGACGCCCAGAACACATTCCCCATCTGGTACGCTGTACCGGTTCTAGCTCTTGATACTTATGAGCACGCGTATTTTATCGATTACGGAGTCAACAGGGCATCGTACGTTGATTCTTTTTTTGAGAACCTTGACTGGGGACAGGTTGCCGAAAAGTTCAAACACGTCGGCCGTTAACGGATAAAATCTTTCAGGGAGTCTTTTATATCCTGAAACGAAAGTTTGTCGAAAGGGATTTTTTCCTTTGGAAAAAACCTATACTCATCAACGTCGTCGCCAACGGTTATTTTGTCGCCATGGTAATTGGCGACATAAGTATGGCACAAGGTTTGGTAGTCTATTCCCCTGTAAGGATATATGCTCGTGTAACTGCCAAAGTATGTAAAATCCTTTAACGTCAGATCGAGCTCTTCCTTTGTCTCGCGTATTAAAGATTGTTCGACCGTTTCCCCGAGACCGACAAAGCCACCGGGCAGATCCCAGTATCCTTTTTGGGGTTCAAACTTCCTTTTGGTCAAAAGGACTTCACCATTTTTATTGACAAGAATGAGGGCGTTGGTTGAAGCGGGGGAGAAGTAAAAATTGAAGCCACAGCTCCGGCATTCGATCGTTTTTTTACCCTCAATCTCTATAGGTTTTGAGCAGTTTGGACAAAATTTGAAAGGGTAAGCCATATATGTATTATATAAGACATTTGGGCGAGCTATATCACCTAAATATTGAAGGAATATTTATGGTCTTGATGTCTAATCAACATTAAGACATATGGGAATTTATTATTTTGCCCAAATATTTGAAGGTTTAATCATGGTTTTTTAATATCACTCCATCGTTTATAATTATTATTATGATAAGAACCAGAATTGCTCCGTCACCAACGGGGAAAGATGTTCATGTCGGATCGATTGCGACTGCCTTGATGAATTACGCTTGGGCCAAAAAAAATAAAGGCCAGTTCATAATAAGAATTGAAGATACCGACCAATCGAGACTGGTTCCGGGAGGGGAAAAGAAGATGCTTGAGACCTTGGAAAGAATCGGACTTAAGGCTGACGAATCACCTCTTGTCGGCGGACCTCACGCGCCTTACCGGCAGTCCAAGAGGCTTGAGATCTACAAGAAATATGCCGAAGAACTGGTTGCCAAAGGCAAGGCATATTACTGCACCTGCACGCCGGATAGGTGGACCAAAATGAGGGAAGAGCAGCAGTCAAAAAAACAGATTCCCAAATACGACCGCCAGTGCTGTAAAAACCAGGCAGAGATAGTAAAACAAGTAAAACAAAATACTGTTCGCCACGTCGACAGACTCTTAATCCCGGAGGGTAAGGTAACTTTCAACGATTTGGTGCGGGGAGAGGTAACGATTGAAAACCAGAATCTTGACGATCAGGTCCTCTTGAAGTCTGACGGGTTCCCGACATACCATTTGGGCGTTGTCGTTGATGATCATCTTATGGAGATAACCCATATTATAAGAGGGGAGGAGTGGCTTCCTTCAACACCGAAGCACATAATTCTCTACAAGGCGTTTGGGTGGGAGTTGCCAACCTACGCCCATAACTCGCTTTTAAGAAACCCGGACAAGTCAAAGCTGTCAAAAAGAAAGAATCCGGTTTGGACTTCGGAATACCTTGAAAAAGGTATCTTTCCCGAGGCGCTTCTCAACTACTTGGCTTTGATGGGCTGGAGTCATCCAGATGGAAAGGAAATTTTCGATCTTGACGAATACGTTGCGGTATTTGACGTCAAAAATATCCAAAAAACCGCCCCGGTATTTGACCCGGTAAAACTAGATTGGATGAACGGAGAATATATCAGACAGATGGACGACAAGAAACTAAAAATCAGAATTATGGATTACATAGGCACATCATTCCCGGAAGATCTGGTTATGAAGACCGTTCCCTTGATAAAAGAAAGGATTAAGAGGCTTTCCGACTACTTGCCCCTGACAGAATTTATTTTCAAAAGTCCAACAACATATGAAGTGGATCTGAAGGAAAAAAAGGAGCTATTTGAAAAAATAGTTTCGAAACTTGAGACGGTTTCCGTTTGGACGGCCGATAAGATAGGTGAAGCGATGATGGCCGTATGCGAAGAATCCAAGACCAAAAGGGGAGAGTTTTTTATGAACGTGAGAGTTGCCATAACCGGCAAAAAAATCTCACCTCCATTAAATGATTCGATGGAGATTTTGGGGAAAGACGAATCCTTAAAAAGACTTAAATCAGTTTAATAGTAGATGTCTTGCCAGTGAGGGTCGGTCTCAACCGTTAATTCGAGGTAGACTTTTTTATTGATTGCCAAGGCGATTTCTTTTCTCGCATAACTTCCGATTTCCTTGATTTTCCGTCCTCCGGCGCCGATGATCATACCCTTGTAACGATCGTCAGTAGTCAGAATCCTGGCTTTAATATAGGTGATGCCGTTGTCGCGTTCCGAGATGCTGTCGACGATTGCCGTTGTCCTATAAGGGATCTCTTCACCCATCATCAAAAACACCTTCTCTCTTATTAGTTCCGAAAGAAAAGTTCTTGAGTCAAGATTGATAAGCGGGTACACCAGGTCTTCGGGGATTTCCTCGGTCCCTTTTTCAGGAAGTAGCTCAAAAACTTTATTCATTAAAAGTCTAAAATTCTGTCTCAAAAGCGCAGATATTTCAAAGACGGAATCAAACTCTTCCTCGAGGAACTTGTATTGGGGTAGGTAAGACTTCTCTTCGGAATCCATTTTATTGATAACGAGTATTTTGGGCTTTTCGATTTTCCTTACAAGTCCCAGGACCCGGGCTTCCTCAAAATCTCGCTTTCTTGTGTGGTCGATCATATATATGACAAGATCGACTTCCTCTTTGATGACGGATAAAGTCTTGGCGTTAATTTTTTTGGATAGCTTGTCTTCGGCTTTGCCGAAGATACCCGGGGTATCCACAAATATTATCTTGCCCCGCTCATCCTGGTAGAGGGCTTTAATGGCAAAACGGGTTGTCTGGGGTTTGGGCGAAGTGATCGCCACCTTCTGACCTAGAAGGTTGTTGACGAATGTCGATTTTCCTACATTGGGGCGTCCCATCAGTAGAACTTTTCCTGTTTTCATGCCATAATTGTAACACAAATGGCAACCCTTTCAGACAAAGAAGTCATAACAAAGATCAAAGAGGGCGAGTTGGACTACTTTTCGTATGTTGTCAAAAAGTTTACGCCCAGGATATTGAACTTCGTTTCCGCAAGGCTTTTCAAGAAAGAAGAGGCCGACGATCTTGTCCAGAATATTTTCATAAGTTTTTATAAGGCGATCATTAGGTTTAACGAGGAGAAACCAATTCTGCCGTATCTTTATGAGATAGCCCGGAACGAACTCAAGATGTACTACCGGTCTCACAAGATTACCGTCCCCTTGAAAGAGGAGATAACCGTTATCGACTCGGAGGAGATTGTTTTCGACGAATCCTCGCTAAAAGTTCTAGACAAACACGAAAGAAGCTATCTACTTGAGATTGCCGACGGTTATACTTACCAAGAGGTCGCAAAAAAATATAAAATGTCGGTAAATACCTTGAAGTCAAAAATAAGAAGGGCGAGGTTAAAAGTGAAAAAAATCTATGAGGAAGAATAAGCTTGAGGACATTATTGTTAATAAGGTTTACCGGATGGAGACGAAAAGAACTACCTGGTACGTCGTCTCCCGATTACTCCTTTTTCTATTGGGAACGTTGACAATCTTTATATTGGTGTCGGTTGCCTACGATATATTTATCGAACAGAGGTCATTTGATCTTATTGATTTCAAGGGCGATGACTTTGAAGTTATAAATAGATACTTTACCGACAACCTCTCGGTCTTTATAGAAGAAGCTCCGAAGGAATTGCTTCTCATATTAATATTGACTATAACCGGTTTTGTATACTTAATACACAAGGTGAGAGGCAGTTACAGGAAAATGAAAAACAAACTCATTTCGATTTACAAATTTTACAAAAAAAGAACATGAAAAGATCATTATTTCTTCTTTTGTTGTTAATCGTTGTCGGCCTTTTAGGTTACTTGATATTTCCGAAATCCGGCGGTCTTATGGGATCAAAAGTCAGACAAACGAACGATTCCGGGTCAACAGTTGGTGATACCAAAACCGAATCCGGTGAAGAAAAAGCAACTGGAGAGGCGACCGCGTCATCCGAAGTCTCAGAGGGTTTAACCCTCTCGTTATCGTCACCTCAGGATAGATCAACAGTCGCGACAGAGACTCTTCAAGTTATCGGAAAGACAAGCCCGAATGCCGAAGTCTACGTCAACGACCAGGAAGGTAAAGCCGACTCAACCGGTAATTTTTTCGTCAACGTCATTCTTCATGAGGGAGAGAACGTCTTGACGGTCGTTGTCAACGACGCATCGGGTAATTATGCCGAAAAGGAATTAACAGTTTATCTGGAATCGACCGAGTAAATGCAACTTTTTCCAAATATTCGCATATATATAATTATGAAAAACTTAATCGTCTCGCTTTTGGTGTTATCAACCGTTTTAGTTTCGGCTCCGCCAACCTATGCTATTTTTGGACAAGACCTCAGGGAAACCGTGAAGGATACCGTTGAGGAGGGAAAAGAGGCCGGTTTGAGTCCAGCGGCTATTAGAAAAAATGTCCGTGAAGAAATAAAAGTACAGGTAACTGAAAGAAATGAGAGCTTGATGGAACGTGTCAAAAACTTCGTCAAAAAAAGAGTTAGATTCAACGCCCGGATAACCGGCGAGATTACGTCTATAGGTGAGAGCTCCTTAACAGTTACAGGAGACGATGATAAATCTTATGTCCTTAACGTAAACTCCGAAACAAAGTTGGTCAGACGCTTCGGGGGCTTGAGCACTATTTCTGAATTTAATGTCGGCAACAAGGTTAATGCTTTCGGTGTATTTACAAGTGAAGATGAGACGACCGTTGACGCAAAGTTAATAAGAAATCTTTCGATCCAAAAAAAATGGGGAGTATTTTTCGGAATAATTAAATCAAAGGACGATACCAGCTTTACCCTTGAGTCTTCAAACAGGGGAACACAAACGGTATACGTTGAAGAAGCAGAACTTAAGAATAGAGAAGAAAAGGAAATAACTTATACAGAATTAAAAATAAATGATCGGGTAAGAATTAAGGGTATGTGGGACAGGTCCAGTAACGAGATAACCGACGTTGACGAAGTTAAGAACTTCTCAGTCCCAACTCAACCCACCCAAGATTGATTGACCTCTTTTAGCCCAATCAAAAAGGGTAAACGAGGTGACGGCGTTTACCGTTAGGAACTTCATTTGGGGCAGGTCGGTGATGCCGGCTCTTTTCCAGATGTCGCCAACGAGTTGTCCGCAGTAAAAAGGAGCGACCGCTCTTTTAAGCTTTTTAATCTTTTCTATTTTCGGCTTTTGTTTTGTGGTGTCAAAAAATGACACGAAATACTTCTTAACGATCGGTATATTTGAGAAGGAATAAACAACCGGCTTACCGTCAATTAATCCAGATTCGGCAATCGATTCGGCGATCTCTCCCGCTTTGTGAATTATTTCCGCAAGGACGTTTGGCGGGTGGCCGACGAAGATTTTCCTGTAAAAGTTTTTCGGGTAGTTTTCAATATATTCAAGGGCGGTGGCGATCCTTAAGCCTGATTTATCATTTAGACCGTCGGTCAAGGGACCAATTCCTAGGCCTATAGGGGACGGAGCCGCGTGAAGGAGGATGGCGTCTGCCAGGTTTAATCGGGTGGGCTCCTGGTTTATGGCAATTGCCACGTGGTCAACATACCCCTCTTCCCGGACAAAGTATACCGACCAGCCAGGATTAAGTATGATTTTTTTCGCCTGTTCCTTGGCTTTTTCCCAGGATGAAAGGGAGTTGACCGGAAGAGAATGGGTGTCGACCTTGTACTTCTTGTCAAAGTACTTTTCCACCCGGTCGTGGATGGTGAACAATTTCATAGATGTATATTATATAATATATCCACATACACGCGAAAACGTTGCGTGTTTTTTTTATCGATAAACCTATGGAAATAAGAAATATAGCTATAATCGCCCACGTCGACCACGGCAAGACCACGCTCGTTGACGCCATCTTGAAGCAGACCCACACTTTTCGGGATAACCAGAAGGAAATGGGCGAGACCTTAATCATGGATTCAAACGACCTCGAGCGCGAAAAGGGAATCACCATTCTTGCCAAAAATACAGCCGTCTTCTACAAGGGAACTAAGATCAACATCATCGACACTCCTGGTCACGCCGACTTTGGAGGCGAGGTCGAACGGACAATCAATATGGCTTCAGCCGCGATCCTTTTGGTTGACGCTGCCGAAGGCCCCCTTCCCCAAACGAAATTCGTTTTGAAGAAAGCTTTGGAAGCTCATCTGAAGATAATCCTCATCATCAACAAGATCGACAAAAAAGATTCAAGGCCAGCGGAGATAGTGAACGCTGTTGAGAGCCTGTTTCTGGAGTTGGCCAGCCACGAAGACGCCCTCCACTTCAAGACTCTTTATGCGGTCGGCCGGGACGGGAAGGCATTCTTAGAACTCCCCGAGAAATACTCGCCAGACATGGAAGGCGACCTGACCCCACTTTTTGAAACAATTATGAGCGAGGTCCCAAACGTAGCTAAGGATGAGGATAAGTCATTCCAGATGCTCATATCAACCCTCGATTGGGACAACTATGTCGGACGACTTTGCATAGGTAAAATTACTAAAGGTACTCTTGAGAAAAATCAAAGCATTGCCCTGGTTGAGGAGGGTAAAGTCATCGGTACCTATCGCGCCCAGAAACTTTACACCTACGAAGGATTGACCAAAAAAGAAGTCGAGAAGGTGTCCTCGGGCGATGTGGTTGCCATTGCCGGAATCCCGCAACTTAATATCGGCCAGACGGTCACTCACCCTGATAGCCCTGTCAGCCTGCCTTCAATAAAAGTCGAGGAGCCGACGATTAAGATTACTATCGGCACCAACACTTCTCCCTTTGCCGGGAAAGAGGGTAAGTACGGAACCTCCCGCCAGATAAGCGAGAGATTGATGAAAGAAAAACAAACTAATTTGGGATTAAAGATCGAACAGGACCCGACAGGGGCCAATTTCATTGTTGCCGGTCGCGGTGAACTCCACCTGGCCGTACTTATCGAAAACATGAGGCGTGAGGGATTTGAACTTCAAGTCTCAAAACCCCAGGTCATCTATCGAAAAATCAACGGGGTTGAGTGTGAACCATATGAAGAAGTAACAATCGACTGCGACAAACAATACATGGGTCCCTTGACCGAAGAGTTCGGCAAGAGGAGGGGGGAGATGTTGGACATGGTCACCGAAGGTAATAATATTAGACTCAAGTACAAAATCTCAGATAACAATCTTTTAGGGATAAGGTCGATTCTTATGACCAAAACCCGCGGAACCGCCATAATGAGCACATACTTCTTGGGATATCTGCCCAAGGGTCCAAAGCTTGACGCCATAAGAAACGGCGCCCTGGTTGCGACCAAAACCGGAGAGGCCCTAAGATACGGGATTGTCAACGTCCAGGACCGAGGAATTCTCTTTGTGTCTCCTCATGATCAGATATACGAGGGAATGGTAGTTGGTATTGGTACAAGAGAGTTTGACGTTGAGATCAATGTTTGCAAGGAAAAACAATTATCCAACAACAGATCAGTCGGCGAGGGGTCGTCAATCCCGTTGACTCCGGCAACAATCATGAGCCTTGAACAATGTTTGGATTTCCTAAACGACGACGAATATCTTGAAGTCACCCCAATTAGCCTTCGCTTGAGAAAACAGATCCTCTCCTTGACCCAAAGACGGGTCCACAACCGAAAACAGCATTAATCCTTTCAATGCTCCCCGTGAAGATAGGAGATAAGAATATACATGATCACAATCCCCAAGATAAGGGGAATTACCTGGGCCCATTTTCTCTGTTCCCGATATTCCTTGTGAAGGTGCGGTATAAGATCGGATCCGGCGATATATATGAATATTCCGGAAGACAAAGACAAAAGGAAAGGCAGGCTGCCTTCAACCTTGGTCAGGAAATAGAAGCTCAAGACTCCTCCCAGTACCGCGGTAAATGCCGAAAGCAAGTTGACCAAAAGCGCCTTGGTTTTGCTTAACCCCGAGTGGATAAGGATCGAGAAGTCAGCTATTTCTTGGGGAATCTCGTGGGCGGCAATTGCGATAGTCGTTATGATACCAAGCTGGGGATTGGTCATGAATGTGGCGGCAATCACAATTCCGTCTATGAAGTTGTGGATGGCGTCACCGATGATAATAAGGTATAGGGCCGGGCGCATCCCGTGGGTTGACTCGTGGTGGTGAAACCAAAGAAAAAACCTTTCGATAAAAAATGAAAACATGATCCCGGCAAATACCGGCATGAATATGTTTGAATGCTCCCCAAGTTCCGAAGCGTGCTCCATCGCCTCGGGTAATAGGTCAAAGAAGACGGTCGTCAATATGACTCCGGCAGCAAATGCCACCAGATACTGGATTATCTTCTTGTCCATGGTTTTTCTTCTCATGATTAAAAGTCCTCCAGACAGGGAGAGAAGGCTTATGAAAACATTGGCGAGAATGATCTGGATAAGCATATTATTGGCAGTTCGGACAGAGCCCGAAAAATTCTAAATTGTGCTTTTTGATTAAATACCCTTGACTGTCTTTTACGTTTTTCAGGAGATTCTCTTCTTTCATTTTTATGTCTTTAATATCTCCACACCCCTCGCAGAACAGATGGTGATGGTGGCCCTTCTTGTTTTTAAGTTCGTATCTTTTCTTGCCTTCGCCAAAAAGTATGACGTTGACAGCATCTGACTTGTTCATGAGTTCTAAGTTGCGATAGATTGAAGCCAGGTCGACTTCCTCATAGTTCTTCTTGATGAAGTCATATATCTCCTGGGCGGAGACGGGCTTGTCCATCGTTTCTATAGCCGTGAAGATTCTTTTTCGGGCTTGCGTGTATCTTTTTCCTATTTTCATAGCCTACATTATTGCGAATTATTCGCAATATGTCAAGGGGTATGTGGATTATATGCGACAAAAGTAGTAGAATTCTTTCATAATGAATAAGTCATTTAAGGAAATTCTTGAGAAAATAAAAAAATTCCGTGACGAACGAGATTGGAAACAATTTCACAATCCAAAAGATATGGCAGAAGCCATAGTTATTGAATCTTCAGAGTTACTTGAACTATTTCTTTGGAAAAGTCAAAAAGAATCTCAAGATTTTTTGAAAAATAAAAAAAATTTAGAAGAAGCGTCTGATGAATTGGCCGATATAGCATGGTTTTTATTCGAGTTTGCTGATAATTTTGGGATTGATATAAAAAAAGCAATTGATAAAAAACTGAAAAAGAATGCGAAGAAATATCCAGTGAATAAATCTAAAGGTATTGCCACAAAATATACAAAACTGTAAATATGAGATTATATTCTGGTTCTTCAAAAGATTTTATTAGAGATGTTGTTCAAAATAAAATAGTCAACATCCTTACAGAGGCGTTTATTTACGAAAATAACTATAAACCAGGACCTTCAGAAATAAACTCATGGAGAAATTCACTTAGAGTTATGTGTTTGATTTTCCAAGATATGCAATTAAACGACCAAGGAGTTATTCTTGAATATCAGCTTCCTTTAACATCAAAGCGTTTAGATTTCATGATATGCGGAAAGGATAAAGATAAGGTTGATTCCTCGGTAATTATTGAATTAAAACAATGGGAAAAATGTGATTCAATAAGTTCTGATAAAGTTTTGACCTATACCGGTCAAGGAATGAGAGAAGTGCTTCATCCTTCAGTTCAAGTGGGTTCCTATAAAGAATTTTTAGAAGATAATCACACTGTGTTTTATGGAGAAGGTGCAATAAAATTGGATGCGTGCTCATTTTTACATAATTATCATTCGAATGACACCGACCCGATTTTTTCAGAGATATATAAATCGTTTTTTGAAAAGTATCCACTATTTCTTGAAGACGACATTGATGGTCTAAAAGAGTTTCTTTTGGAAAGAATAATTAATGGAAACGGTATGTCAGTTGTCAAAAGAGTCGAGGAAAGCGAATATAAGCCAAGCCGTAAATTATTAAAACATGTTTCTGATGTTATTAAAAATAACAATAAATATATTCTTCTTGATGATCAGCTTTTGGCATTTGAACGAATATTAAAACAAGTTGAAGATTTTGGAAAGGGTATTAAAAAGGGGGTTATACTAATAAACGGCGGCCCAGGGACGGGTAAATCTGTAATAGCAATAAACGTAATGGCAGAATTACTGAAAAGGGGTAAAAATGTGCATTATGCCACAGGATCAAAGGCTTTCACAGAAACTTTAAGGAAAATAATAGGCTCAAGAGGTGCCTCACAGTTCAAATACTTCAATAGCTATGTTAATTCTGATGATAATACAATCGATGTACTATTGGCAGACGAATCTCATAGAATTAGAACGACAAGTAATAGTAGATACACTAGAAGAGAAAGTAGATCTAATCTTCCACAAGTAGAAGAATTAATAAAAGTAGCCAAAGTTCCAGTTTTTTTTATTGACGACAGACAGAATGTTAGAGCAGGAGAAATAGGTTCATCTTCATACATAAAGGAAAACGCAGAAAGATTAGGATGTGAAATTTTTGAGTATGATCTTCAAATCCAGTTTCGATGTCAAGGTTCTGATAAATTTGTCCAATGGATTGAACAAACGATGGATATCAAAAAAACAACCCAAACGCTTTGGAATTCTAACAGTGAATTCGAATTTAAAATAGCCAACTCACCCAAACAACTTTATGAATGGATAAAGAATAAAAATGAATTAGAATCTAATTCTGCACGGCTTGTAGCTGGATTTTGCTGGCCTTGGAGTGACGCAAAATCAGATGGGACTTTAGTAGAAGACGTTGTTATAGATGATTTCTCTATGTCGTGGGAGGGTAAAGATGGACAAAAATTAGCAAAGGTAATTCCGCCTGCATCACTATGGCCATACGATCCTAACGGAGTCAATCAGATAGGAAGTATATACACAATTCAGGGTTTTGAATTTGATTATGTTGGTGTGATTGTAGGAAAAGACTTGGTTTATAATTTTAATACAAATCAGTGGGAAGCTCATCCGGAAAATTCTTATGATAAGTCAGCTAAGCAGAATAAAGAGCGATTTATAGACTTAGTAAAAAACGCATACAGAATACTTCTAAGCCGCGCAATGAAAGGATGTTATGTTTACTTTGTCGATAAGGAAACAGAAAAATTCTTCAGATCAAGAATGGAGTTCTAATGAGGACTATATGCTACAAAGGGAGTATAATGTGAAACGAAATGGGAAGTATTAAGATTGTCTCTGCAATCTTTGCTCTAATTTTACTATTCCCCTCTGTAATATTGGCTCACCCAGGCAGAACTGCCTCTGATGGTTGTCATTATTGCAAAACAAATTGTGATAGTTGGGGTGTAGCCTGGAATCAGAGGCATTGTCATGGCGGGGGTTCAGTTCAAGGCGTTCAAGAACAACAACCGATTTATACTCCTCCGACCAATACTCCCATCCCATGGCCAACATGGACACCAGTTCCAACAAAAGTACCAACCCCAACCAATACTCCAATCCCTACAGAAACTTCAACACCTACGATTACACCTACTCCATCAAACACATCAACACCTACTGCAGCCCCAACGTTGAAGTCTGAGAACAAAAATGTAAATAATGTCGAGGAACAAAAAAAAATTCAGGTCAAGGAGTCTCCAAAGAAATCTTTCTGGCAATGGTTAATTGGACTATTTCTCTAAAAGATAATCATTACTTCAGTCTTGTTCTGACCGCGAGTGAAACGGCATTTGGAGTTCTCGCATTTCCAACAGCCCTGAGGACGGTTGGTCTTGAAAGTATTCCGGAGTATGCTCTAACCACATTGGCGATAGCTATTTGAGCCGCAAGCAATGCGCTTTCTTCATTGGGGTAACGTGAATTACGGTAATATCCGTGAATCATCCGTATGTCTGCGCCTTCTTGCCTTGACATGGCTCTATTATATTATCTATTAATGGATTTAGTAAGTTGATATAATCCAAACCCCATAGTAGAATAGCCTCAATGAGATTGGAATATATAAATAGGCGTGTCCATAAGCTCCGTGATGAACTATTGGGCCACTCGAAAGAATATAGTTTGAACAAGTTGGATCTGTCCCTAAATCTTTTAAAACCTTTCCTTTCAAAAGGGCAAAGGGTCAGGTTCAATCATCTGATGAATTCCCGCCGCTACGATCCTGACGGGGACTTGAACAAGTGGCCAAACCCAGAATACTGGTCCCACAACCTGGCCGACTTCATCGTCAATAGCGGGGTCCTGCCCAAGCCAAGTGGAGGCCGGAAAGTAATTGTCCTGGCTCCAGCTTCAAATTCAGGAGCCGCCGAGACCATGATGCAAAACGAACTCGGGGAGGGCTACAAATTCATACCCGGGGATTTGTCGCGTGTTAAGTCATACGACAAATCGATGAGGCATTATCGAATGGATGCGTCCTATCTTCCATTTGCCGACGGATTTTGCGATGTCGTCCTGGATACGTTGGGGGCAATGCACTATGAAGTAATAGAGAAAAGGGGAGCTAGAAAATTAGTGACCTCATTATTTGAAGAATACCGCCGCGTATTGGGTCACAACGGAATGGTAATTATTGACATGGTCACTCTCGAGAACGTGAAGAAAGTCCTGCCGATAAGAGGGAATGTTGAGGGATTCAGCCATGAAGATATTAATTGGCGAAACTTCAAATTCCGGGTCTACAGGAGAACAGCAGTCAAATGAATGTTTCCTATCAGAAGACACAAGGAACAGACCTCCTTGATTTATCATATGCGTCAAATATTTCTTCCTAAAAAATGCCAATAGATTAATTACCGGAAATAGACATGAAGTTTGACGTCAAGCGCCTGACTTATCCTTTCAAGAAGGGATAGGGTAGGCTTCGATTCAAGATTCTCCAATCGGGAGATTACAGGCTGTTTTGTCCCGATTCTATGCGCTAATTCTTTTTGACTAAGTTTTTTTCTAAGACGAGCACCAATAAGACTTCGCACCAGTAGATATCTTGGCTCGTTATCATTAGCCAACTTTTTGAAGTCTTTACGATTCAATAGTTTTTTTTCATAAACTTCCCAGCTAGTCAGATCATTTAACTTTCTCATATATTATATTTAAATATAACAATTTAATTATATTAATAATATTATCATATGTCAAACTCTTTAATTCTTTTTATGGCTGTTTCAATTTCATTAGGGGGTGTTTTTCTTGTTTTTTTCACGAAACTGCTGACAACTGCAAATATATCCGGTTTTACATGTATAAATAATAGTCTGATTTGAACCGCAGATTTTATTCTCAATTCATATAGAGAATGCCGGGGATGGATTTTCTTGACTTTTGAACTGACCAAAAGTGAAAGGCCGAATTCTTTAAGCAATCTTATGTCTGTTCTTATCTTATCGATAGTTTTATCATCGAAGGAGTCGATAAAATCGGCTATTATTTCCCGGCCAACTGAACTTCTATAGAAAACAATTCTGTACATTATTTGACACTAATATATTTAAAATGTTTATCAATGGACTCCTTTGCTACAAAATCAGCTGTTTGGATCGAAAGAACAGTGTAATTATCTCGAATTATATGCGAAGTACGGAGTAGCTTAAGATGCCGGTAATTGGTATAATTGGATTGCCATAATGCCTAATAAGACCATCGGGTATTTCATAGACTTCGTAAAAAAGACCCATAGGCTAAAACCTAAGGAGGC
>CAZUBL010000019.1:0-17801 GCA_964618685.1 uncultured Gammaproteobacteria bacterium | reverse complement strand
ATCGATATGCATGACCGAAGGAGCAGCAACATTAACTTGCAGATCCATCGGACACCTCCTCCAGGATCCAGGCCAGGCTTTCGGTATCGAAGCTGATCCTGAAATCCAAGTTGCCATCCGTTACGTGGAAGATATGGAAAAGGTTCCGACCCTCCCTTATCTTGTGGTGGTAGGCGAGGTGTTTTATGAAATAGTCCCTGAGTCTCCAACGCATCTTATAAGGAATGAAGCGGTTCTTTTCCTGGCTATATGAGGAAATCATGCTGACCCGTTCGTTGATTTTGGCGTTCATATACAGATCATTGTAGTGAACGAATGTTCCCCTTGTCAAGGGGAAAATCTGATGAAGTACAATCTCTTACCCCGACGCCCCGCCAGGCGTTTTCTTAACGCCTCAAAGACGGTTTTTATCCCTAAGTATTCCAAAAACTGTTTCAAGAGAAAGAGTTTAACAACCAGGGGAAGGGACAGGAGGCCGCCCATTTCTTTGAATCCATGTAAGGAGGCGATCCTCCCGACCTTGGGGTTGGTACTGGTTATTAGGATATTTGATTTCTTGTATCTGTCTATGGCATGTTTGAGGAGCTTCTTGCCCAACCCTTTCCCTTGGTATTTCCCAAGAACAACCAGGGGTCCAAGTTTGACCCAGCCGTTGAATCGGTAAACGACGACAACGCCGGCAAATCGATTACCAATCTCAAGAACATGAGCTTTACGCTTTCTCCAGACACGCTCTGAAACATAAACCAAATCGGGAAAATGTTTAACATCTTCGGTAAGAGAGGCGATTTCGTCTTTTTTCAAAAAACGGATTTTAATGACGGTCTTTTTCATGCGGATATTATACTTTGTTATAATAATCTAGATGGAAAGAAAAGAAATTTTGGGCCACATCAAGGAGTTTCTCGCTTCTCATTTTCAGATGGTCGTTTCGACCTACTCCAGTTATCCTTGGATATCAACCCTTTACTATTCGGTCGACCGGGACATGAACATTTACTTTTTGAGTAATCCTGAAACCATCCACTGCAGGCAGATTGAAAAAAACCCAAAGGTTGCGGTCGCCATCGTTGATTCGCCCCAGAAGCCAACGTCCTTGAAAAAGGGAATCCAAATATACGGAAGAGCCAAGAGGATTTCCGGCGCCAATAAGATAAGGCACGCGCTGGACTTATGGAAGAAAACCCTGGACGTGACAAGCCCGCTTTACACCTATGAGGGCATGATGAGAAAAGCCATAAAAGGAAGAATGTACATGATCACCCCCAAAAGAATAAGATTCTTCAACGAGGCCCTATGGAAAGATGGGGAAGAGCCTCTAATTGAACTCTAAGTCAAAATTATTGTCCGCCCTGTTGCTTCATCATTTCCTCTATATATTTCTGGTAATCCTGCGAGTCTCCTGTACCCTCCGGTGCCTGGGGTAGACCCTCCATCATTTGCTGTTGAAGGGCATCCATATCCTGGAATTTTACGTCTGTCGGAACCGCGAACATCGAGTCGGCAACCACTTCCGGCTTGCAGGCGTCTTTATACTTTTCGATAGTTGCCAGTATCGACTCCTGTTGTCCGGAGCCATCATTGTCATTCTCTTCTTGATCCGGTAGAGTCGGGAACGGTGAGACGTCTTTTGGTTCTTCGATTGTCAGAACGATTCCTTCCTTTGTCGTATCGGACCACATATACATTTTCATATCCTTCATGATGAAATTATTGGATTCGTTGAGGTCGGCCGAACCGGCCATCATCACCCGGACGGCGCCGTTTTTGATATAGCTTGTTGTTTCTATACCTTCTTCATCTTTATATACGCATTTTAAGCTTACCGATTTTGACAGGGCGTCCTTAATCGAAGTGAAGACGCTGTCGCCGCCTGACTTATTGTTCCCCATCATAGCCCCTGGAACCTTTGGCGCCATACCGCGCGAGCTTAGGTAAAGGTAACCTCCGGCCCCCAAAACCAGCAATAGCACCAAACCGATGACTGCGTTTTTCATAAAACTATTTTATAAATAGTAATAGACAAATAGTAGACTTTTGTTTAATTTTTGTCAATCATGGGAATATAAGACGTTTGAAGAAGTTTTTGCTTCATCCAAATATAGAAGAAAAATAGATAGTCTTTTAATCTTATCGACTATAATTGATATTATCAGTTGTCTTATTATGAAAAACGTTTTGATCGTTCTTGGGTTGATTATCGCTTTTGCCGGAGGTTATTTCATCAGTCAGAAGTACGATTTCAGGATAGAGGATAAAACCTCATCTAAGGATATGACCGCAGAACTTTCTCCGTCGCCTTCTCCTTTAGTGACAGACGAACCCATGGTCGGCGCCGATATCGACGAGTATGGGTGTAAACCCTCAACCGGTTATTCCTGGTGTGAATCCAAAAAGAAATGTATCAGGGAGTGGGAAGAGTCTTGCGACCCCCAGGAGGAAATCGCCAGAGCTTTAGTCGACAAACACCAATGGAATATCGACGATATTATTGTGACCGTATCCAAGTCCGACACCAAATTTGCCCGTGGTTCGGTCCGCGATAAATCGTCAGAGGTTGGCGGCGGAATGTTTCTGGCGGCCAAAATTGACAACCAATGGGAAATCGCCTTTGACGGCAACGGTGCTCCCGATTGTACGCTGTTGAAAGCTAACTATTCTTTCCCGCAAGATTTCCTTTCGGGGATTTGCGACTGATAAAAAATACCAGTAAGGCAATGGCCGACGTCAGGCTTCCGTAGTAAAAGGTTGCCGACGGGCTTATCTTGCTCCAGAGAATTCCACCGATTGAAGAGGCTAGGAATATACCGATCGCCATCAAAGTCTGGTAGAGTCCGAAATAACTTCCTGATTCCTTTTTTTCGATGAACTGGGAAACGTATGCTTTTGAGACCCCGTCAGTGAATGCGATGTACAGTCCATATATCGGGAATATTATCCAAAGATATGCGGGGTCTTTTATGAATCCGAATAGGAAGTAGACGACAGAAAAGATTAGGAGACCGGCGGCAAACACTTTTCGGGCACCCACTCTGTCGGCAAGCTGTCCGGCCGGAGTCGCGAAAGCGGCCTGGAAAACGTTATAAAGGACGTAAGTCAAGGTCACCATGATGGTCGTCAACCCCAGGTCTTTGGCGCGGAGAATGAGAAATGCGTCGGAACTGTTTCCGAGCGAGAATATGAAACTGACAATAAGGAACGTCTTGAGGTTGGGATTCAATGATTTAAAGTCTATCTTCACGAAATGTCTTTTCTCCTTTTCAACGGTATGCTTTTTTTCCTTGACAGAAAGCATAAGGATAATAACCGCTATTGCCGACGGGATGAAGGCGATGTAAAACACCAACCTCATGTTTTCTTTCATGAGGTATAGAAAAAGCAGTCCCAAGATCGGACCGAATACGGCGCCCAAGGAATCAAGCGCCCTGTGGAATCCGAAGATCATTCCCCGATTGTGGGGGGTCGTGTTCTCAAGAAGAAGGCTATCGCGCGGTGCCGTCCGCAGGCCCTTGCCCGACCGGTCTATGAAACGGGCAAACAGAACCAAAGGCCAGCTCGCAGCCAGTCCGATTAAAAGCTTGGATAATGCCCCGAAAGAATATCCAAGGACAACGAATACTTTTCTTTTCTGGAAATAATCGGAAAGGGCTCCAAAAACGTATTTGCCAATTGAAGCGGTTGCCTCGGCAATTCCTTCAATTATCCCGACAACCGGTACAGAGGTCTTAAGGACGGTCGTCAAAAAAATCGGAATGATGGGGTAGACCATTTCGGCGGCCAAGTCGTTGAAGAAGCTGACGAGTCCCAAAACAACAACGTTACGGGGTATTTTTTTCATATGGATTATTATAGAATAATAATTATGATTTTTCTTTCCCTTAAAACTTACAAAGAGGCGACAGGTGACTCGGTCATAAAGTTATTGTCTCCAGTCAAATCCATCTTACAAGAATCAGGGGTTCAGATTTTTCCGGTTGCCCAACCATCAGATATCTACAGGATAAAGAAGGAATTGGGGATTGAAGTCTGGGCCCAACACATGGATCCTATCGATCCGGGAAAAAATATGGGTTGGCTTTCGCCTTACGCTTTAAAAGATGCAGGAGCCGCCGGGGTTGTCATCAACCACAGTGAACATAAACTGGATAAGGAGACCGCTAAAAAGACCCTGGACAAGGCAAAGGAGTATGGATTCAAGACTCTTCTTATCGGACACAATATCGAGGACGTTGTTGAGTTCGATTCCTGGGAACCAGACTATATTTCCTACGAAAGACCCGACATGATCGGCGGCGGCGTCTCGATGCTGACGGTTGAAAAGGATAACGTCCTGAAACTCGTTTCGGAGTTGAAACGTCCCTTGATAATCGGCGCTGGGGTATCAACCGGCGAGGATATCAGGCAGGCGATATCTCTGGGCGCCAAAGGCGCCATTCTGGCATCGGCCTTTGTGTTGTCTTCGGATCCGGAAGCAAAACTTCGCGAATTAGTTGCGGGACTTAAATCATGAAAGCAGGAATAGACTTCATCGGCGTCTCGGTTCCTTTCTTTTGTCATGACGGCAAGGGAAACTTTCTGCTTCATAAAAGAAGCGACAAGTGCCGCGACGAAGTGGGTCGCTGGGATTTTGGCGGCGGTCAGGTGAAGTTCGGTGAAACGCTGGAGGAGGCTATCTATAGGGAAGTCAAGGAGGAATATGGAGTCGATCCAATAATTGAAAAGCAACTGCCGGCCCATTCGCTTTTGCGAATGGACGGAAATATAAAATCTCATTGGTTAATTGTGTCCCATATAGTCAGGGTCGACCGGGATAAGGTCGTCAACAACGATCCGGAAAAAATTGAAGAAATGGAGTGGTTCAGATTGGATAAATTACCTTCCCCCTTGCATTCGGGCGCAAGATATACCCTTGAACATTACAAGCAAGAATTTGATAAATACCTATGAATAAAATCTTTCCCCAAAAACTGAAAAAGGGAGATGAGGTGAGAATAATCGCCCCGGCAAGGTCGTTATCTATGATAGGTAAGGACAGTAGAGATATTGCCGACAAAAGATTTGAGGAGATGGGTTTGAAGCTTTCATTTGGAAAGCATGTTATGGAGATAGATGATTTCAATTCGTCAACGATCGAATCAAGGATAGAAGATTTTCATGAGGCGTTTTCCGACCCTGAAGTAAAAGCCATTATAACAGTAATCGGGGGATTCAATTCCAACCAATTATTAAGATATATCGACTGGGATCTTATAAAAAACAACCCAAAAATATTCTGCGGTTACTCGGATATTACGGTACTGAACAACGCGATATATGCCAAGACTGGACTTGTCAATTACAACGGGCCCCACTACTCCTCGTTCGGGCAGAAACTTCATATGGATCATACTATTGAATATTTCAGGAAATGCCTGATCGCGGATGAAGTCTATGAAATAAATTCAAGCGACAGGTGGAGCGACGACATGTGGTATATCGACCAGGACAAGAGAGTCCTTATAGATAATCCGGGATATGTCGCGATCAATAGTGGCCGAGCCAAAGGAACGATAATCGGCGGCAACGTCAACACCTTAAATCTATTGCAGGGGACGGAGTATTTTCCGGACTTGACCGATTCGGTACTTTTTATCGAGGACGATGCCGGGACCGCTCCCCATATTTTCGATCGGGATCTTCAATCTCTCATTCACCTGCCTGATTTCAAAAAGGTGAGGGGGATTGTTATCGGTCGGTTCCAGAAAGAATCGAAGATTGATGATGGATTACTCGAAAAGATTATTAAGACTAAAAAAGAATTGAACATTCTTCCGATTATCGCCAACGCCGACTTCGGTCACACCGACCCAAAGATTACTTTCCCGATCGGGGGAGAAGTCTCAATTGAAACGAAGAACAGTCATTCCATAATAACTATTCTCAAACATTAAAGAAAGATGTATGAGAAGACCGCGGCCGATATCCCCAGCAAAGCGCCTCCGATAACATCTGTTGTCCAGTGTTCTCCCAATGATACCCGGGATACGAGCATGATGACGTTGAAGACCAAAAGCAGGGTCGCCATCAAAATCTTCCAAGGCATTTTTATTTTCGAACTGAAAATTATATAAAGGAAGATGAATGTCATGAATACCGTCCTCATCGAATGGCCCGACGGGTATGATGAGCCCGGTTGCACATATGATGACGGAAAAAGGAACTCGAGGTTATAACGGAAAAACCGGAAAGGAGGTCCCGGATGATGGACAAAATACTTGCCGATTATCTCAATAACGTGGGCGGCGGCAAGTGAACCGAAAGTAAGGAATGAGGCCGCCTTTCTTCTCAATAAGACGGTCAGAAAAAGGATTCCGGCCAACACCTCAAAGCTCCCGACCAGGCTGAAGCTTGACAAGAATGCGTCATACTTTACCGGCAGGTTATCCTGGAGCCGGACGGTTATGTCAAAATCTAGGCTGTTAAAAATATCCTCCTTGACGCCATAAGTAAAGACTACGAAGGCGAGGAGAAACACCAGGCTTATGGCGACCCAGATAAACTTTTTTCTCATTTCAATTTATACTTCAAATATACCAAAGTCAGGACGAGAATTGCCCCGGCAAAATAGAAAGCGGAGTCTTTGCCCATAACCTGAAACATTTCCCCTCCGATTATCGGGCCGATAATCCTCCCAAAAGAACCGGCGGACTGCATGACCCCAAGGGTCTCTCCATACTCTTCTGGGGGGACGTTTTCGGTCGCCATGGCCTGGACGGTCGGCATTGCCAGGGCTTGTCCCAACGGCATGAAAAACAGGGCAACGTATAGAAAGTCCGGGTTGAATGACAGGGGGATAAGAAACATTCCGATTGCCATGAATACAAGGGACCAGAGGAGAATGGTTTTTTCGCGGAACCTTTTAGTGACGAAAGGAAGCAACCTCAATTGGAAGAGAACGGCAAGGATACCGACATACGTAAACAACCAGCCGTTGTTAACGGGCGCAAAATTAAATGTTTTTTGAGTCCATAAAGCGAAAGTGCCTTGCATTGTTGAGAATGAAGTATTGGTCAGGAAAAATACGATAATCAGCAGCCCTATGGGATATAGAGACAAGACCCTCTTGAATTCGGCCAAACTGAATTTGGTTCGGGGCGATTTTACGGCAACCTTGGTGTTGACGGTTTCCTTCAGAAAGAATATCGTCGTCAGGACCGTTAAGAGCGACACGGCGGTTGCAAAATAAGCAGGCGTCGAATAGGAGATTTTGGAAAGGGCACCGCCTATGGCCGGGCCAAAAATAAATCCCAACCCGAAAGCCGCTCCCATAAGTCCCATTCCTTGGGCGCGGTTTTTTTTGGTCGTCACGTCGGCAATATATGCCTGGGCAATCGATATGTTTCCGCCGGTTATCCCGTCGATAATTCGTGACAAGAACAACAACGGGAGATTCCCGGCAAGGCCAAGTAAAAGATATCCGAAGGCGCTCCCGAGCTGGCTTATGATAAGAAGTTTTTTGCGTCCATACCGGTCGGACAACCGTCCGAGAATTGGCGAGGCTATAAGCTGGAAAAAGGAATAGACGGCGGTCAGTAACCCTATTTGAAGAGGCGAAGCTTCAAACCTTTCGGCTATGTAGGGCAATAGGGGAAGGATCAGTCCGAACCCCAATAGATCTATAAAGACCACTAAGAAAATGGTAATAAGAGATCGTTTGTTTTTCATAAAGAAACTAAATTATATCAATAATTTTCTGTTAGAATAGAAGCTACTACGGGACGTAGCTCAGATGGCTAGAGCGCAGCGTTTGGGACGCTGAGGCCGCGAGTTCAAGTCTCGCCGTCCCGACTAGATGATAATCTCCTCCTTTTGAAGAGGGTAAGGAATGGTTCTTTTAGCTGATATGACAATACTTTTTCTTCATCAACTGTCAAGTTCAAGAAAATAAGACGACAGATTTGGTCTTTTATCACCGCATTTGCAGATTTTACTATTGTGGCAGCATTTTTTGACAAGTTCAAGAATTCTTCCAAAGTTAAATGATCCTCTGAAGAAATATTAACCTTATCTTTTATTTTTTTAATAGAATTTTCTAACTCCTGTTTTTGACTACTTAACTCTTGTATTTTACTTTCATTTATCCTCCAGGCTATAGAGTTTTGTTCAAGTTTAGTAATGCCAAGTGCGACACTTTTTAATTCGCTACCAACGCTTCTAAGAACTGATTGTTTACTATGTATTTCTGCTAATAATCTTTCTTTCTTATTTTCCGACAGGCCCTTAGTTTTTTTTAGATAATAATTATATTCATCCTCGGTAAAATTCAGCCCTTTTTCGAGAAAATCATATATAAAACTAAAAATATTCATCATCCTTATTGATTTTTTACCACGTGAACAGGGATCATTATCACAACGTGCATAAAGATATTTGTTTTTTGAAGGGCCAACATACATATTACCGCCACAAAAAGAACACTTAATCATTAGTTTTAATGGGTAAAAAGCAATTTTGTGAGGCGAATTTGGCTTTATCCTTCGATAAGATAATTGTTGAACTTTATTGTACATTTCTTCCGTGGTTACCGGTTCAAAATCATAAACCAATCTTAGATCAATTTTTTGCCCTGTTTTTCCATGTATGAGTATTCCGTAATTAAAAGGGTCTTTGAACATCCTACTTAGCTTTTGTATTGTTATTTTTATTTTCCTTCCTTTTTTTGTTAATTTAATCAATCCATTACTATTTAAATAGTTATTTATTTGGTTAACTGATAACCCTTTACTCCTCATTGTCCAAGCCTGACTAATTAAATAGAAGTTTTTATCGTCTGGTTTATAAAGGCCATTTTCATCACTAATATATCCGAATTTTGGAACATGGCTTTTCCCTTCGGAAAAACTTCTTCGTTGACCTCTAGTAACATCTTGTGATAATTTATCCGAATATTGTTTCGACAAAACAAAAGACATACCTAAAAGCATTTTCCCATTAGCATCTTTAGAAAATTGCTGAGTAACAAACTTCAAGTCTTTGATAATACCTTGATCTACCATATCTATTATCTCGCCCCCTTCAAGCATATTTCTCGCAAGTCTGTCCGGATGCCAAGCTACAATCGCATCGTATTTATTGTCCTTTATGTCTTTTAACATCTGACGGAATTTTGGGCGAATACCTGGTTTTTTAGCAGATTTTGTTTCCTGTAAAGTCTCAATTACGTTTATTCCTAATCTATCAACTATATAACTATTACAATCTGCTATTTGGTCGGGGATTGAACGAACTTGTCGAGTTTCATCAGTAGATGACTTTCTAGCATATAAGACGTATCTAAGTTTAGTTATATCGATGTAATCTTCCATTAGGGGATATTATTTAAAAAGATTATAGCAATATTCTTTTACCATTCCCAACTTCTATACTCGTCTCATTTTGTTTTGCTTCTGGATTATTTGTATCAACTGCAATCATAATATTCACTAAATCAATTAAACCATAGTAGGGGTAGTCCGTTTCGAAATTGCTGTCGTGATATGTTGATTCGGTTTTTTTGACTTTCTCTAACATGAAAAAACGCCCACCAATATATGTAATTCATCTTCATATTCATAAAAATATACATATATTGATAGGCGTTCACCTATCAAGGAAGCCCATTTATTTAATGTCTTCCCTCAATCCGAAGTTTTGGACCGTTAAACATAATATAACTATAAAAAATAGTTATTTCAACATCGATTTATTTAAATAATGTAGTCCTTTATAATTATTCTGCCTAAACCTTTGCAAAAAGGCATGGCAAAAAAACCTACCAAGGCGGACGAGGGCTCCTCGTTCAGCAACCTTGGTAGGTCACATCTCGAAAGGGATGTGGTGGCGAAAGCCACTCGCTGGCGGGGAGCCTTTTTTTATATTAAAAGTTTTTTAATAATATGAGCATAAAAAAGAATATCGTTATAGGTTTAATTGGCTTGGTTAATATTCCACTCGGTTCATTTTTAATATTTGAACTCGTTAATGCTATGTCAAAATATGGAATTATTGGTTATGTTTATATAGTTATTTTTGTAATAGGATCTTTTTGGATTTGGAAGTATAGTCGGGACTATAAAATAGGATTAGATACTATTAATGAAGTCGTTAAACAATCGATAGAGGAAGCGGAGAATCATAAGGATTTTTATACGGGTGACTATATAAAAACAAACTTAAAAGATCATTTAATTAATAAACTAAATAATGAAGAATTTATTTTATTTAAGAAAAAATGATTTTAAGTAAGTCTATTTTGATCTTAGAAGATAACCTAAAAGTCTTATCTAACTTTCTCGAAAAGCTATTTGTTCTAGAGCAAGATCAGCCTTTTGATTTTGCGCTAGTTATATTAACTACGTCAAAACAAGTAGAAGATTATGTTAATAATAATCCTAAGGCTATGTTTGACATTGTTATTATTGACCGCGATTGTAAATTAGGGGGCTCTTTCCACGTTTTAGAACTCAATAGATTTAATATAAACAATATCATTTCGATTTCAACAGTTGAAGAATACAATGAAGACCTAAAGAAAAAAGGTGTTCGCCGGGTAGTACTGAAGGATCAAAGAGACCTGGATAAGTTTTCAGAACAAGTAACTAAGGAGGTAGAACAAATAATACGAAGCTATAAGCTAGCTTGATATTTTCTTGCTTTTTATTCTTTTGATCTTCTTCTCAAGTTCTTTAGCTTTGTTTATTAACTCTTCATCGCTCATATTTGCGTAGGGATCATTAACGACTGGGTTTGCATCGTGTCTATAATAGCCCTTAATCTTGTAGTACATATCTAGAGCCTTGATTCTAATACGATAATCAGGCTTAACATATGCTTCCCTACCCTTACCAAAGTCGAAACTTGAGATTTTATTAGCGTAAAGCAATTCTTTATGCTTTTTTAATAATTCGATATCTGGTATCAACTTATCCAGTACCAATCTGAAACCCATGCTATTTGTCAATTTTTGGGGTGTTTTAGCGGTCTTAGGAGAATAACCGGCATCAATCATAGCTTTGCCTATATTTCCACCATTTTCCACCAATTTTGAGGCTGCGAGTTTTTGCTTATAAGTTGACATTATATTTTTAAGTTAGCACTCTCATAAATAGATTGCAAATTATTTAAGATTATGCTATTCTGAATTGCTCGCGCTGCTCTTACTGAGCAGCGGCGACAAAATGACCTGGAAAATAGTCTTGCACTGTGAAATAGAGCCACAAGGCACTATGAACAACAGCATGACGACTGGCCATTTCTCATCAGCCATTAAACGGACTGAAAACTCAAACTATATGGCTGGCAGAGAGCTTTTAATGAGAAATCAGCTACAGGTCGAACCGGGCACGCCTGCGGAGATATGGGCGGGGATACTAGCCTATAGTAAACAGGCCGCCAAGAGGTTAAGAGGCTTCCTGCTTCTTACCTGGCTTGTTCTGCTCTTACTGAGCAGCGGCGACAAAATGACCTGGAAAATAGTCTTGCACTGTGAAATAATGCCACAAGGCACTATGAACAACAGCATGACGACTGTGCTTGCTAACTTAGATGTCCGTTTAGAGTTTGTGAACTAAGATAAGAAAGGCAATTTAATGTCTTTAATAGAAGAAGTTGCGTCCATTGACCAACTAAAAAAAGCCTGGGGGTATGTAAAAAGAAAAAAAGATACTCCTGGAGTGGATGAAGAGTTACTTAGTACTTTTGGTTCTTCCTTAGAAGATAATATTAAATCTATATCAGAATCACTCCTTTCTGGTCGATATAGAATGAATAAAATTAGAGCAACGGAAATACCAAAAAATAAACTTGCCGGTCCTGACGATAAGAGAACAATAAAAATATATACCGTCAAAGATAAGATAGTTCAAAAATCTACTCTGATCTCAATAAAAAAATATTTTCCAGGCATTAATAATTCTATAAGCGTTGGTTTTATAACTGATCTTTCCGGCGTCTCTACAGCAATTGAAAGAATTAAAAAAAACTATAAATCAGGATACAGGTTATTGACCGTAGCTGACATTGAAGATTTCTTTGACAATATTGATAGGAAAAAACTATTTAGTAATATATGTAATGCATTGCGTCCTGATAGTAGTATTGAGTGGTTAATAGAACAGTGTCTTAATCCTGAAATTATCAAGAAAGATCTGTATTCCGGTGAAGAAATACATATTGCTGATACGGGAAGTGGAGTAGCTCAAGGGTCAATCTTAGCTCCGTTTTTTACCAATATATACCTTATGGATTTTGATAAGGAATTAGAAAATAGAGGGATTATAGCTATTAGATATGTAGATGATATGGCTTTTCTGTCTAGAAGTGATAGTAAGGCAGAAATGACACTAAAAAGTGTCTCTGAATTAGTAAATGGATTCGGACTTTCCTTACATCCAAGAGGATCGAAAAAGGAACCCATAACATTTTCATTAAGATACTACGCTAATTTTCTGGGAATTAGAATGCAGGTCGTTAAAAAGAATTCTTGGATAATAAGACCGACTGATGAAAAAATAAAATATAACAATGCCGTTTCGGTAAATTATATAAACAATGAAAAACGACCTTTCTATAAAAGACTTGAAAAGTTAGATCGAAGAATTGAGGGTTGGTTTAATACATATCGTGAGTCAAGATGCACCAGACATGAGCTCAGAATTATTTATCGGGATACAAAAAAAATTATTGAGAGAGCTTTAAATTCAGTACTTAGAAGGAATAGAATTATTAGCAAAAATCTTAATAGTAAAGAATTAGAATTTCTAGGCATTCCCTCAATGAAATATATTGACAGATTATTGACTAAATAATTTTAAATGCTTAATAAAAATATAAAAACAATTGTTGATTTAAGATTTGAAAATTATCTTTTACAAGAAGGTATAAAAAACTTTACTTATGAACCGTTTAACACAGAAAGTAAGCAAACAAAAAATCCGGACTATTTAGTTAAAAAAGGTAAGTCGGCTCTTGTTGAAGTAAAAGAAATTGAATCAATTCCCTTAGACCATGTAAGGGGAGTTGGCTCTATGGATGCAATGGGAGTTGCAAAAATTATACGAAGGAAGATTTATGAAGCTAGTAAACAACTCAAACCATATGTTAAAAAGGCCAATTACTGCATAATTATGTTGGGCAAGAATAAAGGATTTAACTTTACCATTCGTGATGTGGAGTGGGCGATGTACGGTGATCCAATAATTAGAATTCCTATTAGCTCTATCCAAGGTCGCTCTCATGGAAAACCTGAATTTGATTTTAAAGTAAAGGGTGCCATGCGGAAAAACGACCCTTTAACTAAACTCATGTATTTTCCTTCGGCCTATATAAGTGCAGTAGGAATCATAAACGAAGTAAACGGTCATGACTATTATCTAGACATAATCTATAAAAAATATATGAGCCCATATAATAAAAATAAGTCTCCAGATTATGAAATTAATAAAGCTTTTAAAGAAATTGAGGTTTTAACTAAAAAATATGAAAATACGATACCTGATCCATATCGTAAAGATAAAAATAAATCTATTTTTAGTTTAAGTATTATTGCAAATGCATTATCTAATCATCCTTTACCTAAATCATTCTTTTCAGGGCAATTTGATTTTTACAAAATACATAAGGTTGTTAGAAGTTAATGTATTGTGATCCAATAAATCAATCATGAAACATTTTAATTACGGATACCTGCTAGAACAAGAAAAAAAAGTTACTAAATTATTTATTAGTGATTTTGATAAGCCTTTAAAAATATTGGATGAGTCAACCTCTTACTTTATGAAGTTACTTAGATTCGTATATAAACTTCATGAAAGTACAAGGAAAAAGGAATTAAGAAACTATTGTAAATATTTTTTAACAACTGGTAACGCAGTTATACACATGGTAAGAACTACCAGATATGCTGTTATGACGGGTTATTATGGGAATGTTATGGTTCTTATGCGATCATTGATCAATTATTTAAATATGTCGATATACATTCATCATCATCCTGAAGATGCTGAGCTTTTATTAAAAGAAAGTAGAGAGTCGTTTAAAACAAACAAAGATTATAAAAAGAAATTCCATGAATATAATCTAAAAAAAGAATTAGAAAATATTGGATATAAGATACCGGAACAATTTGATGATGTAGCTAAATCAACACATGGATCCTTATGGGGAGCTCAAGCGTTTGGTTTTAAGGGACTAAAAACACCTGAAAACGAATATGAATTGCAATATAGCCCACTTTATAGCCTCCTACAAAGCACTACTTATTTATCAATGATAATGGCTATCCCGACAGATTTTTCTATGTATTGTTTAAAACATCTACATGATAATAAAATAGATATCGATAAAAAAATTATTGAAGAATTCCGATTGACCGATAAAAAAGTTAGATTGGCACTATTAATAATGGAAGAAGAATACCAGTTTATTAAAAATACTCCTATTGAAATTAGAGATGCTTTACAGAATAAGGTAGATAAGGCAATTAAAGAAAACGGAAAGGATTAAGTTCAAGATACACTTCTTTTATCAATATAAATATTCAAAACCTTGCTCACTTTGCCCTAAAGTAAGATATTTTGAATTCAATTTATAATTATTTCTCTCAAAATTAACTCTTTCCCAATGTGTTAAAATAGATTCAAATAATAGTTCAAGATATTTCTCGTTATCTCGACCAATGAAAAAATTCTTCATCATATGCTTTATTATCATCGCGATTGCCACCTATTTCTTTTTGGCCAATCGGTCGCCGTTTATAAAATACGAACTTGAAGGGAAGACCTATCGATTGATGGTTGCCAAGACAGGGTCGGAGTGGGCTAAAGGCCTTATGGATTACAGGAGTAAAAAAGATTTAAAAGGCGCCGACGGGATGATCTTCATTTTCCCCAAAAAAGACTACCGCCAGTTTTGGAACCAGAATACTTATCTTGATCTGGACGTCTATTGGATAGACGGAAAGAAAGTCGTCGGCAAGGATAAGCTTCCCTCAATTGAAAGGTCGAAGGACCTTGTTGTCATCTATTCACCTTCAAAGGTCGATCGGGTAATAGAGATAGTTAAATGAAGGTTTAAGCCTTAAGCGCTTCAATTCCCGGAAGCGTTCCCTTTTCAATATATTCAAGCATAGCTCCGCCCCCGGTTGATATATGGGTGATCTTGTCCAGATATTCTTTCTTGGAAATTGCCGCCAGGGTGTCACCTCCACCGACAACTGACAAGGCCTGGTCGTTCTGGGTGATTGAGTAATAAATGAAATCCGTCCCTCGTCTGAAAGCCGGATTTTCAAAATATCCGACCGGTCCGTTCCAGATAATCGTTTTGGCGATCGCTATGAGGTGGGCGATCCGGGCTGAGGATTCGGGGCCATTGTCGAAGATCGATTTGTCGTTAGGTATGTGTTCGACCTTCATTAACTCGTAGGATTTATCATCCTTGTTCTGGGCAACGGCCGCGTCAACCGGAAGGATCATCTCGGCCCGGCTTCCTTTGGCGGTTGAGAGGATTTTGCGGGCCTGTTGGACGGCCTCGTATTCGCAGAAACTCTGACCGATGTCTTTCCCCTGGGCGCATAGGAAAGTATTGGCCAATCCTCCGCCTATGACCAGATAGTCGACCATTTTAATAAGCTTATTCAAAAGATCGATTTTGGTCGAAACCTTGGCTCCTCCTATGATGGCGACAATCGGTTTCTCGGGATTATCGGTGACACGGGAAATCATCTGCAATTCCTTTTTGAGCAAGAGTCCTCCGTAGGACGGAATAAATTTCGGGGGACCAATGACCGAGGTATCCGAACGGTGACAGACGCCAAAGGCGTCGTTGACGTAAACGTCGGCAAGGGACGCAAGTTCTTTAGCAAACAGGGTCGAATAGTCCTTTTCCTTGGGGTAGAAGCGTATATTTTCCATGACGACAAATTTTTCCGTTGCCGATTTTATTTTAGCGGTGTCGTCATAAAGGGCAATATTTTCGTCGGGAAAATATTCCTTAAGTTTATTGACAACAACTGAGAGTGAATATTTTTTATCCACTCCTTTTGGTCTTCCGAGGTGGGACAAGACGATGATCCGATTACCGTTTTCTAAAAGTTTTTTTATGGTCGGCAAGGACTGGCGGATGCGGGCGTCATCGGCCACCGTGTTACTCCTGCCCAAGGCAACGTTAAAATCGACGCGCAGAAGAACGCGTTTGTTTTTGATTTCTACTTCGTCGATGTACTTGACCTTAGACATATTCAGATATTCGCTCAACCGTATCGACTAACCGTGTCGAATAACCCCATTCGTTGTCGTACCATCCGAATACTTTGACAAGCGTTCCACCGACGACCTTGGTGTAATTGGCGTCAAATATGCACGAGTAAGGGGAGCCGATATAGTCGGAGGACACAAGGATTTGGTCTTCGTATCCGAGAATCCCTTTCATCATACCCATAGACGCTTCTTTAAACATTTTATTGACCTCCTCGGGAGTTGTCGGTTTCTCAACTACCGCCGAGATGTCGGTGATCGAACCGGTTGAAACAGGAACCCGAAATGACATTCCATCGACCTTACCCTTAAGTTCGGGGATGACGCGTGAAACCGCCTTGGCGGCACCGGTTGTTGACGGGATAATGTTTGTAAAAGCGGCTCTTGATGTTCCCGGTTTTTTACCAGCGTCGTCCAAAAGGCTTTGACTGATTGTGACGGCATGGGTTGTTGTTAAGAATCCGGTGACCACTTTCAGGTTATCATTTAAGACTTTGAACATGGGCGCCGAGCAGTTGGTTGTGCAGGAGGCCATCGATAACGCCTGAGCGGATTTGAAGTCAAACTTGTCGTCGTTGACTCCAAGTACGACAAATGGCGTTTCTTCGTCCTTGGCGGGGGCTGAAAGGATAACCTTTTTGACGGTTCCTTTGAGGTGTCTGACAAGATCGGGCTGTTTCACGAAAGCACCGGTCGCGTCAACAACCACCTCAACGCCGTACTTTTCCCATGGGATATTCTCGGGTTTGTCGTTTAGAAGGGTGACGACTTTCTTTCCGCCGATTGACAGGCCATCCGCCTCAACTTTCACTTCTTTTGAATATTTCCTGTATACGGAATCGTGCTGGAGAAGATAGGCCATCATATCGGTTGGGGTCTTTCTGGTATTAATGGCGACGATATCGAACGTGTCGCGCTCAAAAGCGATCCTTGTAAATGCCCGACCGATGCGTCCAAAACCGTTAAGTCCGACCTTGATTTTTTTCATAGGTACAATTGGTTACTTATAATAATGGTGATGAGTCGTTATATATCTTATTGTACCCGAAACGCCGCGGGTAACAACCGAGTGGGTGATTATCCGGCTTTTCTGGCGGACGACTCCCTGGAGCATCGGTCCTTCAATTACGCCCGTGGCCGTGAACGATAACTCTTTCCCTTTCGCCATGTCTTCCGACGTATAGATTTTCTTCAAGTTTCCACCCATTTTTTTTATTTTTTCGATATCGGATTCTTTTTTCGGATAGAACCGGCACTGGATTTCTCCTCCCAAAACCTTTAAGGCAACGGCCGCCAGGACGCCTTCGGTCGATCCTCCGATTCCGATTGAGGCATCGACTCCAGATTCCGGGAAACAGGTGGCAATGGCTGATGAGACGTCGCCGTCTGTGATTAGTCTGACTCGTGCCCCGGCGTCCCTTATTTCCTTGATGAGATTTTCGTGGCGGTCCCGGTCAAGAACCATAACCACAAGATCGCTTACCGGTTTTCCGATCGCTTTCGCAATATTTTTCACGTTTTGTTTTATTGGGG
>CAZUBL010000018.1:0-17911 GCA_964618685.1 uncultured Gammaproteobacteria bacterium | reverse complement strand
GGCAATAAGGTAAACTATTGATATGTTGCAACACATCATTCCTTCCAAAGCAAGACGAAAGATACTAGAGTTCTTCTTTCATCATCCGATGGAGAATTTTTATCTTCGTAAGATCGTCAGAGAAATAGACGAAGAAGTGAACGCCGTCAAGCGCGAGCTCGATATCCTTTCAAACGAGAAATTGTTGCTCAAGGAAAGAAGGCTTAATAAGATATATTATTCGCTTAATAAAAACTATCACCTATACGACGAGTTTACTCGGATATTTACCAAGTCGACTGACTTAGCTAAATCGATCTACAAAAACCAATCGGCGCTGGGTAAGATAAAGTTCATCGCCGTATCCCTGAAATTCGCCAAGAATGTTGTCATTAAAGAGGACGAAATATATCTCTTGTTTGTTGGTATCGTGGTTATCGCTGAGGTTGAGAGTCTTATCCACGAGGCCGAAAAAACTTTTGGCCGGCCGATAAACTATACCGTAATGACAGAGGACGAGTTTATATTCAGGAAAAAGAATAACGATCCCTTTATCTGGAGATTCCTCAAGCAACCCAAAATTATGTTGGTTGGACACGAGGACGACTTACTCAAATAAACCCCCAAAATGAAAATATTCAAATTCACTTTCTTGCTTCTTGTAGCGTTATTGATCGTTTGGATCGATCTTCCCGAGGATTTTAAGGTGGGAAAATATACGGTAAACCCGTTGTCGATTGACGCCAACGTTTTTGGAGTCAATATTAAGCGTGATTTCAAGACGCGCCTGGGACTTGATCTTAAGGGAGGAAGTCATCTTGTTTTTGAAGCCGAAACCAAGGGAGTCAAGTCGGAGGACTTGGGTGAGGCTATTGAATCAAGTCGTAATATTATAGAACGGCGAGTTAACTTGTTTGGAGTCTCGGAGCCAACGGTTTCTACAAGTAAATCCGGACAAAAGTATAGAATCACCGTCGATTTACCCGGAGTTACCGATGTCTCGGAAGCAGTTGCCCTTATCGGGAGGACCGCACAACTGACTTTTCAGGAGCAGGCGGAAAAAGAGGCGACAACAACGCCGACTTTGGTTAATAGTGGATTGACGGGGAAGCATATAAAAAAAGCGACGGTGACGTTTGATCAGCAGAATGGCCAACCCCAGGTTGCCCTGTCTTTTAGTCCTGAAGGGTCAAAACTTTTTGCGGAAGTTACCAAAAGAAATATCGGAAAACCGGTCGCAATCATCATAGATAATTCGCTCATTTCAGCCCCAGTCGTTCAACAGGAAATTATCGACGGAAACGCTGTTATAACCGGTTCCTTTACGACCGACGAAGCCAAAAAACTGGCTATTGCTATAAATTCGGGTGCCTTACCGTTGAGCGTGAGATTGATAGAACAGAAAAATATCGGGCCAACACTAGGCGCGGCTGAAGTTAGGAAGAGCTTGGTTGCCGGAAGCGTTGGACTGGCGGCTGTTCTTATTTTCATGATTGCCTACTACGGAAAGCTCGGAGTAATCGCCTCATTGGCGCTTATAATTTACGGACTCATATCTTTTGCGATCATAAGGGTTATTCCGGTTGTTATGACTCTTTCCGGGATCGCGGGATTTATATTGTCTATTGGAATGGCGGTAGATTCGAATATTCTTATTTTTGAGAGGATAAAGGAAGAGTTAAGGCGGGGAAAGCCTTTTGATATTGCGGCCCGCCTTGGATTCGGGAGGGCAATCGACGCCATCAAGGACGCCAATATTACAACGTTAACGGTTGCTTTTATTCTTTTCAATCCTTTAAATTGGGAATTCCTGCCTCAGTTCGGCATGGTTCGGGGATTTGCACTGACTCTGGCAATAGGAGTTGCCACCAGTCTTTTCACCGGGGTTATAATCACAAAAAGGCTTATAAACATTTTTTACAAAATCAAAAATGGTTAATTTCCTAAAATACAGATTTTTGTATTTATTTATTTCCACGATCTTTATCGGAGTGGGTTTGTTTTCGATTGCCTTTTGGGGTTACAGGTTCTCCATAGATTTTGTCGGAGGAACCAACCTTGAATACCAGGTAAAGAAGGAGGTGGCGGTTTCATCGTTTGAAAAAATTCTCAAGGATAACGAAGTCGAGGCAATAGAATATAGGATTGAAAAAAATAATCTTTTTCTTAGGGCCAAGGCTATGACCGAGAAGCAGGAAACGGGTTTTAGAAACGGACTTGAGAAAGTCGGGGGAAAAGTCACCGTATTGAAATCTGAAACGGTTGGGCCAACTCTTGGCCGGGAAACCATGATTAAAACGGGAATAGCATCCATCCTGGCGATAGTCGGCATACTTATTTATATGAGCTTCGCCTTTAAAGGCTACAGGTATGCGCTTGCGGCTATCCTGGCGATGTTTCACGACTTTTTAGTGGTTGTTGGAAGCTATTCGCTTTTGTCGCACTTTTTCAACGCCGAGGTCGATACCATGTTCGTGACGGCGGTCTTGACGACGATGTCATTTTCCGTTCACGATACGATAGTCATCTTTGATAAGGTTAGAGAATACGTCCAGACGGAAGGACAAAGCGACATTGAGCTTTATGCCAACCGTGCCCTGACTGAGACCATGGTCAGATCGATAAACAACTCTATGACGATAGTATTCATGCTACTTGCTTTGACTTTAATGGGAGGTTCGACCATTAAATTTTTTGTAATAGCCCTCCTTATAGGGACAATAACCGGGACGTATTCGTCTCCATTTGTCGCTACCCCAATTCTCGTTTGGCTTGAGAAAAGAAAAATTAAAAATTCCTAAAAATATTATGGATGATAAAAATGTGAAGGCTGATGTCTGTCCGAAGTGTGGTGCGCCGTTAGGCGAAGTTGTTGAAACAAAGTCCGGAAAAAAGCTCCAGAGATGTTCGACCGGGAGTTGGGATCCCGAGACGAAACAGAATGTCGGGTGCGATTTCGTTAAATGGCTGGCCGTTGAACCTACCGCCCTTGAGGAAAAGTGCCCGAAATGCGGAGCTCCTTTATTGATGGTGACGACCCGAATGGGTAAAAAGATGAAAAAGTGTTCGACAGCCACCTGGGACCCCAAAACCAAGACCGCCGGGGGCTGCGATTACGTAGAATGGCTTAAAGGTACAACCGAAGCCCTTGATGAGGACTGCCCGAAATGCGGCTCGAAGCTTGTCATGTTTACGACCGTTTCCGGAAAAAAACTCAAGAAATGTTCGAGCAACCAATGGGATCCGCAACAAAAAATGGCCGTCGGATGTGATTTTGTCGAATGGCAAAACTAAGGATGAAGATATTGAAATTTCAACTAGGATCGCTGGCCGCCAATTGTTATTTCTTAATTGAGGGATCAGATTGCCTCATTATTGACCCAGCTGATGACGCGCCCTTCATATTAGAAGAGCTTTCTCGGCGTCGTTTAAAATTAAAAGCACTGTTGGCGACCCATGGCCATTTTGATCATATAATGGCGGTTGGTGAAATCCAGACTTCTCTTAACGTTCCTTTTTATCTTTTTCAGGAGGATCAGTTTTTGGTCGATCGGGTGGGGGAAACCGCCAAACATTTTTTGGGATACGAACCCGCGGTATTGAAACCGTCAAAGGCCCAATACCTCAAAGGCGGCCAGATGAATATCGGAGATTTTTATTTTGACGTCATAAGAAGTCCAGGACATACCCCAGGAGGTGCTTCTTTCTATTTCAAGAATGATTCGGTCGTTTTTACAGGCGACACTCTTTTTAAAGCTTCAATTGGTCGCTTTGATTTCTCCTACTGCGACAAAAAAGAACTGAAGAATTCACTTATCGCTCTATTCAAGTTGCCGGACCCAACTATTGTCTATCCCGGTCATGAAGAGGAGACAACAATAGGGGAGGAGAAGAAAAACTCAGGTGTATTTCTTGACTTCCTCAAGTAATGTTTTTCTATCGTTCTTGAGTCCATCATCAACAACTTTGTCAAATATTACTTTCAGAATCTCGCCAATCTTGGGGCCTGGGTTTATCTTTAATATTTTCATGACGTCGTTACCGTTAATTTTCAAGTCCTTGATTTGAAAAGGCTGCTTCTGGACTTCTTCAAGCCTGCGCCTGAATAAATCAAATCTCCAGGAATCGGGCTTGGCTCCCGACCCGATTCTATCTCCAAATCTTAGGTCGATAATATCATTCAGATATTCTTTGCCAACGCTCCTTATGAAACGTCTGACCGCCTTATCGGTCTGGATTTCTGAAACCGTGAATTGGTGGTATTGAACCAGTCTCACAAGCTTTTCCTTTTCCTTGTTTGACAACTTGAAGCGGTCGGCAATTTTTACCGCCAAGTTTTTTCCGGCAACCTCATGGTTGTAGAAAGTGATCAATCCCGATTCGTCATCACGCCTGAAGGTTTCGGCTTTCCCGACGTCGTGGATCAGGGTGGCAAAACGCGTTATCGGATCCTTTGATGGACAGTGTTTTAGGGCTTGAACCAGGTGGGTCCCGACGTCGAAAATATGATGTCGTTTTGGGCTTTTTTGGGGAATCATAAAACAGAGGTCGACCTCGGGAAGCATGTACGAAAGTAAGCCGACATTTTTAAGGAAAACGACTCCTTCTGAAGGGTAATCGCTTGAAAGAATCTTCAGGAATTCGTCCCTAATCCTTTCCCAGGATATGTTTGATATTAGGCTGACGTTTTTTTGGATCGAAACACGGGTTTTTTCTTCGATCATAAACCCAAGCTGGGATGTCAAGCGTATGGCCCTAAGCAGTCTTAAAGCGTCTTCGTTGAACCTTTTATCCGGGTCACCGACGGCCCTGACGATCTTGCCCTCCAAGTCCTCCTGGCCTTTGAAGGGGTCAACGATCTTTTCCCCATCATACGCGATGGCGTTCACGGTAAAGTCGCGACGGGCGAGGTCTTCTTCAAGGGTCTTTGCCCAGGCAATTTTGTCGGGATGGCGATGGTCTTTGTAGTCGCTCTCGCGTCTAAAAGGGGTGACCTCATAAAGCGAATCGTTTTCGGTCACGGTTACCGTTCCGTACTCGTTGTGGTAAAAGGATTTGGGAAAAAGTTCTTGAACTATCTCAGGGGTGGCAGATGTCGTAAAATCCCAATTGGTAATTTCTTTGTTTAATAAAAGATTGCGTACAGCGCCTCCCACAATATATATCTCAAGGTCTTTGTCCTTGAATTTTTTCATGAATCTAGCAACTTCGTTGGGTATGGTAATCATTAGGTAATTATAGCGCGTCTTTGACCGATCTGACAATTTTTTTGTAAAGGGGGATATCCATCATAACCATTGCCTCGTCAATCGTCATCCATTTGGCGTCGTAGTATTCCCTTTTGATGAAAATAAAATCTACTTTAGGTACGTCAACCACATACCACAGGTCGTAATGGACTTTGCATGGATTTCTCGGGTTGTCGCTTATGTCTTTTATGGAGATATTAAAGGGTGTGACCTGATTCTTATCTATCTTGTGACCCAATTCCTCGAAAAATTCACGGACCACGGTATCAACCGGGTGTTCCAGTTCGTCAATGTGTCCGCCAGGTGGTATCCAGCTATTGGCCTTAATATGATGTCCGATATATATCGAGCCGGTTTTCCGGTCGAAGGGGATAAAAAAAGAGCAGATATGTTCGTCGACATTGACTTCCTTAGTGAGCCTGTCAGTCGATTTTATTTTCTTCAAAAACCTGTTTTTTGTTTGTGAATCGACGGATTTTCCTTTAAACCTCAATACTTCACTCTCAATGGTTTTATTGTATTTATTCATTTACGAGCGACTTCAAAATGTCCAGGTTCTTTTTGTCGGGTCCCTTTCCGTCAAATCCGGGAGTTTCGATGATAAACGGATAATTTCTGGTTTTCGGGTGGTTTAGTAACACTTCAAACTCTTCAAGACCAATCGCTCCCTGTCCGATGTTCTCGTGGCGGTCGCGGCCGGAATTTAGGGGGTCACGGCTGTCGTTAACATGCCAAAGTTCAAGTCTATCTATTCCGATGAGTTTATCGAATTTGAGGAGCAACTCTTCAAGTTGCTTGCCGCTTCTTAAATCGTAGCCGTTTGAAAACAGGTGGCAGGTATCCAAACAGACCTTGACTCGATCACTTCCAACGTCTTTAATGATCTGTCCGATTTCCTCCAAAGTTTGCCCGATTTTCCGGTTGCCGGCGTTTTCAATAAGAAATAGGGAGTTGCTGTTGGTTTCTTCTATGGTTTCTTTAATGTTTTTTACAAGCGTTTGATATTTCTCGGGAGTCGCCTCGGTTTTATATGAACCCAAGTGAACAATTGATCCTTTAACTCTCATATGAGGCGCCAGGTTAAGTTCGTTTTTCAAAGACTGTTTCGAAAGGTGCCCAATCCGTCCATCGTCGGCGAGATTTACTAGATAGGAAGCATGGAAGTATATCGGGTCTATTTGCATATCCTTTTTGGTCTTAAGGAACATATTCAATTGGTTCTCATCGAGTTTGGCAAAGTTCCAACCCCTAGGCGATGAGGAGAAGATTTGGAGACAGTTGCCACCAATCTCCCTAATCCTTTCAATCGCTTTGTAATGGCCTCCCGCGATAGATAAATGCGCCCCAAGCTTTGTCATAATATTTGACTAATTCTTTTCTTGATATTAATGGGAAATTCAAATGTGTTTAGTTCCTCTTTTTTCATCCAACGGAATTCGAGTAATTTCTTTTCAAGTCTTATGTCAAAGTTAATGGCGCGGCATAAAAAATGCTGGGCGTGGTAGTAGAAGCCTGAACTTTCAAAAACATCCTCACCTATCCATCGGTCAACTTCTATATCCAAATTAACTTCCTCCCTGACTTCACGTTTGAGACCGTCGAGAATTGCCTCATTGGGCTCAATCTTACCTCCGGGAATTGTCCAAAGTCCGGCGTCTATGTGTTCGACCGGGGACTTTTTAACGATAAGAATCTCTTTATTGCCGTTTATTATGAAAGCGCCGACTGCCAGTACCACGTGATATTTCTTGAGCATAATACAGATTATATCAATTCATAAGTTTCTTATCCCCTTGACAAATTAGCAGACATATTTTATGATTGCTAATATGGAAGACTTAACTCAGAGACAGGTCGATATTCTGAAAGCAATCATAAGAGAATATTCCGAATCTGGTTTGCCAGTCGGCAGCGACATCCTTGAAAAGAAATATAAGCTGGGGGTATCTCCGGCCACAATCAGGAACGAAATGGTCGAGTTGGCAAAAAAAGGCTATCTCAAGAAAAACCATTTCTCCTCAGGCCGAATTCCATCAGCCCGAGGCTTCAGGTTTTATATCAAGCACCTGATGAAGCAGAAGGAACTGTCAACAACAGATGAGGTCGCATATAAAAACAGCATCTGGGATGAGAGGGCGGAGTCCCATCGTTTGCTTTCGCAATCGGTGAAGGTATTGTCCCAGAAAACCGGCCTTTTATCATTGGCAACAACCAATTACGGCGATCTGTATTACGCCGGCGTCGCCAATCTTTTGACCGGACCCGAGCTTTTTGACCTTAACCTGTCAAGAATTCTATTCGGCAGACTTGACGAATATACTTTTTGGGACAGGATCCTGAACGAGTTTACGGAAATAGAAGACCAAGTCATGTGTATGTTGGGCGAGGAAGACTTCCACGATTCGGCATTTGACAGTATGGCGTCCGTTTGGGGAGAATTTGAGGGTAATAAGATTAAGGGTATGGTTGGAGTCGTTGGACCAAAGAGAATGTATTACGAAGAAATCATACCCCAGGTCAGGTATTTTTCTAAACTTATTGAAGATATTATTAAGGAGCAAGGACTTTAATTATGGACGACAAAAAAAAGAAAGTTGAAACCAAAAAACCTGTGGCCGATAAAACCAATACCGAGATTGAGGTATTAAAGAAACAGGTTGAAGAATTCAAAAACAAGTATCTGAGGGCGCTTGCCGATTACCAGAACCTGGAAAACCGGATAAAGCAAGAACGCGAGTGGGTGGTGGATAACGCCAACCGTCACCTGGTTTTGAAGCTTCTGCCATTTCTTGACAATCTGGAAAAGGCTGAGGTTTTCATAAAAGATGAAGGGTTGAGAATCGCCAAGGATCAACTTGAAAAGGTTTTGACCGAACTCGGACTTGTGGAGATAGAAGTACTGAACAAAGAATACGATCCCTACACGGCTGAGGTTATAGAACTGGTCGAAGGTGATAAAGACAACATGGTGACAGAAGTCATTAGGCGCGGTTACAAAATGGGAGAAAAAATATTAAGAGTTGCTCAGGTAAAAGTGAGCAAAAAAACCAGTTAATAATTATATTTTTACAATAATATGGCAAAAATAATCGGTATCGATCTAGGTACAACCAACTCTTGTGTCGCAGTTATGGAAGGTGGAAAGCCTAAGGTTATTCATTCGGCAGAAGGCCGCAATGTCATTCCATCGGTCGTTGATCCTGTTAAAAGGATCGTTGGAGACGTCGCCAAAAGGCAGATGGTCGTCAATCCTAAAAACACAATATTCTCGATAAAAAGACTTGTAGGTCGTCGTTTTTCCGACCCATCGGTTGATATGGACAAAAAATGGTTACCCTACACCATAAAAGCCGGCCGTGACGATATGGCTAATGTTGAAGTCAACGGCAAGACATATACGCCACAGGAAATTTCGGCAATGATTCTCCAGAAGATCAAGGCAGATGCTGAGGCTTATCTTGGAGAAAAAGTGGATAAAGCCGTCATTACCGTACCGGCGTATTTTGACGACGCCCAGAGACAGGCAACTAAACAGGCCGGAGAAATCGCTGGACTCGAGGTTGTTCGTATCATAAACGAACCGACGGCCGCTTCCTTAGCTTATGGCTTGGACAGGAAACATGCCCACACGATCGCCGTATACGACTTGGGTGGAGGAACCTTTGATATTACCGTTCTTGAACTCGGCGAAGGTGTCTTTCAGGTTAAAGCGACTAACGGAGATACCCATTTGGGAGGGGATGATTTCGATAAGGTTATTCTTGATCATATTGCCGAAGAGTTTAAGAAGGAAAACGGCATCGATCTTAAAAAAGATCCTCAAGCGCTACAGCGCTTAAGGGATGCCGCCGAAAAAGCCAAAATAGAGCTTTCTTCAAGCCTTGAGACAGAGATAAACTTACCGTTTGTAACTGTCCAAGATGGGCAGCCCTTACATTTAGTCCAGAAGCTGAGTCGGGCAAAGCTAGAGTCCCTGGTCGGGTCGCTCATTGACAAATCCTTTGAGTCGGTCAAAGCATGTCTTAAGGATGCCAAAACCGAAACCTCCAAAATCGACGAAATCGTTATGGTCGGAGGTATGACGAGGATGCCCTTGGTCGTCCAGAAAGTCAAGGACTTTTTCGGTAAGGAACCCAATAAGTCGGTCAACCCCGATGAGGTCGTGGCAATCGGTGCCGCCGTTCAGGCAGGAGTCCTGACAGGAGAGACAAAAGACGTTGTCTTATTAGACGTCACCCCACTTTCCATGGGAGTTGAAACCTTGGGTGGAGTATTGACGCCTTTAATCAACCGCAACACGACAATTCCGACGACCAAAGCGGAAACATTCTCAACCGCAGGTGACAACCAAACCCAGGTAGAGATTCACATCCTGCAGGGAGAACGACCTATGGCGAAAGACAACAAATCGCTGGGCAAGTTTATCTTGGACGGAATCCCGCCGGCTCCCCGTGGAGTTCCCCAGATAGAGGTATCCTTCGATATCGATGCGTCGGGAATATTATCGGTAACGGCCAAGGATAAGGCAACCGGAAAATCCCAGGGAATCAAGATCACCGGATCAACAGGTCTTAATAAGGAAGAGATTGAAAAGATGAAAGAGGAGGCCGAGAAAAACGCAGAAAAGGACAAAGAAGAAAAGGATAAGATCGAGGTCAAAAATAAAGCTGATAACATGATCTATGTCGCCGAAAAGTCCCTCAAGGACGCCGGTGACAAAGCCCCCAAAGACGTAAAAGAAAACGTCGAGAAGAAAATAAAAGAACTCAAGGACCTGATCGGAAAGGGGACCAAGGAAGAGCTCGAAACCAAGACCAAGGACCTGTCCGACGAATTGACCAAGATCGGCCAGGCAATGTACAACAAGCAGGGCCAGCCGACCCCAGGTCAAGGTCAGCCGACTTCGGAAGAGGCGCCAAAGGAAGAAAAGAAAGAAGAGAAAAAAGACAAAGTTGAAGAGGGAGAAGTCGTCAACTAAAAAGAGTCAAAAAATATTATAATTAGCCTGCCCTTTTGGGGCAGGCTGATTTTCATTATGGCAAATTACTACGACCTACTTGGTGTTACAAAAAACGCTAGCGATGCCGAGATTAAGGCTGCATACCGCAAGCAGGCTTTGAAATGGCATCCGGACCGCAACAAAGCGGCCGGGTCTGCTGACAAATTTAAGGAAATTAACAAGGCCTACGAAGTCCTCTCTAATCCACAGAAAAAACAGATGTACGATCAGTATGGCGAATCGGCGTTTAAGGGAGGTGCGGGAGGGGCCGCGCCCGGTGCCGGTGGTCAATACTACCAGGACGGACCATTTAACGTCTATACCAACTTCGGCGGTGAAGGTAATCCTTTTGAAAACGTGGATTTTGGAGGATTTTCAGACCCTTTTGAAATTTTCGAACAGTTCTTTGGGTTTCAGTCACCGTTTGGAGGTAGAGGGGGAAGGCGTCAACAGCGAGAGATCTATCAGATAACCCTCGATTTTGACGAGGCAGTCCACGGTATTGAAAAGGAAACGGTCATTAAAGGTTCGACAAAAAAAATAAAGATCCCCGCCGGAGTCAACGACGGGACAACTATCAGGTTTTCGGATTTTGATCTTCAGGTGAGGGTCAGACCCCATAAGCAGTTTAGGCGGGAAAACCAGGACATATATCTTGAAAAGGAAATCTCATATCCTGAGGCGGTATTAGGCGGGGCGGTAGAGGTCGAAACTATCAATAAGCCGGTGATCCTCAAGATAAGACCCGGAACCCAGTCGGGTACAACCGTGAGGTTACGCGGTCAGGGAGTCCCCTTTCCAAACTCCAATCGGGCGGGGGATCAGTACGTAGTTTTCAAAATCAAGGTGCCGGAAAGAATATCCCACAAGACAAAGAAACTACTTGAGGAACTGAAGGAGGCGTTATAATGCAAATAAAAACCGATATTCAAAATCTTTCCGCGTACAAAAAATATCTGGCCGTTGATGAGGCAGTTCATGAGTTTCTAAGAGATAGAGGTTATCTTAACATTGACCTTCCCGTTCTATCCCCGGCACTCATTCCCGAATCATATCTTGAAGTATTTGAAACGGAGTTCAAATACTTCAAGACCAAAGACAAACTCTACCTTACCCCCTCTCCAGAACTTTTTTTGAAACGGCTTTTAGCTTATGGGGTCGGAAACTGTTACTATTTGGGAAAATCCTTTAGAAATAGCGACCCCCCCTCGACGCTCCATTCGTTTGAGTTCAAGATGCTCGAGTTTTATAGAATGGGAGCCACATACATGGATATCGCCGACGAGGTTTTGGAAATGCTTAAACACATAAATACAAAAATAAAAAATGACAAACTGGATCTTTCAAAATGGGAAAAACTAACGGTTTCGAAGGCATTTGACAGATATTCAGGTATTAGAGAACAAGAACTTTTAGACAAAAAACTGTTTATTGAAAAATCTAAAGAAAAGGGTTATCGAACGGAGGGGTTTACTTATGAGGATTTATGGAGTCAGGTTTATTCACAGGAAGTAGAACCTCATTTAGGTAAAAACGGCCGACCAACCCTGATCTACGACTATCCCAAGGAATTTGCCGCGCTAGCGAAACACAATACTGATGGCAAGACGGCTCAGAGATTTGAATTTTATATAAACGGCGTTGAACTCGGTGACTGCTACACTGAATTAACCGATTGGAAAGAACAGTTAACAAGATTTGAGGAAGAGGATAAAAGAAGAAAAGATTCATCAAAAACTCCTCATCCAATTGACAAAGGAGTAATTGAGGCGTTAAAATATGGGCTTGGAAGTTGTAGCGGCATCGCCATAGGGATGGATAGGCTAGCTATGGTTTTTGCCGGAGTTTCATCAATCGATGAACTGAAGCTGATAAACATTACCAGTTAATTGCTCGAATTCGTTTGAATTCTTCGCAATCACATTAATTTATTACATATGTACGTAAATGCAGGAAATCTGAAAAAAGGGGAATTCGTTAAACACCTAGACGAAATTTGGCAAGTTCAAAGGGCAGATTTTTACTCTCCAGGAAAAGGATCGGCATTGATGAAATCGAGGATAAAAAATTTACTTACAGGAAAGACTCTCGATTATGCATATAAATCGAGCGAGAAGGTTGAGGTTTTGGACGTCTCATCCGTTGAGATGCAATATCTCTATAAAGACAACGAAAGCCTTTTTCTGATGGACGAACGGACCTACAATCAGTTTTCCATCCCTTTGACCGTTGTCGGTGACATAGCGAGATTTTTCAAAGAAGGCGAGAAAATGTATGTTTATCTTTATGACGAGAAACCTTTGACGATCCGCCCCCCAATGAGCGTCAGACTTAAGGTTACCGAGGCAGAAGATGCGGCCAAAGGCGATACCGTATCAGGCGCCAAGAAAGCAGTCATCGTCGAAACCGGAGCCAAAGTATTGGTTCCGATCTTTGTAAAGGTTGGCGAAACAATCTCTATAAATCCAGAAACTGCGGAATACACGGGCAGGGTATAAAAAGGTATAATTAGGTTATGTTATCCGTAGGCGAAATTTTAAAGAAGGAAAGACTTAATCAAGGGTTGACGCTCGCAATAATTGAAAAACAGCTTAAGGTAAGGGAAAAATTCATAAAAGCAATTGAAGAGAATAATTGGAATTACTTCTCGTCAAAAATTTATATAACCGGGATCCTCAAAAACTACTCGAACATACTCGGACTTGATTCCAAGAGGGTGTTGGCGTTTTTTCGACGAGACTACGAAAAAAAGGAGGAGGTCAAGTTTAAGAAAAAGGTCTCATCTTCCGATCTGACCTCGGGGTCAAAAAAGTTTTTTCGGTTAATCGTCATTGCGAGTGTTTTAATATTCATAGTCTACTTCGGTTATCAGCTCAGGCTTTATTTCTTGCCGCCAAAGCTTGAAATTATAGCGCCAAAAGCCACGTCGTTCACAACCGAAAACAAGGTTAAAATCACAGGAATAACTGATAAGGATGCAATTGTAACCGTCGTTAATCAGAGGCTTTATCTTAACGCTGATGGAAAATTCGTTTACGAGCTACCACTTAAGGAGGGGACAAATAAAGTTGTTTTTGAACTAACGGGCGCCAACGGGAAAAAATCAACCGTCGAGAAGACCTTCTATAAGCAATCACCCAAGTAAGGTTTTAAGTTCTCTAATGTTTTCAATTTGCTTGGTCGAATATATTTTTTTGAATCCGAGTCTTTTAGCATCGGCAATTATTTTTTCTTCAAAGTAAGTTTTTCTGACTTCGCCCAAAAGTCCAACTTCGCCCAAAAAAAGTGAATTTTTTGGAAGCGGAATGTTTTTGAAAGACGAGACGAGGGCAGCGATGAGACCCAAATCGGATGACGTTGCCGTGATCGACACCCCACCGATAACATTTACGTATATGTCAAACCTATCGAGTGGTATGCGGAGATATTTCTGGGTAACGGCGATCAATAGTTGAACTTTGTTGTAATCAAGACCCTTTACCACCCGCCTCGGATAGGCCATGACGGTCGGACTAACTAACGACTGTATTTCAAAAAAAAGTGGCCTGTTCCCTTGACCGACGCCAACGACCGCCCGGCCGACTTCCAGTTTTTCTTTCTCCGAAACAAAAAGCAAGGGGTCACCCGCCTCCTTGAGTCCTCGACCGGTCATCTCAAAAATCCCAATTTCGTCGGTTCCACCGTAACGGTTTTTTGAAGCCCTTAAAAGTCTATGGTTTGACACCTTTTCACCTTCAAAATTCAAAACGCAATCGACGAAATGTTCAAGTGTTTTAGGTCCGGCAACGACCCCTTCCTTGGTGACGTGACCGATGATAATAACTATTATATTGCTCTGTTTAGCGAACGAAACGATTTTCTTGGTAACTTCCTTTAGCTGTGAGACCGATGCTGCTCCAGATTCGACATCTTTTGAATATACGGTTTGGATAGAATCGACAATCACGAGGTCAACACTTTCCGACATTTGAGACACTGTTTCGATGATGCTTTCAATCTGGAGGTCATTTGAAAACAGAAAATTATCAAGGCCTATTCCCAAGCGATCGGCGCGATTTTTGACCTGTTCTCCGGATTCTTCTCCGGAAATATATAACGTTTTGATATTTTTCAGGGATTGAAGGACCAAAGTGGACTTTCCAATTCCCGGTTCGCCTGTCAGAAGAAGCACTTCTCCGCGGACCATACCGCCTCCTGTTACTCTATCAAATTCGGAGAGTCCGGTCTTGATCCTGAGGCTTGATTGCGACTTTATTTTATTGAGAGGAGTAATGGTAATTCTTTTGACCGACTCGTTCTTACTCTTATTGTTCTTGGCAAATTCCGGTTTCTCAACCATGGTATTAAACTTACCGCAATCAGGACATCTTCCATACCACGACGCCGAGCCGTAACCACATTCACTACATACAAATAACGCCATATTTACATTTTTTCTACAGTTTTAATACCCAAGAGATCCAGGCCTTTTTTTATAATATTCGCTGAAGCTTGAGTCAGAAGGAGTCTCAGTTTTTTGGTTTCAATTTCGGCTTTAAGTATTGGATTCTTTTGGTAAAAAACGTTAAAGTCGGACGCCAGTTCGTTGAGATAATTAGCAATTATATTTGGAGATAATGATTGGGCTGATTGAGACACTGCCTGTGAAAATTGCTGGAACTTGCGCAGCAGGTCGAGTTCGTCATTATTCAATTTAGATACGTCAAACTCGACGGATTTCAAATCGCCCACGGCTTCCTTGTTGAGGACCGACTGGCAACGGACGTAAGTATATATTAGGTAAGGGGCAGAGTTACCTTCAACAGCGATTGATTCGTCGATATCGAAGTGGACGATCGTCTGGTTGCTGGTTTTTAGAAACGAATATTTGGTAGCGGCAACGGCCAGAGTTTCAGCTGTTTCCGAATCGCACTCAAACCTGTCAAGGATTTTATTTTTCGTTTGGTCGATAAGCCAGTTGGCCTCAATCACGTTTCCAACCCGCGAGGACATCTTTCCCTCTTTGAGTTTTACCCACTCATAAGCCAAATGGTATTGCTTATCTTTGTATTTCTTCTCGTCAATAAGTTCTTCAACTTTGAAAGTGATCTTAAAGAAACTTGTTTGTTCAGGGGTAACGACATGGATATTTCGGTCAAGTTCTCCAAAGTCGGAAAATTCTTTCTCGGCCAGCCCCATCTCCTTTCCCTCATATGTTGGGAACCCTAAGGAATTAATGAAAACCCGGGTATCGAGTCCGTATTTTTTTCCGTTGAAAACGATTGCCCCCTGGCTTTTTTCAAGGATACCTTTTTCGTAGATCTCCTTGGATATCTCAAGACCACGCTTGGTGACTTCACTTTCAAAATAAAGCTTGTCAAAATGGCTGTAAACCCGTTTGTAGACTTCGTCGTAATAGTCAAGACTCCACTGTCTCGTCTCCTGCCAGAGGTCCATGATCTCAGGAGACTGATCGTAAACCATCTTGTTTATTTTCAATATTTCCTCCTTGGCTTTCTTGTCGTCTTCATAAGCCTTTGTGCCTTCAGTGTACATCTTGCCGATAAACTCTATCTTTTTTTTAAGGGATGAAAGTTTTTTGTAATCTGTTTTTGAGTGCTTGATTCCATATAAACATTTGGCGATATGAAGGCCGACGTCTCCTTGGTAATTTGTGCGCACCACCTTATTTCCGACTGCCTCAAAAATCCGCACGATTGATTCACCCGTCGAGATATTCCTAAGGTGTCCGATATGAAAGAGTTTGTGGGTGTTGGGATGAGCAAACTCGACCATGATTTTTTTATTTTTTCCAAGGTGGAATTTAGGAAAGTTAAATTTGTTTTTTGAATAATCACCCGCCAGGTTCACAAAATAACTTTTCTTAACCCAAAAATTAACAAACCCCGGAGAAACGACCTCGACCTTTTCAACTATGTCGTTTGCAGGAATATGTTTTTTTAACTCTTCAGCAATCTCGATGGGTTTTTTCTTTAAGGATTTTGCCAATTTCAAGGCGATTGAGCTGGAGTAATCTCCAAAAGTGCTGTTCGACGGATGGGTAACCTCAAACTCAACTTCTTCATCACTAACCATACCTATTGCGAATTTTAAAAGTTCGTGTATTTGTTCTTTTATCATGGATATATTATATTCAATAACTCACTTTAATAATAGGGAAGTTTCATTGTCAATGACGATTTTATTAGTGCTTTTACTTCGCTTTGCCAATGACCTGTAAATACGGGCAATATTACTTTGGGGAAAATAAAAATCATTATGGGCCGGGTATATCTCTTTGATCTCCAATTTCATAAGTTTGTTAAGGCTACTAAGATAGTCTTTAGAATTGGATTCTTTCAGATGTAAATAGATTGGTCCGGGATATAGTGTGTCTCCGGAAAATAGCCATTTTTGGTTTTTTTCGTAAAAGCACACTGAATCCGGCGAGTGACCTGGAGTTTTTATGACTTTGAACACAAAAGGTTCGACGACTATCCTATATATTTTGCCGGCGTTAATAATATTATCAAAAAGACCGTTACCCCCAACATGGTCGAAATGGTTATGAGTATTAACCACAGTCACTGGCAGGTTTGTGATTTTTTTGATTTCCTTTTTTATATCTTTAATTCCCAATCCTGTGTCTATGAGTAACGCTATTTTTTTGCCGATGACAAGATAGGAAATCACCTCTTCAAAATGTTTAAATTCGGCAAACGCCCAAACATTGTTGTTTATTTTTTTGATTGTATACCACATAGTATTTTTTAAAATATTAATTTACCCCACAAATTACATTCTTTGTAGACCGCTTGGCCCTCGTTGACTGTCCATTGGCCGACTTCGCCACATTCCCAGATTCCCTGAGCGACTTCTTTCCAGTTGTCAGGATTATAATGCGACTTATAATCTTCAAATTCATCAAGAGATGAGGTGACGGTCATTGCTTCGCGATCAACCACCAATGGCTCCATGCCGTTTTTTGTCAAGCTTCTAAGCCATCCGTCAATTGGCCACCCATCTTCTCGGTTTAACTTGCAGTATTCCTCAAAATCAACCTTCCAGTTGTCGCCTTCTGCTTTGAATTTTCCAAACTGGTTGGGACGAAATGATCCTATCAAATGGGTTGCTCCAAGGTCTTTTGCCTGTTGCTTTATAAGTTCAATCATTTGTCGTGCTGCGCCCGCTCCTTGGAATTCAGGATTGACATTCATCGACATTAAAACCAGGGTATTACCTTCAGGATCATAAGTGCTTGAATAATCGGTAGGTTCTCCAGCTACCCCGTCCCAATTCGGTAACTGAGAAAGATCACCATTCCAATTTATCCGATTGGTCGACAGAGTGGCTAAGATCTTATCGTCTTTTGGGTCCTTCATAATTAAGTGCCCTTCGGGAAAAACTTTTGCGCGACCTGCCAGAGTTGCCGGTGAAGCCGACAACCAAGGGGCCCAATTGAGTTTTTCAACTTGATTATATATATCGTGGGCATCTTCCGGTTTCCAATATCTTAACGTGCAAGCGCCGAGTTGCTTAAGTTCGATTTTTTTATTATTTATTGCTTCTATTGTCATATTAATTTTTTAATTATTAAGTTTGGCCATAAAAAAACCGCCCTCATGGTAGGGGCGGGGGAAAGATAGTTTATTTTTGTTTCTTAGGCCATAAGAATACTATCTCTCCCAAAAATCCTCCTCAAATT
>CAZUBL010000017.1:0-18290 GCA_964618685.1 uncultured Gammaproteobacteria bacterium | reverse complement strand
ATCTTGAAAAGATAAAAACCGTCGGACGTTATTTTATCGAAGTGTGGAGAGCTTCTGGAATGGACCTGTCGAAGGTTGAATTTTTATGGGCCTCCGACATGGCAAAAAATCCCGACTACTGGAAATTGGTTGTCCAAGTGGGCAAATCAAACGCGTTAAAGAGATTTATCCGTACCGCCGAAATGATGGGTCGGGAAGAGTCATTGGACAAGTTGACCGGTGCCCACATCATCTATTCGTGCATGCAGGTCGCCGACATTTTCATGTTAGGGGCAAAGATCACTCAATTGGGAATGGATCAAAGGAAGGTCAATATGCTCGCCCGTGAAGTCGGACCCTTATTGGGATTTTGGAAGCCGGTTGTTGTATCCCACCACATGCTTATGGGACTGGGAAAACCTATTACTGAGGAAAAAGACGCTCTCCAACGAACGATTGAGCTTAAAATGTCAAAGTCAAAACCGGATACGGCCATTTTCATGACAGACACCTTGGAGGATATCCAAAGGAAAATTAATAAAGCCTATTGTCTTGAGGGCGACACCGAAACCAACCCGATTCTTGAATATTACAAATACATAATTTTCGAATCGTTTGAAAGACTTGGGATTAGCGAAGTGACCGTCGTTCGTCCGGAGAAATTTGGTGGCAACTTGACTTTCAAAACATTCAAAGAGTTGGAAAAGACGTTTGCCGAAAAGCAGGTTCATCCTATGGATATCAAAAACACCCTGACCAAACTTTTGGACCAGTTGATAGAACCTGTCAGACGCCATTTTGAGGAAAACGGAGAAGCGAAAAAACTGTTAGAAGAAGTTAAAAGCTTCCAGATAACACGTTAATGAAAATCGGCGTCTTCGATTCGGGTTTGGGAGGGTTGACAATCCTTAAGGAGCTTTTTAACGAGCTGCCGGAGTATAACTACATATATCTTGGGGACAATGCCAGGGTTCCTTACGGAAACAGGTCGCCCGAGATCATTTATGAATTCACCCGCCAGGCTGTTAACTTTCTTATGAGGCAGGATTGCAAACTCGTCATCATTGCCTGCAATACCTCGACAACGACCTCCCTTAGACGGATTCAACAGGAGTTTTTACCGAAATTCTATCCCGACCGCCGGGTCCTTGGGGTTGTCAAGCCGGTCGTTGAGGAGATGGCCGAGAAGAGGCACGATAGGATAGGTATCATAGGTACAAAAGCGACTGTTAATTCGGAAGCCTTTGTCAGGGAGATAAAAAAAATATTACCTAAAACTAAAGTCTTTCAACAAGCCTGTCCCTTATTGGTTCCGTTTATCGAGGATGGGGCCAAAAACAGGAAAATCCTCGATCTGGTACTAAGGGAATACCTCGAAGACATGATTGATAAGAACATTGATGGATTGATATTGGCCTGTACCCATTACGAACTCTTGAAGAAAGAGATCGGTGATGTTGTCGGAAAAAAAGTCGATGTTATATCCGAAGGAAAGATCGTGGCAAAAAAACTTAAGGAATACTTGGTGAATCATCCGGAAATTGAAAAAAAACTCGAAAAACGTTCAAAAAAGGAATTTTTCGTAACCGACTTGAATCCAGACTTTAAACGCCTGATGGAACTTTTTTTGGGACACCACTGGAATGACGGAAAACTTAAACGAGTAAACCTTTGAGGGTCTTTATGCCTTCAAATATTAATTGACACTCAATATTAATTTGCTACAATAAACTATTGCTATTTTTTCAACATGCTTTGTGATTGATAGAGTATTATCGCTTACCACTTCTTTAGAATTTAATTTCATAGACCGGGGGTGATTCTTAATGAATAAAAAACTGTACGTAGGTAATTTGCTTTACGAAGTGAATGACGAGGATCTGAAGAATCAGTTTGCCGCCGCTGGATCCGTCGTCACGGCAACCGTTATTAAATTCAGAGATTCCGGTCGTTCCAAAGGATTCGGATTCGTCGAGATGGAAACGGAAGATGAAGCAAAACGAGCCATTGAAATGTTCCATCAACAGGACTTCAAAGGACGCAAGTTGGTTGTTTCTGAAGCCAGACCGCCAAAAGAAAACAACACGGGGCAAGCAGAGACAGCTTCACCGGTTGAAGAGCAACCGCAAGTCTAATCAGCAAAAAAAGTATTTAGAGGCCGGCCAAACCCGGCCTCTTTTTTGTGGTATTATAAAAATATGGTTTTTATCAATATTATTTTTTATTTCATTTCTTTTTTCCTCATCTGGTATGCGTCAGGCATAATCGTCAACTCGTTGACGCGTTTCACAAAAAAACTCAAGCTGTCCACGTTTGCGGTTTCGTTTTTCGTTTTGGGTATTTTGACCTCAATTCCTGAATTTGCCGTTGGCATTAACTCGATAATCCAGCAAAAGCCTGGAATATTTATCGGTAATTTACTAGGGGCATCTTTGACCCTTTTTATACTCGTCATTCCCATTCTGGCGGTTCTGGGAAACGGCGTAAAGATGGTCCACCAACTGAGCTCCGATAACCTAATTTTTACACTGCTATTTGTCGCGGCACCCACATTCCTTATTGCCGATAATGTTTTAACAAGAACCGAAAGCGTATTCCTAATCCTCATGTATGTAATCCTTTTTTATTTCATAGAAAAAAAACACGGATTGTTTGTCAACGTTCGTGAAGGATTAGAAAACTTCAAGGATAAGAATGCGGCCGAAGATATTATTGAATTGCTACTTGCCTGCGTTATAGTTTTTGTGACGAGCCAGTATATTGTCACCCAAACGATATATTTTTCGGAACTATTATCGGTTTCACCATTTCTCATAAGTATCGTTGTCTTGTCTATTGGCACCAATCTTCCGGAGTTAAGCCTAGCTATAAGGGCGGTTATGGCCGGTAAACGGGAAGTGGCCTTGGGAGACTACTTGGGGTCGGCGGCCGCCAATTCGCTTCTTTTTGGCATATTTACGTTTTTAAATGGTGCCAGGATAAACATCGAAACCTATTCTTACAAAACCATGGGGATGATGCTTTTGGGGTTGGGAGTTTTTTATTTTTTTTCGCGAAGCAAACAGGATATTTCCCGTCGCGAAGGAAAAATACTTCTATTGGTCTACCTGCTTTTCTTGGTCGTCGAGATTTTCTTACAATAAAGATTGTAAATGGTGGTTTAGATTGCTATAATAATGAGCTACAAATATGTCAGCTACGTTTGAAAAAAAAGCAGTGCGCCATTTTTCGGGCTTAATTGACCACAGAGTCGTCGAAATATTCCAACTACCCGATAGAACCTTTCAGGCCGCTGAAAATATAAACCACACCCTCAGATTTATAACCGAAAATTGCCGATGGCTCGAATCTTTCCTTAGCCGGCATATCGGCAACCCCATAAACGGCCGCCCTATAACTTCACCCGTCTTCGAACTAGCAAAAAAAGAACACGAATCCGACAGAAGAAGAATAACCGGCGATCTGTATATCAAGCACCTTTTTTTTACGGCTTATCAGACAGACGAAATGACCAAAGAAAAAGACTATTCTCAAGACGAAAGAAATCTGATGGTAGCAGCGTCGCTTCTTCATGATTTAATAGAGATGAAGAGAAAAAGCAAGGATACTCCCGACTATGATGTTGGTAACTTCATCAACCTTTTAAAGAACGCGAAAGACGTCGACGGATCAGTATACATGCAAGATTGGCAACCTCGGGAAATAAGGAAACTTGTGACAATGGTCTCGCCACCTGATAAACCGTCTAATATGGCGGTTAAGCACTGGAGAAAGGTTAAATGGGAAGATTTCCGTAGGATTATCAGTATGACTCCAGATGACGTTATGAAACGCGAGTCCGAGATAGACTTCCAAGACGGAGAAACAGAGCTTACAGAATATGAAGCCGAAAGAATGGCTCAAATGATTAAGGATATTAAAGTAGCCGAGATTTTTACTAATTTAAGGGAAACGGCCGATGATGTTCAGTTAGGGCGAGACGGTATGAATGACGCGCCTGACATGAAGCATTTGGTCGACAGATACAAAGTCTTTAAGGAGAGGATTAATTATTTGAGAATAATACCGATGAAAGCCATTTACCACTCGAAAATGGTCGAGGATTTAAAGGTATTAGCTCAACTTATAGGGGACCAAGAGCTTAAAACGATTTGACAGCGATCTTCCTATTATCTTATCGGCATTTTTGAATCCCATCTTTTTAATCTTTTCGGAATTTATTCTTTTGTCATGGTAAAGATGAAGTACTTGATCGGCTTCTTTGTAAGTGAATCCAAATTCCTTTTCGTCAGTCTGCCCTGCCCACAACCCAGCAGTAGGCGCTGCTTTCACAATTTTGCCCGGAACTCCAAGATATTTTGCCAACTCGTAAACCTGAGTTTTATAAAGATGACTTATAGGTTCAAAGTCAGAAGCCGAGTCGCCGAATCTGGTGTAATAGCCAAGTAGTTTTTCAGTTTTGTTTTCGGTTCCGGACACGATTCCGTTGACTTTTTTTGCCAGGTCAAACAATACGATCATTCTGGTGCGGGCCATCAGGTTGCCTTTCCTCACCTTTGAGTCAATAAGTAGCCGTTTATCGAATTCATCGACCATCGGTTTTATAGACATGTCAAGAACATTGTTTTTAGGGATTCCAGCTTCCCCGAGGATCTTTTTCGTCGGATTATTATCTTTGGGATAGAAATTCAAAATCGCCGGATAAATGTTTTCAGGAGAATACACTTTCTTTAAAAGATAGAATACGGTTGTCGAATCGATTCCCCCGGACATTCCGACGACGACTTTTTCTATTCCGGTCTTCCTTTTAATCCTTTTGAGAGAGTTAACTATCCTTTTTATCTCATACTCCGGCCTGATAGAAAGCGATATTTTCATGGATATAGTATACTATTTTAGGAGTTCAAATCCAAATATGAAATACAAGAACGCTCTATTGATTGGCCGCTTCCAGCCCTTTCATCTGGGACATTTATATCTAATAAACAAAGCCCTTGAAGTTGCTGAAAAGGTCGTAATCGGCATCGGCAGCGCCAATATCTATGACTCCGACAACCCTCTAGATTGGAAAACCCGGGAGAAGATTTTAAAGTCTGTTTTCTATAAGGAAGGCTTAGGGTCAAGGATTTTGAAAGTGGTGCCTCTTGACGACTTTTTTAACGACGAGAAATGGCTGACGAACGTCAAGACGAAAGTCGGAACGTTTGACTTGGTTGTCGGCAACAACGACTGGGTTAACAGAATAATGGAAAAGGGAGGTTATGAAGTATTGAGGGTTCCGTACTACAAAAGATTTCTTTACGAAGGAGAAAAGATAAGAAAATTGCTTATACAGGGGGGTAATTGGCAGGAAAGGGTTCCCGCCTACCTTGTAAGATTCATCGGGGATAATCTGACGGCGAACATCGACCGGGTTGTATTGGGTGGAACTTTTGACCGCTTCCATAAAGGGCACCGGGCGATGTTGAATAGGGCATTTACCATAGGTAAAAGAGTCACCGTCGGAATTGCCACGGAAGAACTTTACAATAAGAAGTTTTTGTCAGATAAAATCGAGACTCTTTCGGTAAGGAAAAAATCCGTCCGTCAATATTTGACTGACAAAGGTTGGATTGGGAGAGCAAAGATCATTACATTCAGCCACTTCAAGGGTCCACTGGACAAAAAAAAAGACGTTTCGGCAATTGTCGTATCCAAGCAGACTTTACCCAACGCCTTAAGAATCAACCGTTTGAGGTTGGGTAACAATTTGCCGCCGCTAAGGACGGTGGTTGTTGAGGACGTCCTGTCGGCAGACGGAAAGATTATAAGTTCGGAAAGGATAAGGCGGGGAGAGATCGACCGCGAAGGTAAGGTATATTTGGACTATTTCAGTAACACCCTTATTCTGCCCGAAAAAGTGAGGTCGGAATTGCGGAATCCCTTAGGTAAGGTTATAAGGGGAAGCCATATGGAAGAAAAAAAGATAACGAAAAAAATAATCTCGATGGTTAAAGAGATTAAACCGATAATGTTAATTGCCGTTGGGGATATTATCGCAAACTCCATGGACAAATACGGCCTGTCTCCCGACATAAAGATAATGGATTTCAAATCCCGAAGGGCTGTCATCCCGGAAGAAAAAGGAGGAAAAATCATAAGGGGAAAAGTACACGTAAACGATCCGGGAACCGTCAACCCCAAATCTGTTTTGGGAATAAACAGGGCGATAAATCAGTTTCTGTCAACTTATGAACCTCAGGTTGTTAAAATAAGAGGGGAAGAGGATCTATTGGCCTTGCCCGCCATACTGCTTTCGCCGTTGGGGTCAATTATATTGTACGGCCACTGGAAGCTTGGGGTCATAATGGTTGAAGTTGATGAATCGAAAAAAGCCGACATAATCGAGTTATTGAAAAAATTTGAGTGACTTTTGTTAGAATTACACATATGGTAAGGAAATATCAACCGCAGGAGTTTGAAAAAAAGTGGGTGGATAAATGGGAAAAAGAGAAGACCTATAAAGCCCGCGATGGAAAAAAGAAACAATATGTCTTGGCGATGTTTCCTTATCCCTCAGGGGCCGGACTTCATGTCGGTCACGTCCGTAACTATACGGGTACGGATGTTGTTGCCAGATACTACAGAATGAACCAATATTCGGTATTGCACCCGATGGGTTGGGACGCATTTGGATTGCCCGCAGAAAATGCTGCTATTAAAGCCAAAAAAAACCCGATGGACATGGTGCCGGAGCATATTGCCACCTTCAAGCGTCAGATGAAGTCTTTGGGGTTTTCGTATGATTGGGACCGCGAATTTACAACCACCGACCCAGCCTACTACAAATGGACCCAATGGCTCTTCATACAGTTCTACCGCCAGGGCTTGCTTTATAGGAAAGATACTCCCATAAACTATTGTCCGTCCTGCAAAACGGGATTGGCCGAGGAAGAAGTCCTTCCAAACGGGACCCATGAACGCTGTGGGAATAAAATCACCAAAAAAGATCTTCCCCAGTGGATATTTAAGATAACTTCATACGGGGACAGGTTGCTTGCCGATCTTGAAGGGTTGGATTGGCCGGAAGGCATTTTGGCCATGCAAAGGAATTGGATCGGGAAGAAAGAGGGAATCAACATTGAGTATGAAATAAAAGGCAGTACGGAGAAAATCACCTGTTTTACGACCCGTCCTGACACCAATTTCGGAGCCACCTTTATTGTTTTGGCCCCCGAGCACGAGTTTGTCAAGAAGATAACCGAGGGCAAGTTGAAAACCGACATGACTGACGTTGGGAAAGTCAAATCTTATGTGGAATCATCGCTTTCAAAGTCCGAGATCGAAAGGCAGGCTGAAGGAAAGAAAAAAACCGGGGTGTTTACAGGTTTTTATGCGATTAACAATCTAAACGGACGTGAAATGCCCGTTTGGGTTTCTGATTTTGTTCTCTCGAACTTCGGAACAGGGGCGGTCGTCGGGGTTCCCGGTCATGACATGAGGGATTTTGAATTTGCCAAGGAGTTCGGGATAGACATAGTTAGGGTGGTAGTCGGACCGGATAAAGATTCATCCGAGATAACCGAAAAAAGGCAGGTCCAGGAGGAAGAGGGGACGATGGTTAATTCGGAATTCTTGGACGGCATGAATATACACGATGCGACAACAAAAATTATGGATTATCTTGAGGAAAAGGGTTGGGGAAAAAGAATCGTTACCTACCATTTAAGGGACTGGATTTTCTCAAGACAAAGGTATTGGGGAGAACCGATTCCCATGGTCAATTGTGAAAAGTGTGGTTGGCAGCCGGTTGAGGAAAGCGATCTTCCTTTGGAGTTACCCTATTTGAAATCATACGAGCCGGGGCCATCTGGAGAATCACCACTCTCCTCGGTTGAGGATTGGGTCAATACGAAATGCCCAAAATGCCTGGGTCCGGCCAAAAGAGAAACGGATACGATGCCCAACTGGGCCGGCTCCTGTTGGTATTTTTTGAGATTTGCCGACCCCCAAAATGATAAGGAAATATTAAGTCCTGAGGCGATGAAAAAATGGCAACCGGTTGATTGGTACTTGGGAGGCGCCGAACACGCAGTTTTACATCTTTTATATTCTCGTTTCTGGGTCAAGGCGCTGTATGATCTGAAGCTTTTGAATTTCAAGGAGCCGTTTTTGAAATTGAGAAACCAGGGTATGATACTGGCGGAAGACCACAGGAAGATGAGTAAATCCTTCGGGAATGTCATCAATCCGGACACGGTTGTTAACGAATATGGAGCCGATGCCTTGCGTATCTATGAGATGTTTATGGCTCCCTTCAATACCGAAATCCCGTGGTCGACAAAAGCGCTCCAGGGGTCTTATAGGTTTGTTAAACGGGTATGGGACCTTTTCCAGACGTCAGAGCTTCAGGCCGAAAGATCAGAGGTTAACCTCGGGGCAAAGCTCAACAAAACGATCAATAAAATCACCAGGGATATACCTGAGGTCAAATTCAACACCTCAATTGCCTCGATGATGGAGTTTTTAAACGATTGGGAAAGAAATCCCCAAGCACTTTCCCGCGACGACGCCAAGAAGTTCCTCCAGGTCTTGGCACCCTTTGCCCCCTTCATGGCCGAGGAGATATGGAGCGAGATCATAGGGGAGAAGTCCTCCATCCATCTGTCGGTTTGGCCAGAAGCCAAAGCGGACCTGGTTGGTGCTGAATTGATCATCCCGGTTCAAGTCATGGGAAAATTACGTGCAACCATAAAAGTGCAAAGCGATATGGTAAAAGACCAGGAAAAAATTGAAAAACTTGCTCTTGCAGACGAAAAGGTTAAAAAATATATTGAAGGAAAAAAGTACAGGATAATCTATATTACCGGCAAAATATTAAATATTATTATCAGCTAATAGACTTTATGGATAATAACAAATACAAAGAAGCGTTGAAAATCCAGCTCGAAGACAATGTCTTCAAGCATTCGCTTGCTCTTGAAGCCTGTATGGGTGGCCTTTACGACTATTTTCAGTCACAAAGCCTGATTGATCAGTCGGAGCCGACAAAAGAAGATTGGATGACAGCGGGTTTGCTTCACGACATTGACTATTCCGGCGAATTCAAGCCGACCCACCCCCAAAAAACCCTCGAAGCCCTGGCTAAACACGGACTGACGATTTCAGAAACTGTCCATAACATCATAAAAGCCCATGCGCCTGACCTGACCGGTTACCAGCCGAAGAATAAAGCAGAATGGTCAATATATTGTGCCGACTCCTTGACGGGTCTCATTATGGCCGTCACGTTTGTTTATCCATCAAGAAAACTTGCGGACGTTAAAGTATCATCGGTCGTAAAGAGGCTATTGAAGCAACCTAAGTTTGCTGCCGGTACAAGGCGTGAGGATATAAAGAAATGTATAGACCCCAACGGCCTCAATTTACCGGTCGAAAAGTTTGTGGAAATCTGCCTAAATTCAATGAAATCGGTCGCGCCGGTCCTGGGATTGTGATAGAATATCCTTACTCCATATGCGAAATTTTCTGGAGAATATAAAAACCTGGTATCGGGGACTACCCGATAAGAAGCGATATATAGAATTCATAACCGCTCTTTTGACGGTGCCTGTTTTGTTGACCGTTCTTATATCCAACATCTCAAACATCAACAACAACAAAAAAAGCGAAGAAAAGAACATTCCAACGGTTTCGGTTTCCCCCGTTGAGAAAATAGTTACGATTACGGAAAGAATTATTGAAAAGGAAGCCTCATCTACTCCGACATTTACTCCGACTCCAACAACCGCCAAAGAATGTAAAAAGGAAGTTGGGCCGGTAAGGATCTCAAGCCCGGCTGAAGGCCAGCTCATGAACAACAATCCGGTCTGTATATCCATAAGCTATCAAATCGGGGAATACTGTTCGGTTAATTGGTCATACAGACTTGACGAGGGCGATTGGTCGGATTTTACGGATAAGGAAATTTGCCTTTTCAATATGGACCCAGGGCCAAAGTCATTAGAGCTTAGGGTAAGAAGCACTCAGTCTGACGATGAAGTTTCCCTAATTCGTAATTTTTATTACAAGACTAAAGATATGCCCACTCCAACCCCAACTCCAACCACAGACGCGGCATCTTCGACTGGACCCTGACGGTATTTGCTGATAAAATACTGACTAATTTAAAAAGTAATATGTCTGGTGAAAACAACCATGGATTAAACTTCAATCTTACTAGACACGGAAAAAGAAGTACCTTAACGCTTCTTGTTAATGGTCGTGGTCCTGAACTTGTAATCGACGGGAAAGCGCACGAATTCAAATACTACAGAAGACCCGTCTATCGCCATGTAAGTCCTGATCCCGACGGGGGTGCTTTCGTGAATGCTGAAGAAGTCGGGATAGAATATTATGACCCTGTCATGGATCGGGAGGTCGAAATAAGCGTTCTGCATCTTGTTCCTACAGTAAAAGCCCTGTTTAAGTTGGGTAATTTGGGAATAATATCGACTATAGGAAGGGAAAAGAAATTTGGAGAAACGTACTTGCTTGAACCCAGGCGCGAGAAAGACTTAATGGCACGGATTTCCAGCGCTTATTCTAAGATGGCATTTTCGCTGCTTGCGCTCTGAATATTGTGAGTCCACAGGGACTCGAACCCTGAACCAACAGCTTAAAAGGCTGCTGCTCTACCAGTTGAGCTATGGACCCTTGATCTCAATATTATAGCTTATTTTTTTAAGAAGTTTGAGGTTTTAGTCGTTCTCTTCCTCAGTATTATCAATAGCGTTATTTTTGGTATCTGGCTTGTTGTCGCATTTGTCGGGATGTTTCTCACAGAAATCTGCCGCTTTGTCGATGATAGATTCCGTTGGGGTGGCCGTTGGGGCTTCAGTCGGTACGGCTGTGGGTTGGGTTGTCGGGGTTGGTGGGACAGGAGTCGCTGTCGGGGCGGGGGTATTGGTTGGAAGAGGGGTCGCCTGCTCCTCAACAATATCCTCCATTTCTTTGATCACTTCCTCGATATTCTGTTGGGTATCGTCGATTTCCTCAACGATCTGGGGATTTTGAGAAGGGGTGGGGGTCGGTGTTTTGGTTGGGGTGGTTTTTGTTACGCTGCCTGTATCTGAAGTTGTGGATGGAGGATTTGTCGGGTTGTAGGTTGTTGTATTTGTTTGTTGATTGGTTGTATTGGCGGAATTAATGAAGTTTTGTTTCTGTTGTCCGAGTCCGGTTGAGACTATGTTAAGCTGGGCTACGTATTTTTTGGCGGCGGCTTTTTTTTCCGCTGGATCTTCGATCATCGTGATCATATAAGCGGCAGAGTCAACCTCTTCGTTGAGTCGGTTCAAACTTTCGCTTCCGTATTGGGAAGATAAGACCTGGGTGGTTTCGCTGAACCGTCGGGCGACAAACTCTATCTGTAGGTCTACCTACTTATTTAGGAATCTGCTCGAAGCCAGCATGACTTTTTCGTAACCGAGTTTAAATCCATAAAGGGAATCGCCGGGGATGGAATTTTGGGCGGCAATCGTCATCAACGAAAATATGACCGAAACAAAAAATATAATCCAGGTAGAAGAATCTATGATTTTTTTTAGCGTGCCCATACTCTTATTTAAGAGTAATTTTTTTGCTACTTTATGTCAAGGACTATCTGCTAGAATTGTAAGGATATGTCATGGATATTCTATGTTTTGACGGCAAATAGCCTTTTTGCCGCAAGTTCGATTTTCGACAAATTTTTCAACTCCAAAAGAATAAAGAGCGTATATGTTTACTCGGTCGTTCTTAACTTCATATACCTTGGTTTTTTCGCCGCGACGGCTTATGTAATAAAAGATACGTTCGTAATTAATAGTTCTTTTTATTGGGCAATCCTGGCGGGGTGCATATACTTTTTTATGTGGCTTGTATTCTGGACGGCCCTTAAAATGGTCGAAGTCTCGAGGGCGTCGGCGCTTTTCTTCACCCAACCGGTTTTCAACGCTTTCCTTGCCATATGGTTTTTGAACGAAACTCTAAGTCCAAACAAATGGGTGGCAATAGGATTAATCGTTGCCGGCGCCATCCTCAGTTCCTGGGACAATAAAAAGAGCGTAGGTTTTAATAAAGGGTATCTCTTTGTCATTGCGGCGGCGATTTTATCGGCTTTGGGTAATACCGTTTCCAAGTACGCCATGTCGGGCTTGCCCGCTTTGACCGTAAGCACAATTGGTTTCTTCGGGTCCGTGCCCTTGTACTTTATACTTTTGGCACAAAAGGGCGTCTTTAAGGAAGTTAAAACAGTCCTTGGAGATACGACAACCATGAAAAGGTTTTTTTTGAGGGGGGTGGTTGGTTATGCGGCTATATGCGCCTTTATGCTCGGGGTTGGAGCAGGACCGATATCTCTGGTAGTCGCCTTATCCGGTACCCAGCCTTTATTTACCCTCGTTTTCTCCCTTGCGGCCGGGTTTTTCCTCTCTAAAATGATCAAGGAAGATACGACCAGGTCGGCCGTTATTACAAAAACGGCTGCCATAGTTCTTATAGTTATCGGTGCGATAATAATCAGTTTCTGATAGAATCAAGGGATGAATCCAGAAATACACACTCTTGAAAACGGTCTCCAGGTCATTTTCATAGATACAAAAACATTCCCGACCATTACCACCCTTCTTTTGGTTGGAGCCGGAAGCCGGTACGAAAACGAAAAAAACAACGGAGTGGCCCATTTTTTCGAACACATGGCTTTTAAGGGAAGCAAAAAATACCCCAATTCGTTTGTGATTTCGTCAACGATCGAGGGTAAGGGAGGGGTTTTCAACGCCTTTACTTCAAAGGATCATACCGGATATTGGATTAAATCGACAAGCGAACATTTCCCGACGGTTATTGACGTAATATCTGACATGGTTTTGAATTCAACCTTGAGTATCGAAGAGATAGAACGGGAAAAAGGCGTCATAAGCGAGGAGATAAATATGTATGAGGATACGCCCCAGCGGAAGGTGGGGGAGATATTTGAGGGATTGCTCTATAAAGGTAATCCCTTGGGATTTGATATCGCGGGCGACAAAGAAACAATCCAGAAATTCGATAGAAATACGTTCGTTGAATATATAAATAGCCTTTATCATCCAAACAACTCCGTCCTCGTAATTGCTGGTGGAATAAAAGACAAAGACGAATACCTTCAAATGGTCAAGGATAAGTTCAAAGATTGGAAAAATGGTGAAAAAAACAAATATATTCCAATCATTGAAAGTCAGACAAAGCCAGAAACCTTGGTGAGGTACAAAAAGACTGAGCAAGCCCATTTTTGTTTGGGTTTCCGGACCTTTTCGTTTAAAGACGATCGTAAATATACCTTGAGCGTACTGTCGGCCATATTGGGTGGAGGTATGTCTTCCCGACTGTTTATCCAGGTTAGGGAGAGAAGGGGACTCTGTTATTACATATCAACCGGCAGCGAATTATATGAAGACTGTGGAAACGTCGTTACACAGGCCGGTGTGACCAATAATCTTACAAAAGTAAAGGAAGCTATTGAAACGATTCTCGTTGAGCACGAGAAAGTCTCCAAAGGATACATAAAGGACGATGAAATGAACCGGGCAAAGGAACTTATTAAGGGGAGATTACTACTTTCTCTTGAAGACTCATCTCACATCGCCTCCTTCTTCGGAAACAGAAAGTTGCTCCAGAATAAAGTGGAAACACCGGAAGAAGTCATAAAAAAGATAATGGCAGTATCGAAAGAGGACATTATTAAACTCGCTAAAGAAATATTTATAAACAAGAATCTTAATTTCTCAATTATCGGGCCTTTTGAAAAAAACGACTTCGACTATATCTCCATAAAGTAATTTCTGTACAAATATTTTTCTTAAATAGAGATCTTCATGACGGTCTGAATCATAAATGTACACCTTTAAGTTTATAAACGGCCGTTTCTAAGTGGAAGTAATAGATGTAATAGATATTATAGAAGTTAAAGAATATTAAAGAATTTAAAGATAATAAGGAATATATAGATAATAAAGAATTTATCCTTGACATGGAACAAATGGATGCCATATACTGAAATGTAAGAGAAGAGTAAGGTTCGTCTCGGTAATGACGTAAGAAAAATCCATGGAAAAAATCGAGGATATTTTACATAGAATGAGCCCTTCCCAGTTGAGGGCGCTGTTTGCGTTATCCAAGGCTAAAAATGGCCTCATATCTTCTGTTGGCCTAGACGATCAGTTGGGCAAGAAGGGTAAAGCTTTGGGGGGAGTTTTTTCTTCACTTATAAGAAGGAAAATAAACGGTGAGAGTTTGGTTATGCCTTGGGGAAAGAGTGAAGACGGTCGGGGATTAAGGTGGAAGTTGAACGACAAACTCATTACCCGTGACAGACTATTGAAAATTACTAAAGAATTATTAGGATGAGAATAAGGAAATTATTAAACTTGCTGCTTTTGATCTTGATTATTCTGCCGTGGCAGTATCTTATATATTTTAGACCCAGCCCCGTTGAAGCTTTGACTCACTCAATTACTTCAAAAGTGGATTTCAACGGCGGTAATTCTATCAATACTGAAAGCATAAGTAAGGAGGGCGAAGTAAAGCTGAAAACCAATGTGACATGGAATGCTAGAGTTTTCAAAACACCAAAAATGGGCCTAAGTAACCAAACGGGTATAGCTAGCGACGGCAATTACATATACGCATTATTTAATTCCGACCGATATTTTTCTCGCTACTTGCCAGACGAAGATCGATGGCAAGAACTAGCCAAAGCACCCCACACGTCATACGGAGGTACGGATCTTGTATTTTCGGAAAATTATATCTATGCGATTTACGGAGGATACCAAAAGGAGTTTAGCCGCTATACCATAAGCACTAACACGTGGGAGGATTTAGCCAGTGCTCCCGACCTTTTTCTAGATGGATCGGCTTTGGGGACTGATGGGACATATGTTTATGCAAGTCGGGGCGGGTGGACGACTGATTTTTGGAGATATGATCCTTCAATCAACACCTGGTCTATCATGGCTAACTCTCCGGCCGGTCTACAGCAGGGAAGCGACATACTCTATAGCGACGGTGCCTTGTATGTTCCGAGAGGTTACTATAACAACTTCTACAAATATGACATTGCTTCAAATACTTGGTCGTCGCTTGCCAATATTCCGGCGGATTTTATTAATATGTACGGTAATCATAATCTTGGCATAAACGGGGATTACATATACTTTACCCGCGATTACAGCAATACCCAGACTTTTTATCGATACAAAATAAGCGATAATACTTGGGAACAACTTACCAACTTGCCCCAAACCACCGGAGGCGTTGGAAATGTCTACAATGCCGCTGACGGGTATTTATATGTATTCAGAGGTAATGGTACATATGACTTTTGGAAATATGACATAGATTCCAATACGTTCGTAGGAAATGCAGATCTATTATTGGGACCAGCTAGCGGTGCCGACTTGGTTTATTACGATGGTTATCTTTACTCACCTCGCGGGGCCAATACCTTGAGTTTTAGTCGATATAACTTGGCAACCAATACATGGGAATCACGCGCCGATAGTCCCGCCCAGTTCAATGACGACACTAAGGGTGTAGTTGCCGGTAACTATATATATTTCTTCAGGGGTTCCAATACCAATGGGTTCTATAGGTACGATCCGGTCGGTAATAGTTGGACTACATTGACGGCTACAACCCCGGCAACAAGCTATTATGGTGGTACTTTGGTTTATCCCGGAACCGGTGATTTTATTTATGCGACACGGGGAGCCACAACAAGAAGTTTCTGGAGATATGAGATCTCAACTGATACCTGGAGTGATCCTGCTGTTGCCGATTTGCCAGATGATTCGGAAGCCGGATATGGAGCCCGACTGGTCACCGACGGCACCGATATCTACTACAGTGCTGGGTCTGGTATTCCTCAGTTACTTAAATACACAATATTGACAGATACCTGGGAGCAAATAGGGAGCGTCCCGTTTGCCCCTTATTGGGGAACCGACGCTACTTATTACAACGGCAAAATATATTTCCAGGCAGGCAACTTCAAGGGCGACGTTTGGGAATATACCATAGCGGGCAACACTTGGAGATGGCTTGGGGAAATGGGTGGATATGGTCCGACCGAGATCGCCCTTTGGAATGGTGGATCGCTTGAATCGGACGGCACCGGTAATTTTTATTCCATATATGGTAATGGCATAACAAGATTGACTAGTTTTACTCCGAATGCTAATAATTATGTAGGATCCGGAACCTGGACCAGTGGCGCTATAGATCTGTCCTATGTTACCGGTTGGACATCATTGACGTCATCGGTTTTGACACCGGGGGATTCATCGATTACCTTTGAAACCAGAACGAGCGCCGATAAGATAACTTGGTCGGATTGGCAGGCCGTCAATACGGGAACCATTTCATCGCCGGCTGCCAGGTATATCCAAATCAAGGCAACATTTGCTTCAACTACAGATCAGAGCCAGACGCCAGTTTTATATTCCCTTTCGGTCAATTACACTGGTGACGGTAGTGCCCCGACAAACCCGTCCACATTTACGGGTAAATCACGGGCGGTCGGAGGTGTAAGTCTGGTTTCAGGTTCTTCTTATTCGTATCATCAGCCGTACTTCACCTGGTCCGGCGCAAGTGATAGTGAGACGAGTGTTTCCGGTTATTACGTATATTTCGGCGAAAATTCATCCGCCGATCCGGCGACCGCCGGCAATTATCAGACGACCGCAAATTATACAACGACATTGCAGATGACAACGGGAACGACGTATTATTTACGGTTGAAAACCAAGGATGCAGGCGGAAATGTGTCCGCGGCAACAACGGGATTTTCGTACATTTATGCAGGAGTATCTCCACCCCAAAGCATAACCCAAACGACAAGTGAAGATTTTTCAACGGGTACGGCCACGGACGTGACAATTACAGGCGATAATATAAAACTTTCTAATAAGGACGGCTTCTGGCAGGAGGAAAGACTAAGTTTGTCACCGGCAGGAGTATATTACGGATCGGATTTTGCTTATGTAGCTTCGACCAACAAGCTTTATAGATTTAGAGGATATAATACGACGACTTTTTACGAATATGATATTACGTCAGACGTTTGGACAACCAAAGCCAATGCGCCCGAAGCGGTTTACCAGGGAGCTAGCCTGGTTGAAGGTCCAGACGGATACCTTTACGCCCTAAGGGCCACTAACACCAACAAATTCTGGCGATATGATATCGCCGCCGACTCATGGAATGATGTTGACGCAAACGACATGCCTCAAACCGCCTATCATGGCGCCGACTTGGTTTATGACGGGAGTCGTTATATCTATGCTACTAGGGGAATCAACGACGACGCTTTTTACCGATACGATACCCAGCTGAATTTATGGGAACAGAAAGCAAATGTCGACTTCAATGCCCCGGCATCGCAGGTCAATAATTTCGTTAACGATGGAGGCGATTTGGTTTATGACGGACAGGATACGATATATGCGATCCAAGGCGGTGGAAGATCTGGTTTTGCAGCTTACAGCATTTCGGGAGACTCATGGACGGTATTGATCAACACGCCCTCCATTAGTGGGGTGGGCGCCAGAATAGCCTATGATTCAACCACCAATGCGGTCTACTTCATCGCGGGCAACAATGATCCTTTCATGTATAAATACGATATCGCCTCCCAAACTTGGGTGGAATTAACCGAAACACCGATCACCATTAGCGCCGGGTCAACATTAAGAAATGTTGACGGAACCTTATACATGATGAGGGGTGGGGGAGGGAATAATTTCTACAAATACAACATTGCCAAAGACTCCTGGATGATTCCCAATACCAATCTTTTCGGTGACTGGTTTAGAGGTTCATATAATCGCGCCTTCTCATACGGCGCGGACATAGTTAAAGGCGATAATGACAATTACTACATGACCCGGGGTAACTACGACAACCTGTTTATTAGGTATAACGGCACAACCGGGGAAGCGACCAAGATGGCCGACGCTCCGGTTGGCCCTTATTATGGAAGTGATTTAGTATATGACAGCACTAATAACAAGATCTATATGACGGGTGGTGTTTACTATCGGAGACTATTTGTCTATGACGTTGCAACGGACGCGTGGAGCGAGGAAGTAAGCGACCCTCCGCCTTATGACAGCCTTAATGGTTCAGCTATGGTTTACGATGGTAGTCGGTACATATACTGGAGCCGTGGTGGGTCAAACACCTTCCAGCGCTTTGATACCCAGGGTACGGCGGGAGCTAAATGGTCTAGTCTGGTCAATGCACCGGGAACTCTCGGTTGGGGATCGGACATGGTT
>CAZUBL010000016.1:0-18897 GCA_964618685.1 uncultured Gammaproteobacteria bacterium | reverse complement strand
AAACCTCTATGGGGTAAAGGTACTGAATGGTCCACCAAGCGCAAGCGACGCGGATCAATCAAACTCCGAATACATAGAGTTCAGCCGGGGAGTCAGTCGAGTCCGGATAAGCGGATTTTGGCTAAAGGGAAACATCCCAGACTCGCATCTAAGGTTCTAAAATGACTTCTAAGTGAAAAGGCCGTCAAATTTCCAACACAGTTGGGAGGTTGGCTCAGAAGCAGCCACCCTTTAAAGAGTGCGTAACAGCTCACCAAAATAGCCGTTCCTTCGGGAGCGGAGGAGATATGGCGCCCAAAATGATAGGAGCTAAAAAGTCTACCGAAGATCGAGATTTGCAATGCCTTCGGGTATTGCAAGTGGTAGAGGAGCGTCCTTAAGACAGCGAAGCTTAAGCCGTAAGGCAAGGTGGAGTCTTAAGGAGCGAGAATGCTGACATAAGTAGTGAATCTCTCGTTGAAAACACGAGATGCCGTAAACCCAAGGTTTCCGAAGCAACGTCTTTCGGCTTCGGGTTAGTCGAATCTAACCGCTCACCCGACGGGTGAGGGGGATGTACAAGCAGTTAATATTCTGCTACTTTATTTTTAACGTTATCACTTTAACTTTGACGAAGTTTGATACCCCGCCCTTTCTATATGGGAGGTCAAGTAACAAGTCTTTCCGCAAGGAATGGCGAGTTACGAATACAATTCTGCAGCAATGCGGGAAAGGCGGATGATTTAAGTTTCCGGGAAAAGTTGTTAAAGGAGTTAAAAGTAAATTCGTACCGCAAACCGACACAGGTAGGTTGGTAGAGTATACCAAGGCATACGGGTAATGGTTGTTCAAGGAATTCGGCAAAAAAGCTGAGCGTAAGTTTATCAAGATGCTCTGCCCAACGTAAGTTGGGCTTCAACAAATGTTTGTCAACCGACTGTTTAGCAAAAACACAGGTTCCTGCAAACCCTAATAGGGAATATATAGGAGCTGAGGCCTGTCCGGTACTGGTAAGTCAACCATTTTGGGTGACCCAATTCATTTGGTCAGCTCGAGATGTAAGCTCCAGTGAATGACAGCTCTAACCCTGAGAGTTCTAAGGTAGCGTAGCCACTTGACGGGTAAGTTCCGGCCTGCATGAATGGCTTAACGAGTTGACAACTGTCTTGAACTGCCGCCCGACGAACTTGAAATGGCTGTGAAGATGCGGCCTACTTGCACATGGACAAAAAGACCCCGAGAGCTTTACTGAAACTAGGTATTGGTGGAAGATGATTAACTGTTGAGCGTAGGAGGGAGCCTCACGGCGACAATGAAACACCTCTCTTTGATTTTTTTTCACCTAATCTGCAGCAATGTGGAAACAGTGCTTGGCGGTCAGTTTAACTGGGGCGGTTTCCTCCAAAAAGGTAACGGAGGAGCACAAAGGTCAGCTTGGTTCGGATGGAAATCGAACTGTAAGTGCATACGCATAAGCTGGCTTTACTGCGAGAGTGACCACTCGAGCAGTTGCGAAAGCAGGTGTTAGTGATCCCCTGACACGCAGTGATTGCGGTCAGGGCTTAACGGATAAAAGCTACCTCGGGGATAACAGGCTGGTCGCATCCGAGAGTTCATATCGACGATGCGGTTCGGCACCTTATGTAATACACATCGGGGCGCTATGAGAGTGATCTCAAGCTTGTAATCCAATTTGATTTTGGGTCTTTTTGAAATTTTATACCAGCTCAAAACGGTGGACTCCTTTAAGTAATTAAAGGACAATACCGTGGGAAGTCGCAGCAAAGTGCTGCTGACCCCGTAACGACTTGTCCCATCAGAGGATGGGGCAGACTTGGCATTTATGAATGCCGGGTAATAAGGCTGGCTCCCGCAGAGGCGGGATGAAGGTATAGTCTAAACTTTCAGGTAACTGGAAGACGACAGCGATGTCGGCTCACCGTATCCTGGGGCTGAAGTCGGTCCCAAGGGTTGGGCTGTTCGCCCATTAAAACGGTACGCGAGCTGGGTTCAGAGCGTCGTGAGACAGCTCGGACTCTATCCTGTGCAAGCGTTTGGACTTTTGAGGGGGTTCTCCTTCAGTACGAGAGGACCAAGGATGCGGAAATCCCTGGTGTACCGGTTGTCCCAAAAGGGCATCGCCGGGTAGCTATATTTCCATTAGATAAGCACTGAATGCATCTCAAGTGCGAAGCTAGCCCCAAGATGAGAAGTCCCTATCAGCTTCGTGGAAGAATACCACGTATATAGGCGCTAGGTGTAAGTTAAGTAATTAATTTAGCCGAGGCGTACTAAGTAGCGACTCTCCCATCTTTTTTGTTAGATTTTTATCTAAATTTGAACTTCAACATATCCTATAGTATAATATAAGGGTGGAAACCTTTATATCGGCCTATTTAATCAATACCGCCGCGTCGTCTTTTGACCTTGCGACGACAGCGCTTTTGCACGCCAAGACCGGGAACCCTAATGAGCATAATAAGCACATACAAAGGGAAATGAACCGACTTGGTCCCTTAGCGGCTGCAGTAAGAGGCGAAACCGCAAGAAGAATCGGCTATGCCGTTATTGGATTGGCTTCTCTGGGCGCAGAAAAGATATTTGAAATGGCAACCCAGCAAGAAGCATTTCCCGTTCATTCAGCACTGCTTTTGATTCCCGCAGCATTGTATGGACTCTCTGGTTTAGCAAACCTCATACCCCTTGTATTTAATACCAGGGATCGCGACGTTTTTTAAGGCATAAAGTATAATGGTCTAATGATCATTCTTTCTATCGATTCGGGTATCGAAAAAACCGGTTATGCCGTTTTCAACGGCAAGAAGTACGTCACTTCCGCGCTTATTCATACCTCAAAGAGCCTAACGACAGAAGTTCGCCTTAAGGAGATTTATGACGAATTAAAAAAAGTATTTGCCAAATACAAGCCTGATATAGTCGTCATCGAACGGCTATTCTTTTTTAAGAATCAAACGACGGCGATACGAGTCAGTCAGGCCCAAGGCGTCGTCATGCTTTTAGCTTCGCAAAACAAAACCCGGGTTGATTTTTTGACTCCGCTTCAAATCAAGCAGACCATAACTGGATACGGCCAAGCCGATAAAAAGTCCGTTCAGAAGATGATTATGATAGAGATGGGTATAGACATCAAGCAGGACGATGAAGCCGACGCTGTTGCCTGTGGTTATGCGTATTATTGCTTAAACCGACTCAGTTAGCTCCCAACCTTGAAAGTTTCTCAGCCGCATACTTGGCTCCCGATAACATAGAAGACTCGATATTCCCGGATTTTATGTATTGGGCGATAAAACCGGCCGTATAGGCGTCGCCAGCACCGGTTGCGTCGACGATCTTTTTGGGCTTGACGGCTTCCTGATAGAAAAATTCATCCTTATAGTAGCCGTAACTGCCATGTTCGGCATCGGTTACTATCAAAACCCGGTCTTTCAAAAAAGGAAGGGTTATTTTCAGTTTTTTGAAGTTTATGCTCGAATAGTCTTTCCTGGCAAGTAACGAATATTCGTGGGCGTTGATTATTAGAACGTCCAAGGAGTCAAAAATTTCCTTAAGGTGGGCTACCGGCCTTTTGCAGTCGGTTGCCGGAAGATTGACAAAAGTAAGGGTATTGTCACCCTTAAGGTATTTGATCATCTTTGTTTTCTCTTCTATGTCCAAGTGTTCAAGCGGCGAAAAATATATGTGCTTGGCGTTTTTGAGTTCCTTATGAAGATAGAATTTCCTAAGCATGTGGCCGGGTGTTTCATGATGGATAATCGTCCTTTCACCCTTATCCGTCAAAATAATTGCTGAAATCTTGTAATAGTCGTCTACAATCTCACAAAACTCGGTCGACACCCTTTTGTCGGCCAGTTTCTTGAAGATCAGGTCTCGAAACGGGTTGTTGCCGACTTTCCCGAAAACAGCCACGCGTAGTCCTAGTTTGGCAACTCCCGCGGCAACATTGCATCCGCCTCCGCCTATATCCTCATGAAAATCCTCAGTATAGTATTTACCGCCTATGGCCAGCTTGAAGCGGTTTGTATCCTGAGTCATGTTCTTGCCTTGAAAATATAGGTCGATGCTGATGTTCCCGACCGATATGAGATCGTACATATTTTTATGATACCAAAAATGATAAAATATTATCATGTTGACCATCATCTGCGGCGAAGATTCGAAATCGTCAAGAAACTATTTTTCTGAACAAAAAAGAATCGCCCGAGAAAAAGATTATGAGGTCTACGACATCGATGCCAAATCGATAAATGAGATTCTGAACTGGTTATCCGACGCGCCTTCACTTTTTTCTCAAAAAAAAGTATTTTTTACCCAGTCTTTAAACAAAAATATTTCCAAAAAATCCAACCCCAAGTTTCTCGAAATCGTTGAAAAGATAATGAAGGACCCGGAGATTGATCTTTATGATTGGGAGCAAGATGTCCCAGGGAGATATCTTAAAGTATCCAAAGGCGTAACTATTAAAGAGTTTAAGCCTTCAAATTCCATCTTCAAACTGCAGGACCACTGCTATCCCGGCAATATCAATGCCTTTGTCGAATCCCTACATGAACTCTCAGGAAATACCGATGATATTTTTACTTTTATAATGTTGAGCCGTCACATCAGGAATCTTATGCTGGTGAAGTTAGGCAAGACTCCTCCCGGTATGTTCTCATGGGCGGCCGTAAAATTGAAAAACCAGGCGTCTAGGTGGGAAGCCGAAAAACTGATTTCATTTTACGACAACCTTCATAAGATCGACGTTTCCTTAAAAACCGGTTCGATGCCGTATTCTTTGACCTCGGCTCTTGACATCCTATCGAGTTATTATTTATAACCTAACATGTGTAAGGTTAAATAATTTGAATGATGCTTTAAAATATTTTGGCTTGACATAATAAGCCAAAATATCTTATGATTTAATTCTGTTAAAAGTTAAAAAGTGAATATTACAAATTTATACAATCTTATGTCTAAACAAATACCGGATCACGTCTTTCGAGGTTATGATTTGCGCGGAGTCGTCGGGAGTGAGCTTGACGAAGAAAGAGTCAAAAAGTTAGGCCATGGATATGCCACCTGGTTACTTCAAAGGCGCATATACGACTGCGTCGTCGGTTACGACTCAAGGGAGTCTAGTCCCAAATTCCGCGACGCAATGGTTGAGGCGCTGACAGAATCAGGTATAACCGTTTATGACATCGGAATGACCTTGTCTCAAATTTGTTATTTTGCGCAATATTACTTCAGGACCCGGGGAATGGTTATGATCACTGCTTCCCACAATCCTAAAGAATACAACGGGTTCAAGTTCGCAACCGGTTTCTCGTCCACGATGGAGACGGAAGAGGTGGTCGCCTTTAGGGAACTTGTGAAATCCGAGAAGTTTGTGAGATTAGATAAGCCAGGCAAACACATCCAGGAAGACGTTTTTCCGACATACATGGCCGATCTTATGAAGAAAATTGGCCCGATCAAGAAATTCAAGGTTGTTATCGATTCCTGTGCCGCGACAACTGGTCTTTTCCTGCCCAAGATCTTAAGGGAGGTGGGCTGCGAAGTCATAGAACAGAATACGACGCCTGACCCAACATTCCCTGTCGGCGTTGCCGATCCGACGGAGCGGGAAGTTCAGGAACGATTGGCAAAAAGGGTCGTTTCGGAAAAGGCCGATCTGGGCTTCTCTTACGACACCGATGGCGACCGTATAGGGATAGTTGACGCTGAGGGCGGCCTCATATGGAATGACGTTCTAGTTTCTATATTCTCAAAAGATATTTTGGATTTCTTGCCTGGAGCCAAAATAATCTACAACGCCTTGTGTTCCAAGCAGGTTACTGAAGTTATTGATACGGCCGGAGGAAAGGGAATTCTTTGGAGAGTCGGACACTCGTTTATTAAAGCCAAAGCCCGTGAAGAAGGCGCGGCCTTTGGAGGCGAATTGAGTGGTCATTTCTTCTTTCTCGACAACTTTTACGGACACGACGACGGTGCCATTGCATCACTGAGGCTTTTGGCTTACCTGACTCGAGTAGATAAATCCTTAAAGGAAGTCGTTGGAGAATTGCCCCATTACTTTTCAAGCCCCGAGATAAAAGTCGGTTGTGCTGACGACATCAAATTTAAATTCGTCTCAGAAAAAGTTGGTGGCGAGCTTAAAAAACTATATCCCGATGCCGAGTTTAATGAAATAGACGGAGTAAGGGTCGATACCGCTGAAGAAATGATTATCTTCCGCGCGTCCCAGAACGGACCGTACCTAACCGTCAAATTTGAAGCCAAATCACAGGACAAATACGACGTCCTTAAAAAGCAGGTTAACGACATACTCCACAAATTTGAGGAGGTCGATTTCAAATCGGGCGTCAACGTCGATTCCCTTAACTAACATGGTTAAAAACCAGTGGGACAAGTATGCTGAGATTTTCGATCAGGGGATAGGCAATGGTGAGGAGGATCTCCACCGGAACTATCTGGATCCCTTGATATTCGCATATTTGGGCAAAAAAAAGTACCGGACAATTATTGATGCGGGGTGCGGCAACGGTTATCTCTTGAATAAGCTTGCAAAAATATCCGTTAATGTGGTGGGACTCGACTACTCCGAAGAGCTTTTGAAGGCATCAGCAAAACGCATTGAAGGCAACAAGAATATTACGCTTCTCAAGGCTGACTTAACCCAAAAATTGCCAATGAAAAGTAATTCGGCCGATGCGATTGTTGCCAGTATGGTCTTACAGTATCTGCCGAGTCTTGAACCATTTGTAGAAGAGAGTCACCGGATTCTTAAGCCTGGAGGGATTCTTATAGTACTTATTGATCATCCAGGCCATTACCTATATTCACGGGCTCAGGAACTAATTGGCAATAAGGATCCGCATTTCCTTGAGACAGGCAGTTACTTCAAGGAAGGAAAGAGAAAGAAGAAATCCCTTTGGAACAAGGCGATTCTTGAATACTATCACAGAACTATAAGCGGTTATGTAAACCCTTTTGTTAATCGTTTTAAATTAATGGAAATTAACGAGGTTACACAGAATAAAGAGACTCCAAGGATTCTTGCAATGAAGTTTGGAAAGTAATTATTACGATTCAATAATCTGTTTTTGTTAAGCAGTTAATTTTAATTTAAACCATTAAAATAACTATAGGTCTACATTGCATCTTCTGCCTAAATTTTATATAATATAGCCAATCAAATATGGCGGATGATAACAAGATAAATCTTTCGGAATTCACAGAAGCGCTTTTGTCGGCACTCTCCTCGGTTAAAGGCAAGGTCAGGCCTGACGACATGTCGGCTTTGTCGGTATCCCAAACGGTCTCATTTTTTGCTCTTGTTTACGAAAAAGTCAGAAACGCCGTTGAATTTAGGGAAGACCATCTTATCTTGAGGGCGGCTATTGAAAGGATACTGCGTCGTCGGTTTTCCTTGAACCCTGACGGGAAAGGCGAGGCCGAAAACCTCCTTAGAGAATTACTGTGGGCAAGATATTTTGACAATTCTACGCTAGGTGGAGAGGACACCATCAAAATCCAGGCTCTGATAGATCGCTATATAATCATGAGAAGAACCTTGGTCGTCGGACGCAATCCTGAAATGCAAACACACTTAAATCAGTTTCTTCTGGATATTCTTTCATGCGAAATTGAGGAGTTACTCAAACCCGAATCGGCCCAGACTTACGCTAACCTTACTTTTTTCATCTACCAGGTACTTAGAAAAAAGATTAAAATCGAGGGTTTGACAGACCAGCAGAGAGACGCGTATTTCCTGGTTGCGACCGAAAAGATCTTTGGGAAGAGTGACCGGAGCTACTTGAGATACCATCTTTTCATCACTTTCTACAAACCGTTGAGCGATTTTAGAAAGAAGGATCTTGAAGAGTTTACCCACCAGATGCCAGGCATATTCAAGAAAATTGACGACATGGTCGCCAATCCTTATGTCGACAATCTAGTCAAATTCACAAGAAAACAACTTCCGCCTTTTTTGGTTCTTTTTGACATAATCAAAGCCAAGGCCGGGGAGATAAAGGAAATACTGACCGACAAGGAGCGACTTTGGACTGAAGTAGACCAGATGTGCCGGGAGAAATACCAAGCGATGGGGGTCAGGATAAGGAACCTGGCCATTAGAAGCTTTATTTACATCCTCATGACCAAGATGATTTTTGCGATCATTCTTGAGTATCCTTTGTCCCTATATATTTACGGCGAAGTCAGCCACGTATCGGTTGCTATAAATAGCATCTTTCCGGCAATACTCATGGCGATCATTGTCACATTTTTCAGAGTTCCAGGAGAAGACAACACAAAAAAAATATACCAACGGATCGTTGAGATAGTGGACGACGACAAAAGCTTCGAAACGAAAATTTCATACATGCCCAAAAAGAGCACCGTCAAAAGACCTATTCTTGTCTTTGGGTTTACCGTTTTTTACTCATTAACTTTTCTTGTCACGCTGACTCTCATTTATGAAGCCTTAACTTACCTTAACTTCAACCTGATAAGTCAAGCAATTTTCATTTTCTTTGTCTCGGTTGTCACATTTTTCTCATACAGGATAAGGCAGGTCACTAAGGAGTTGACGCTGTCTGAAAAGGAAAGTATCTTTACGCCGATTTTCGACTTTTTTTTCATGCCAATTCTCTCATTGGGAAAGTATTTTTCATCCGAAATTGCCCGCCTAAACTTTTTTATTTTTATCTTCGACTTCATAATCGAAGCGCCGTTCAAGCTTCTTTTTGAGATTGTCGAAGAATGGATTTCTTTTGTCAGAAAAAGAAAAGAAGAGATTATTTGATTCTGTAGTAATACGTCGGGAAGGGCTTTCTTTCATGGATATGATAGAGTTTTTTCTTCCAAGCCCTGATCGGAAACCCGTGAGAAATAACAACCGCACCTTTTTTCAATTCCCGGTTCATTTTCGAAACCATTTTGTCGATAAGCTCGGGCATAAGAAATATATATACATAATCAGCCTTAGACAAGTCGGTATCAAAGATATTCTCTACCTTAAATTCGGCATCAATCAGATTCTCTGTTCTGGCAACAACCTTTGACCAAAAAACAAGTAGGGGATTAACGTCAACGCCAACACCCGAAATTCTATATCTCTTTACGGCGTACCTGAGCATCCGGCCGTCTCCTGACCCCAACTCTATAAGGTAGCCACCCTTCTTAATTTTCGCTGGAGCGAATATCTCTTCCATAATTTTCGATTTGGTCGGAACGTAGGGGGAGCCTTTGAGCGATGAGTAAATAAGGAGCGCCGTATAAATACTCATCATGATAAGGAAAAAAAGAAGCAGCAAAACAGCCAGTAAATAGATAATAAGTGCCAACATCCATCTAGTATAAGACATTTTGGCAAATTATGTTTCGCCAAAACATTTTAAGGTACTACTTTAGTCTTTTAATCTCACTTAGGTTCGATTATAATATAAAGAGGCGATTTTTGCTCCCATAGCTTAATGGATAAAGTACCTGTCTTCGGAACAGGTGATGGGGGTTCGATTCCCTCTGGGAGCACAAAATACCGAATTTTCGGGTATAATATCTAATCTATTTACCAGGGTCCGTAGCTCAACTGGTAGAGCAGTGCCCTCTTAAGGCATTGGTTGAGAGTTCGAGTCTCTCCGGACTCACATTTCTTTTTCGACGTCTTCACCGCCAGTTTTTCGAATAAGCATCTCGGTTTTGTCGTCACTTGAGATCATTTGGGGAATGTTAATGAGCTTTGCCTCCTTCATAATCAGTCCGTCCAGGATTTCTTTAAGCTTGAACGCGTCCTTTTTCCAAAGGTCTCTAAGTTCAAAAGAAGTTAGAGGTAGCACCTTCCTTAGGATTGTAATTGAAGCAAAAAAAGGGCCGGAATACATCCTAACACTGGCGATATCTTTTATGGGAAGCATTTCCGTCCAACCGGTTGAAAAAAATGTCTTTCTTACGATATAAAAGTTTTTTTCTTGGACAATGTAACGGTCTGGAAAAAATTGGAAAGGGAATACCGACTTGGTGGTGAATAAGACCGGATTTCGACTAATTATGTCTCCCTTTTCCAGATCTTTTTTAAATACCGGTACAATGTAGTTGGCGAGAAGTACAACAATCAAAATCAAAATTGCCATGATAACAAAATATGTAAGGCTAATTATTTGGAATAACAAAAAGATGGCCGCTAGTAAAAGAAGCAATGAAGCAGAGAGCGCGATAATTTTCTTGGCTTTTTCCATGTCAGTCAACTTAAACCTCCTCAAGTCTACCAGATTTAAATAGGGCCATCAATTGACTTTATCTGACGCCTCATTTATAGTTAAATTATGATCAAAAAGATCCTCATATTGGGGGTAGGTTTTTTTGTTTTGGCGGCTTTAAACATATTCCTTATTCAAAAAGCTTATGCCATGAACCAAAAACAATCGGATGTCGACCGGATATTGGCCGAGATTTCCCAAAATACCGGGGGTAACCGCCAATTCCAACTGGCCGCTCACCCTGAAGTGCAGGGACTCCAGACTGACATTACTGTCGCCGACAGCCGAGTCGCCAATCTCAAGTCATTTTTCAGAAAGTATAATTCACCCCTATACAACGAAGCCGAAATTATCGTCAAAGTATCTGACGAATACCAGTTTGATTACCGCCTCTTGCCCGCAATTGCCATGCAGGAGTCAAACCTATGTCGGGTCATACCTTACGAATCCCACAACTGTTGGGGGTGGGGGATTTATGGAACAACCGTTACCAGGTTTGATTCCTATGAGGAAGCAATAAGGACGGTCGCTAAAGGTATCAAAAAAAACTACATTGACCAAGGGCTTATCACCGCTTCGATGATCATGAAAAAATATACACCTTCATCAAACGGAAGCTGGGCATATGGAGTCAATACCTTCTTAAAAGCGCTTGAATAATCGTTTGTGGTGTTTTAGAATTTAATCTTCAAAAAATGGACATTTTAACAATTACTGCTATTCTTGTTTTCGTTTTTAGCTATCTTTTAATAACCCTTGAACATAAAATTCGTTTAAACAAGTCGGCGGTTGCCCTGTTTACTGCCGGATTTCTTTGGCTTATAACGGCTATTTCCGCAAAATCAAAAGAAACATTATCACACGCACTTGAAATTGCGGGAGCCGATATTTTTAACATAGTCATATTTCTTCTTGCGGCGATGACTTTGGTCGAAATTTTAATTCACTACAATTTTTTTGATTTGATCAGGCTTAAACTATTGAAGATGAGACTAAATGACAAAAAACAATTTTTTGTCATTGGAGCGCTTACCTTTTTTCTGTCGGCACTTCTTGATAACCTGACAATTAGCATTGTTATGACACAGATCGCCAGGAGGTTCTTTAAAAATGAAAACTTGTTGGTGGCGGCCGCTGGCATTGTCGTATTATCTAACGCCGGAGGAGCATGGTCACCAATAGGAGATGTCACAACCATTATGATATGGCTTGCCGATAAGTTTAGTGCAATCGAAGTCATGATCTATGGCTTTCTTCCGTCATTGGTACTTGGCGCGATTGCTATAGTAATGTTGGGGAACCAGATTAAGGGAATCAGCGCTGATGATAAAACTGAAAATCGAGAAGTGAAATTAACAAGAGGAGAAAAGCTTATTATATCCATGACACTTGTAAGTTTTATGCTGCCATTAGTAATGAACTATTTCGGTCTTCAGCCTTATATCGGTCTTCTCTTTGGTCTTGGGATTGTCTGGATACTAATTGAATATGCTCAGATCCGGTCACTTGTTAAAACCCACCTCGAAGGAGATATCGACAAACTAGTCAAAAAAGTCGATATAGGTTCTCTAAAGTTTTTTATAGGGATTCTTCTTTCGGTTGCCGCGCTTAATACATTAGGAGTTTTGGAAAGCATTTCCAATCTTCTTTTCGGAGCAAATCAAGAGACTTCGAGGCTTATTATTGGTAATGTAATACTCGGATTATTATCTGCAGTCGTTGACAACGTCCCGCTTACAGCGATCGCCATAGATATCATTAAAACCACCGACCCAAATATGTGGACTTTACTTGCTATAACAGCCGGAACCGGCGGATCCATTCTTCTAATAGGAAGCGTTGCGGGCGTCATCGTTATGGGCATGATCAAGGAGTTAAGTTTCGAAAAATACTTTAAGATTGCCTTTATGCCTGCTTTGGTAGGATATATAGCAGCTGTTGCTGTATGGGGCGCCCAATACTACTACCTATCATTGAATTGACCTGGCAGACTGAAGCTCTTGAGAAAGCGAATACTGGGTTCCGGACTTCTTGCTCCTTGCGGCAAATAACGAACCTCTTTTTTTCTTTTTGGATGTCATCGCCTCAAGCCAGGTTCTGGATTCTCCTACCTTGGCCCTCAGGTGACGGATGACGTTCAATACGATTTCAAGAAAACGGACATGGTAAATACCCGGTTTCTCTGGCAAATCGTTCAAGGTCAGCTTCTCAACGTCCTTGACTTCGTTTAAGAGAGCAGAATTGTCTTTTTTAAGGTAATCAATCTCCTTTTTAATAAGCTCAGTAAGTTCGGCTATCTTCTGCTTAATTAAGGTGGTCTCCGAGTATTCGGTGTATGAGAAGAGTTTAAAGTCCTTTTTGCCGGTCTTCTTCTTTTCTTCCAAACCCTGAGGCTTAAAGGATTCATTACCGTCGTCTTCTGCCGTTCCGAAAAATTGATCTAGCATTCCGCCTCCAATTGAGGAGACGCTATCGAAAGTGCTTTTAACCGTTGAGGTACCCAAATCTCTCAGGGTTTCCAAGGGGTTTTTATTGGTATTGGCATTACCGGATTTGCCGGATGTCTTTTGCATGCCACAATTATACTACAGGATATTAAACTATGTCAAGTCGGGAGCATTTTAGCTTCAATTCCGCCTTAAAGGCCCAAAAGAAAGTCAATCGCTTTCTGCTTTCGAAGAATCGATGCGTAGTAGTAGCTGTTGGTTACCGCCATCTGTTTTTCCTTTTCGTCCTTAATATTGGCAAATATCTTGTCAAGATCGCCCTGTTCAACTTTTATCCCTTCACTGTCGGCAACCTCAGCCAATAGAAATTCCAGTTTATAGGTATCTTCAATTTCACGCTTGAACTGTGCCTTTATTGTGTCCATGGTCAAGTTTTTTGACTTCAAATACTGGTCAACCGTCAGCCCTATCTTCTGGACATCATCAACAAGCCTTGACAGACGATTGCTCAGTTCACTTTCGAGTATGAGGTCTGAGATCTCGATTTTTGCGGTCTTTAACAAGGCTTCAAGCACGTGGTTAACCATGTGGCTTTTCTCGGCTTCAGGATCGGGTTTTGCGCCTTTATCTTTACCAGGTACCCAGATATCTTCCTTTTTATGGGCATTTTTGGCCTCTTTTATAGCATCCTTGTACTTGCCTAAGTCAACCGTGGGTTTCTCGGGAAGAGTCATTTTTATTTCCCAATCTTCGTTTTCCTTGGCTTTGGTTAACTCAACTTTCGGTGACATGACCGGCTTCAAATCTTCTTTTTTGATAACTTCCTCATAGATTTTAGGCAGGAGCATGTTGAGCATTTCCTGATAAACCGATTCATCCTTCAAATGTTTCTGGGCGATAGCCTCCGGCACCTTACCTTTTCTAAAACCCTCAACCGTAAGTTCAGACTGAAGTTTTGTAAAGGCCTCTTTCTTGCCTTTCTTAATGTCTTCAAAGGGGATTTTAAGTAGGATTTCTACGGTACTTTTCGGCAGCTTGTTGATTTTATACGTATGCATACAGATTACAATTGTACAGGAAAACTCGCCGTATACAAGGATAATTTATCCTCTTCCTTCTGGAATTCCTTCATAAACCACTTGATCTTTCCGGCCCAGGTATTTCCTTCGCAGTATATGGCTCCAATCTCATCAATGGTTGTAGCTCCGCGATTGATATAGTTGTTTCTTAAGCCAGATCCGACGGTGTCAATAGCCTCAGACCAGTCGTCAAACATAATAAGTCCGCGGCCCCAACCGAAGGGGTTGTTTGAGTCAGGGTATATGAACCTTCCAAATGTCGATTCAAGTCCGGCTATTGAAGGTAAAAGATAACAGTCAAGCTCATACTTTTTACACGTAACCATAAAACTGTCAACTTCGTCAACCATCGGGGAGTTATACCTCTCAAGAACGGCTTTAATAGCCAGTCTCTTTTTGAAGTTAGCGGCATCCTCGATAGCACGCTTATCGACATTGAAATTCATGGATAATGTGGCCGAGTCGCCGGCAATGACGGCGGCTTCAACCCTTGAGGTCGAAACGAAGAACAATAGGCCTGTAACAAAAATTAGTTGGACTATTTTTTGCATAAAAAAAATCCTAAAGCTTTTCAAGAAAAATCTGAAAAACCTTAGGATCTGGAAGTATTATAGCATATAACTATAGGAATGTCAAGAATATGCCTATTAAATCTTATAACCTAATATTTAGCGTATTTCCATTAAATCAACGGTATAATAATTGAACGATGAAAAAATCAACTTTCTTTACCTATGCCTTCGGATGTCGAGTAAACGAGGCTGAGAAAGAGGCAATTGACCGTAAGATGATTGCGGAGGGGTTGGTGTTTGATCGCACTAAGCCTGATGTATATATCATCAATACTTGCTCCGTCACCCACAAGGCCGAACGTGAGGCTAGGCAGCTTATATACTCCGTCAAAAAAGACCACCCTGATACCAAAATCGTCGTCACCGGCTGCGCCACCACTTATTGGCTTAAAAATAAGCTTCATACCGACCTTCCTGTAGATTTGGCCGTCGATAATTTAAATAAGGAGTTTTTGGTTAAAATTATTAAAAAGCGCTTCTTGAAAAACACCGGCACTCATGCGCACGATAGCCTCAAATCAACCAATAAATTCATAGGCAGCGGCCGAATCATGGTCAAGATACAAGACGGCTGCCAGCGATTTTGCACCTTTTGTATCGTTCCTTACCTTAGGGGAATGCCCAAGTCGGCACCCATTTCTGATATCGTTAAAAGCATAAATAGCCTTGTCAAAGACGTGAAGGTTAATGAAGTGGTATTGACGGCCATCAATACCCAAGCTTACGGCTACGACACCGGCGAAAAATTTATCGACCTTGTGAAAGAGGTCATGAATAAGACCAAAGTTCAAAGAATCAGCTTCGGGTCGATCCATCCCTGGAGCGTTGACGAGGACTTTTTCTTGGCCTACAAGGATATATTATCATCGGAAAGGCTCGTAAATTTTTTTCACATACCGCTCCAGTCAGGATCCAACAAGATGCTTACCCTGATGAAAAGGGGATATAAAAGAGAAGAATTTGTCGAAAAGCTCGACAGAATATACAGAATAAGCCCAAATGCGTTTATCGCAACTGACGTCATTGTAGGGTTTCTTGAGGAAACCGGTTCGGATTTTGAAGACACATATAAATTCCTTAAAGAATCTCCAATCTGCAAATTTCATGTTTTCAGATATTCGCGACGCACCAAAACCGCCGCTGACTACATGGGAAAGAGATTAAGCGAGCCGTCATCAAGCATAAAGGCAGCTAGGTCAAAGGAGTTAATCAAGTTGGGAATGGAGAAGTATGAGCGGTTCTTGAGGCAACAAACGGGTAGAATGTCGACAGCCCTGTTTCTGGAAAAGAGATTTGAGGGTTTTTCAGAAGCACTTCTTGACAATCAAATTCCTGTTTACGTTAAAACCGAAAAAAATATTGCCTCGGAAATCAAAAGGGTCAAAATAATCGAATTTAAAAAAGGTCGGTTGTTTGGTAGAATTGACTAGGTTATGGTCGCGTAGCTCAGTTGGCTAGAGCGTTTCATTGACATTGAAAAGGTCACAGGTTCAAGTCCTGTCGCGACCACCATCAACTTGCCTAGACTTTCTTATTCAAATATGTCTTGAGATATCAATGATGTAGGTTTTTGTTTTAAAAACCCTGCAGGTTACAGAATCTTAGCGTTGACATTTTAGTTCAATAACATATAATAGAAGTTATGAAAATAGACTTGATAACTACCACCACTACCTGCTCCTGTTAAGGGGGGATAGTGCCGTGGCATAGATTATCCCTCCGAGAGGAGGGTTTTTTTATGCTACAATCAATTAACAGTTATAATGATGAAAAATGGAAAGTCATAATTTGGATAAATCACGACACTCCTGCGCACATTTATTTGCCGCTGCCGTAAAAGTTCTTTATCCTGAGGCAAAGTTGGCGATCGGCCCCTCCATTTTAGACGGATTTTATTACGACGTGGATTACGGAGAAGTAGCATTAAGTGAGGCTGATTTTTCAAGAATTGAACAGAAAATGCACGAGATCGTTAAAAAGTGGACAGGCTTTGATAAGAAGGAGGTATCGTATGAGGACGCTAAAGCATTTTATCATGATAACCCTTATAAGCTTGAGCTAATTGAGGAGTTTAATAAAAACGGAGAGAAGATTACGTTCTTCAAGTCCGGGGATTTTGAGGACTTATGCCAGGGCAACCACGTTGAGAACCCACGGGAGAACCTTAAACATTTCAAGTTATTGTCCGTTGCCGGCGCCTATTGGAGAGGCAGCGAAAAAAACAAAATGTTGACTCGGGTTTACGGAACAGTTTTTCCGTCAAAACCCGAACTGGAGGAGCACCTCAGAAAAATGGAGGAGGCCAAAAAGAGAGACCACAGAAAGCTTGGACGCGACTTAGACCTTTTTGCTTTTTCCGACCTCGTCGGTAAGGGCTTGCCATTATGGACTTCAAAAGGTACAACGATAAAACGGGTACTTGAAAGGTTTATAGTCGACGAGGAGTTGAGCCGGGAATACGAGCATGTATCAACGCCACCAATTGCCAAAGTTGATTTGTACAGGACATCAGGACACTATCCTTACTACAAAGAGACAATGTACCCGCCGATGGTCGTTGATGACGAGGAGTTGATATTGCGTCCGATGACCTGCCCACATCACTTTGCTTTGTTTAAAACCAGGCCCCGTTCCTATCATGAAATGCCCGTACGTTTTGCCGAAATCTCGCCCCAGTTCAGATACGAGAAGAGCGGCGAGCTTACAGGCCTTATACGCGTCAGGACATTCCTTTTGACGGATGCCCATATAATAACTCCCAAAGAACAGGCCAAAAAGGAGATTTTGGGGGTTCTTGATCTTATTGACTTTGTCAACAAGGCATTGGGACTTAAGGCTGGTGTGGACTACCGCTACAGATTATCACTTGGAGACCGAAAGGAAGACAAGAAATATTACAAGGACGACGCCATGTGGGACTATTCGGAGAACGTCCTCAGGGAAGTCCTTAAGAATCAAAAGGTTCCTTATTTTGAGGCCGAAAATGAAGCCGCCTTTTACGGACCTAAAATCGATGTCCAGATGAAAAATGTCAATGGGAAAGAGGACACCGCCTTTACGGTTCAATACGACTTTGTCATGCCCAAGCGTTTCGAACTCAGATTTATAAACGACAAAGGCCAAGAGGAAGAACCGGTTGTCATTCACCGGGCCTCCCTTGGTGCTTTTGAACGCACGATCGCTTTCCTTATTGAACATTACGGGGGATCTTTGCCATTGTGGCTTTCACCCGTCCAGATCTCAATTTTACCCATTTCAGATAAATTTCAGGACTATGCCGGTAAGATAAAGTCCGAAATGCTTAAGATGGGGATAAGATGCGAAATTAATTCCCAAAATAAGACGCTGGGGGCCAAGATCAGGGAAACGACATTGCAAAAAATTCCATACATGGTTATAATTGGGGAGAAAGAACAAAAGGACAGCGTTATCAGTGTAAGAACCCGCGAAGGCAAGGACTTGGGACAAAAAACCGTTGCGGAGTTTATTAATCAACTAAAAAGCCAAATTGAGAACTTTTCATAGACAGCCTTATCGTCCGAAAAAGTTTTATTTCATAAACCACAGGATCGAGGCCAACGAGCTTCGCGTCATCGATGATAAGGGTGAGCAGGTGGGGATCATGGATAAGTCGGAGGCAATGCGACAAGCATTGGAAAAGGAAGTAGATTTGGTGTTGATCGCTCCCCAGGCAAAACCGCCTGTTGCAAAAATCATCGATTTTAAGAAGTTCCTTTATCAGGAGGAAAAGAAGGAAAAGGAGGCCAAGAAAGGCATCAAGAAGAGCGGTTCAAAAGATATTTCTCTATCCCTTTTTATAGGAGTTGCCGATTTGGTGAGGCTTGAGAATAAGGGTAAGGAATTTCTTAAGGAAGGTTACCAGGTAAGAATAAACTTGTTGTTGAGAGGTCGTGAGGTCGTCAAAAAGCCGATGGCTTTTGACCTTGTGAATAAATTTATCGCAAGCCTGGGTGAGGTCAACGTTTCCAAACCACCACGCCTTGAGGGCCGGGTTATAAGGGCGGTCGTCGCCAAAAAGAAGTAAACCCTCCAAAACATGCCAATAATAAAAAGTTTATGTTATAATATTTTCTTGACATATGGCAAAAAATAAGCAAAGAACTAGAAAATCAGCCTCTAAAAGATTTAAGGTAACCGGCGGGGGCAAATTATTGCACCGCTCAAAGGGTTTCCGTCATTTGAGGGGCAAAAAGTCCAAAAGGACCTTGAGAAGACTCAAACTGATGAAGGAAACCGTCGGAACCAACAAGAAAAAGTTAATGAAAATGTTGGGAAAATCATAAAACAATATGGTAAGAATTAAGGGAGGAACAAATACACGAAGAAGGCATAAAAAAGTTCTTAAACTGGCTAAGGGTTTTTGGATGACCCGCCACAAGCAGTTCAAGAAAGCCAAGGAAGCGGTTCTTCATGCCGGAGAATACGCTTTTATGGGAAGAAAAAGAAAGAAAAGAGACTTCAGGCAGCTTTGGATTACTCGTCTTAACGCCGCCGTCCGAGAGCTTGGAATGACCTACAGCAAGTTTATAAAAGCCCA
>CAZUBL010000015.1:0-18909 GCA_964618685.1 uncultured Gammaproteobacteria bacterium | reverse complement strand
TTTCTCCATAATTTTTTGACGATCATTGCTAGGATACCCAGGAAAGCCAGCGTGCCAAATAAACCAAGCTCTCCGAGCCATCTCAAGTAATCATTATCGGTAGCTTCAGTTATTGATGACGGTCCGGTTCCAAGAACGATGTTTTTCTTAAAGGCTTCAATAGCCCTAGGCCATTCGACCTGCAATCGAGTGGCAAAGGATATGTCCGAAACGACCGTGTTTACTGGTTTTAAATTAGCAGTTGCCGAGGCGGCTATATCTGCTTTCTGTGCGTCAGTCAACACCTGTCCTGCCGCCGAAGCTTCACGGATTTTTTCTTTTACAACCCTAGCCTTTAAAGCGTCAAGATCAACTGGAGGTGCCCCGCCTTTGGTCTGATCTTTTATGGGAACGTAAAAAGATCCGGCTGGCAACTCTTTTGCGGTTATTGTCTGACCGACGTAGACTGCCCCGGTGTTTTGATCGACTAGGATCCGTCTGACCTGGAGAGTTTTAAGAAATCTGTCCGTCAACTCTCCGGTTGCCAAAACCAGCGCTACTGTCAATATGACAACTAACAAAATAAATAGGTATTTGCGTATCCAAATAAGAAAAGCCAGGGTAGCAACGACATACGCGCCAAAAGAAATACGCGATGAAGTGTAAATGAGAACCGCCAATGCGCCTACAAATAGCCACAAGTAGGCTTTTTTCTTCGAAAAAAAGAAAAATCCCAATAGCATTGGAATAGCAAATACGAGATATGATGCCAGGTCATAGTGACCTGCAAAAGTCCCAGATATTCTGGCTTCCGGAGTCAGATAGAGGATATAACCCTTGGCGTATTCGGGATTCATTGTTTGTACAGCCGGAAAATTCAGGAACTTCTGGCCTATCGCATAGATGACAACTAGAAAAACGGAAAAAAAGTAGAAGCCGAGCATCTGGAAAAAGTCTTTCTTGGTTTTGATTATTGAAGCGGCAATAAAGAAAGGGAACATATACTCAATTCTTCGCAAAAAGTGAAGTGCCCCAAGGTGGGGAAATTCGATAGTTTTGGACACACATATTCCCCAGGCGGTTGAAGCCCCGACAGCCAGCCAAAAGAGTCCAAAGAGCCAGGCAAATTGACGATTCAGCCTGACCTTTTTCCTCAAAAGCTGGATGACGAATACGATAGCAAGCAAGGCGACGTAAAGATCTTCAAACCTAATGGCGATATACGTGTAGTTGACAATTTTAAAGGGAAGCTTCGGCCACAAAGGCACCAAAAAAATGAAAATCGTTACAAGGATTTTAACCAAATTGTCGTCAAGTTTTTTAAGAAATCCAAAAAGCTTCTCCATAGGTTGTTGTCAAGTACTGGTTATTCTTAATTTTACCAATAAAATAGGCGATAGCTGCCTTAAATTTTAATATGAGATGCAGGCCGATTAAATGAGCGAATGAATAATGTTTCTTATAGAAGAAGAGGAAACCCCGATATACCTGGAGAATCGGAAATGTTTTTCCTCCAGATGACGCCGACCCAAGATGAATTATCTGCGAATTGGGGTAGAAATAGGTATTGAGACCTTTTTTTGCCGCTCTGTAAAGCAAATCGACTTCCTCCATATACATGAAGATTTTATTATCAAATCCTCCCAGTCGGTTGTATATTTTTCTTGATGTCAAGACGCAGGCTCCCGATACCCAGTCGACTTTCCCGAATTGGTTTGGGCTTGACCTAGTGGCTCCCCAGTAATCACCTTTAAGCAGGAGGGCGGCAAATACAACGGGTAAAGTAAAAAAACGGGCGGCTGAAGCCTGAGGCGTCAGATCACGATTTAGGAGCTTCGGGCCCAAAAAATGTATCCAACTCTCGTTTTCCACATAATAATTAAAAAGTTTATCAATCGCGCGGTTAAGAATGATTGTATCGGAATTAAGAAGTAGGATGTATTTACCCTTTGATTTCTTGACGGCGTAGTTGTTGCCGCGTCCGAATCCAAGATTCTCCCCGGTCTGGAAATATACGAGGTGATTCTTCTTGTCTTGTGCCATTTTGGACAGGAGCTCGTGCGAACCGTCCCTAGACGCATTATCGGCGACGATAATTTCGTATTTGATTTTAGAGTTTGTCAGCGATTGGTTGACGGAGTCAAGACATTCCTTGGTTATCTTCTTCGTATTATAGGAAACTACGATGATCGAAAGATCGAAATTTGCCATCCAAGTATTATATAATATATAGGTAATATTTACGAGCCAGCAGTCAGCATAGCTCAGCGGTAGAGCTCTCGTTTCATAAGCGAGTGGTCACAGGTTCGAATCCTGTTGCTGACACATTTTTAAATCCTCCCATAATAACTACAGACTGATACCGGTCTTCAGGAATCTATCCCTGTTATTCAAATAAGCTTGTTTGAATGATTTGAAAGCGGTAAGTCCATTCCTAAACAGCTTCTTGTCCTTGGCAAATGTCAGCCTGAGCCAGAAACCAAGCTTAGTATCCCAGGTCTTCTGATCAAATCCAAAACAAGGTGCAATTTCTGTTTTAAGGCCGGTTGTCAAAAAACAACTGACCATGAAATCAAAGCTGTTGATACCATCAAGATCTTTGATTTTTACGATTGTGTTAAACGCCGATATTTTAGGAAACAATATTTCTATATCATTACCAAGTAGGTTTATCACGTCATCATACCTATGTTTGTAAAAATTCATAAGATTTTTGAAATACTCATCATATTTTCTGTATTCGGCAATCAACCAGGCTCTAGATTTTTCCGTAACCGGCGTAAGACCTTCAAAATCCGACATAACTTTGTCAAAGTTACTGAAGCTGTTCAATCTTACCGACTGGATAAAACTGTCAAGAATTATTAGTCCGGTAAAGTTTGAGGCCGCCGAATAGGAACTTCTCTGCTGGGCAATGAGCGAAACATTTTCAAGCAGATCCTTATTTTTTGAATACAAATAACCGATCCTCAATCCGACAAGGTTTTTTGACTTCGAATAGCCTTTTACGATGACAAGATTTTTCATGGCTTTAAGTTGCGACGCCACCTGGTCAGAAGAAATATATGACTTTTCTGAAAACACAAGTTCGGAAAAGAGCTCATCAACCAAAACGAGAATGTTCCTTTTTTTGGCCGCTTTAAGGATGTCTTTCAATCCTTTCCTGTCAAGTACTTCACCGCTCGGGTTGGCGGGATTAGTGATGACTATCATTTTGGTTTTGTCGTTGATGCCGTTGACAATCGCTTCGGCGCTTATGAATGAAATTCGTTTTTGGTTTGGTTGGGGCATGATCTCCCTCAACTTCAACCCCCAATAATTGACCGCGAATTTATAAAGGTAATAGTTGGGAGATTGAATAAGGACTTCACCACCGGGAAAATTTTTCCCAAGGTACTCAAATATCATCGTAATGGCTCCGGTTGAGCCCTCAGTCAGGCAGAAATCATCGGGCAAGTAGCGGTCTTTTCCTTTAAGTTTATAGTTTTCCCGGATACTAAGGGCGAGACGGGCTTCAATATTTCCTCTTGACGGGTAATAATCACGGTAATACCGGTCGCAATTCAAGTCCGAAACGATCTGCCTTATATATCCCCGGTAAGCCTTCCTATCCGAAACGCCCGATGAGATCTCATTTACTGAAATTCCGTTTTTGGTCATAATGCCAATGATTTTTATGTTGCTGTAAATTGCCCGCCTGACGTTATTAAATTCCCGGTTTTTTATCTTTGGAAGAATTTCCTCATTTATGATCTTTGCGATTTTTCGGAAATAACTTTTTGGCGGAATCTTTATCTTATTCATATTTGGTTATCGAATCTAACTTGTAATACCGGAAACCGGTTTGGATCGCCCAATCTTTTCTCCTGATAAGTATTGGTAAAAGTAACAAGCCTCGTCACCGCTTCAATAAGATCGTTACGGGAGGTGGCATACGTAATCCTCGGCCATATTCCATATTTACCGTCCCAGCACTTTTGGGAAATTCCAAAGCAGGGTCCGACCTGGGTATAGGTCGCCAGGGTATACATGAGCTTGGTTAAGTAATCCATGGAGCTGACCCCGTTGCCGGGTTCGCCCATTTTGACAAAAGTATTGAAAGCGGCGCGGTCCGGCGACCAGCCCGTTGCGTTACCGTCAACCAGGGACTTGACGATTTTCAAATTATCCCGGTAGTACTTCAAAGTTTCCCTGTCCCAGGTATCCCATTCCTGGTACATTTTCAGGAATTCTGACTTACTGAATGAATAATTTCCCTTGCCCAGGGCAAAGTTAGCGATCGATTCAAGAGATGTTAATGGATAGTCTATTTTAAGCCTTTTGGTTTTTCGGGCCAATCCCTCAAAACTCAGCAACGGCCCGAGGGTAAGACGAGGATTGCACCTCCTTGACAAAACCGTGTTCTCAAGCGATTGGACGATTTTCTTGTCCGTCGCGGCAATAAAGCCTATCCGTTCTCCGGCAAAATTTTTGGTTTTGGAAAGGCTATCGACAACGACTACCCGGTCAAGGGCTCCCGATTCGGCGGCGATCTGTAATAGTCTTGAGCGATAGTTTTCCTGAGGGTCAAAATACATGTTTTCAAAAATGCCGTCGAATAATACATAGAGGTCGCGGCGCTTGGCCAAATCCATGATTTTGGCCAGTTCGCGGTCGTCATAGGTCTCGCCGTTCGGGTTATTGGGAATCGTAACTACGAGGGCTTTAGTATCTTTGGGGATCGACCGTTCGATCTCGCTTGCCGCCGGAAAGAATTTTACCTCGCCCCGGTTTTTGGTGGGATCTCCCGCCAACCGGTCGATCTTTAAACCCTTCTGATAAGCGGAATAAGGTCCGGTATAGTAGGAAAGTCCGAGAAACACTACTCTTGAATCGGGGTTGGTTTTAGACAATGCTTCCATAAATAGATCGATACCTTCAGTAGCTCCCTCTGTCACAAAAACCCCGGATTCAAAAAAGAAGTCGCCTTCGGGGTCAATTCTTGAGTCCATAATAGCCTTTATACCTTTCCTGGTTTCACTAGTTCCGTTTGGAGCCGTATAGTTTAAAGATAGATCGGGATTGTCGACTCCCATTTTTAGAAGCTTGGAATATATGGGGGGTGCCTCTATAAGTCCGACGCCCGGGCCCAATTTTAGTTTTGTCGACTGATCTATCCAGCCAGGAATATTTTTCCGTCCTAGTCGATTGACATATTCCAATACGTCCTTTTCCCTTGAACCGCCAATTATTTCCTCATTGAAGAAATAGGCGCCGGCTGTTTTGGACAACGGGGACTCCGCGTCAATCCGCGAGTTTCCGATAGACTCGATCTGGCTCAAATCCAGTTGCCGGTCTAAGTTGCCCGATGAGACGACTTCCATAATAAGATTTGGGTAATATTTTTGCGCCCTTTCAAGACCACAAAGCGATCTTCTAACAATTTCTGACATACCGTTTCTGTTGGCTTCAATAACGGTTGATATTTTTAAATATTCCATAAAAAAACCCGCCTTTTGGGCGGGGTAGAGAACTAATAATTAATAAATTACACTATAAGGTTTACCCCGCAAACATGCAGGGTATGATGGACAACAAAATTATTATTTTCTTTTTTCATCAGTAACAGATATATATTAACGTATTAACATGATAACATACAAACTTTCGGTTGTCAAGTAATCTAAATTAGATGATATAATCATTGTATGAACGACTTCCAGAATTATAAAGCGAAAAATGACAAGGAAAAATTGCTCTTCAAATCTTTCTTGAAACTAAAAACCGACCAGGAGGTTGCCAATTTTCTGAGGGATCTATTAACTGTAAAAGAGCTTGAAGAGTTTGCCAACCGCCTCGAGATGGCGAGGCTTCTAAAAAAGGGAATGCCCTATGTTAAAATCGCCGAGAAACTTGGAGTTTCAACAACGACTGTTACGAGAACAGCCTACTGGCTCAGAAGAGGGTCGGGGGGGTATGAAAAGGTTCTGAAGTAATCACTTCCAGTCTGGTTTGTAGTACTTTCTTCCTTTAAGGTTTTTAGGCAGATATTCCTGTTCTACTTTTTTGCCGGTTTGTTTTTCCGTCAGCCACGGGTATCTGACGTGGCCTTGACCGTAACCTAATGACTTCATTACTTTATTCGGGGCGTTTCTCAAATGAAGAGGAATCGGGTCAAGGTTTTCGGTATCGATGTCGGACAAGGCATCCCACATGCCTTTTGATGAGGCGATCGATTTCTTGGCAGTTGCCAAATAGGTTGCTGCTTGGGCAAGGATTAGTGAGGCTTCCGGCCAACCGATCATATGGCAAGCCTGCATCGCTGAAGTGGCAACTACTAGTGCGGTCGGCTGGGCATTGCCAATGTCCTCGGCGGCAAATATCACCATTCGGCGGGCAATAAAAATCGGGTCTTCTCCGGCTTTAACCATCCGGGCCAGATAGTGAAGGGTGGCGTCAGGATTTCCGCCCCTTAATGATTTAATAAAGGCGGATATGGTATCGTAATGCCAGTCGCCCTTTTTGTCGTAATAGATGGCTTTCCTCTGGACTGCCTCCTCGGCGACCTTGAGGGTTATTTTTTTGGACAAAGATGACGCTAATTCGACGGCGTTAATAGCAGTCCTAGCGTCACCATTTGCGGTTTTGATGAAGTGGATAACTGATTCGGGAGCAAAAGTATGTTTCGGGTAAAGCTTGATTGCCCTTTTGACAATCGTTTCTATTTGTTTTTCGTCCAAGGCGTAAAGGACAAATATCTGGCTGCGGGAGACCAGAGGGGCGATAACTTCAAAACCCGGGTTTTCGGTCGTCGCTCCGATCAGGGTGATTGTTCCGTCCTCCACATAAGGGAGAAAGGCATCCTGTTGGGCCTTATTGAACCGGTGGATTTCGTCGACAAAAAGAACCGTGGGTTTTTGAAATAGTCCATAGTCCTCCTTGGCTTTAGCGATAATTTTTCTTATCTCGGGCACCCCGCCTCCGGCAACGGCCGAGAAGGGGACAAAGTTGGCTTCGATGTGATGGGCGATGATCCTGGCTAAGGTGGTTTTTCCAGTTCCCGGTGGACCCCAGAGGACCATCGATATGACCTTTTTGTTTTCGATCATCCGTCTTATCGGTTTGCCCCGGCCCACCAAGTGTTCCTGACCGACAAATTCGTCAAGAGATTGGGGTCTTAATCGTTCGGCAAGAGGTATGTCCATATTAGGTGAATAATTGTTCACCTAATATGATAGGATAATGATATTAGGAAATCAAGAGGTAGTATAATCTGGTTATGAACAAAATCAAATTTGTTTACTTCGATATCGGGAATGTAATGGCGGATACTAACGATTACTTTAAAGGAGCGACCTCAAGGTTTAATATCTCCCTTTCGAAATTTGCAGAATTTTGGAATGGCGGTAACGGGGCTGACGAAATAACACGCGGAAAAATAACCGCTCAAGAATTCTGGCATACCGCCGTCAGGAAATTTAATATAAAAAATGCCGAGCATTTTGATTTTCTTGAAAGCTGGCTCGGAGATTATAAGCCCATTCCCGAAACCCATGATCTGGCCAGAAAGATTTCAGAACAATATAAAGTCGGCTTAATTTCCAATCTTTATCCGGGAATGATAACAAAACTTGTCAAAAGAGGCTTGGTCGCCGACCTTAAGTATTCGGCCGTTATTTTGTCGTGTGAAACCGGTTTTCGAAAGCCCGAAAAAGAAATTTACAAGGCGGCAACAGAAAATGCCGGAGTATCTCCGGGCGAAATATTTTTTATTGACGACAGGCAGGATTTCCTTGAAGGAGCAGATAGCTATGGTTGGCAAACCTTTTGGTTTAACGAACACGACCTACGCCAGACTATCAACAGGCTGGAAAAACTCTTGTTAAAGTAAGCCCATCTTTTCTTTGACTTCTTTGACTGTTTGTTTGGCAATTTTTCTGGCCTTTTCGGCGCCCTCCCTAATCACTTTGTCGACATATTCTTTATTTGCGGCAATCTCGGCCCGTTTTTTTTGGAAAGGTTCGAGCTCTTTGTAAATAGCTTCAGTTACCGCATCTTTAAGAGTGACGAACTTTAACGAACCGGTCTGGAATTCAGTTCTGTATTTTTCGACTTCAGCCTTATCCAGGAATAAGTCGGCAAAGGTGAAAAGCGATTTGAGTCCTACAGTCATCTCGCCTCCGGAAACCGTTGCCGTTGGGATCGACCGGACCTTTTTCCTGATTTCCTCAAGTGGATCGGTAAGGTTGATATAGCTTCCCTCGACCGTTTTCCCCATTTTTCCTTCACCGGTCAAGGAGGGGATATATTCGCCCTTTGTAGCAAATCTGACAGGCTCGGGGAAATTGGTTCCGTACAGCTGGTTCATTTTTCGGGCAATTTCGCGGGCAACCTCAAGATGTGGCTCCTGATCTATGCCGACTGGAACCAATCCGGCCTTGTAAACAAGAATGTCGGCCGCCATAAGAACCGGGTAATTCAAAAGAGCCATGGTGTTGGCGTTTGGGTGCTGTTTAACCTTATCTTTGTAAGTCGGAAGATGCATCATCCGGGCAATCGTTACAACAGTTGAAAAATAGAAAGCAAGCTCAGTATGTTCTGGAATATCTGACTGGTAAATGAGAACGCTTTTCTCAGGATCAAGTCCGGCCGCCAAATAGTCGATGATAATTTCCCTTTTGTTATTCTTGAGGTCTTCAGGTTTAAACGGTGTGGTTATCGAATGGACGTCAACAACACAATAGACCATTTCGTAATCGCCTTTCTCTTGAATTTCCAAAAAGCCTTTAACCGCCCCTAAGTAATTACCAAGGTGGAGCCGACCGGTTGCCCTTATTCCCGAGAAAACCCGTTTGACGCCTGTAGCGGTTGACGCGGTTGTTACCGAGATTTTTGTAATTTCAGCGATCTGGTTCCCTGGGATCTTTTTCAGTTCAGCGGTCTTGTAACGGAAAGTATATAAGAGGCTGCCCGAGCCTCCGTTGATCATTTCTTTCTCAAATACCCTTTTATCGATAATGGTCTGGTTTACAGCGTGGAGAATGTGGGCGGCTCCGGGCACAACTCCTGTGAGTTTTGTAAATTCCTCATCTGTTGCTAGTGTTAAACTTTCAACTCCAAGTATTTTTTTTATTTTTTTATTGTCTAGGGAGCAGTCGCCCCGCCTGATGACCGCCACATATCCTTTTTCCGTTTTCATGATAAGCGTTGCTAAGGCTTCATCCAGTCCGAAGCTCAGGTATTTTTGAACGTCTTCGACCGAAACCAACTCAGGATGCTCCAGTATTTCATGGCTTATCCCCAAACTTTTGAGTTTGTCGCTGTACTCTTTAACCTTTTGGTCTTTCATATCATCAAGTTTATCAGATTTAACTTTTAATTTTTATAAATCTGTTGTAAACGTTTTCTACGTCCTTGTCGCCTCGGCCCGACAAGTTTATGACAACGATATCGTTGGGCATAAGTTTTGCCGCCCGTTTGATGCCGTACGAAACCGCGTGTGCAGACTCTAACGCTGGTATTATCCCTTCGGTCTTAGATAGCTCAACGAACGCATCGATCGCCTCCCGATCGGTTGATTTTGCAATTTGAAGACGTCCGGATTGCTTTAAGTAGGCAAGTTCCGGTCCCACACCCGGGTAATCGAGTCCCGATGCGGCGCTGTATGATTCTTTGATTCCACCGTTTTTATCCTTCATAACAAGTGTGTTGAATCCGTGAATCACTCCTTCCTTACCGGTACCAAGCGATACGCCGTGCTTGCCGGTCTTGACTCCTAGTCCTCCGGGTTCGACGGCGATAAGCTTAACGCCGTCAGTTTTTATAAATTCATAAAATGCCCCAATAGCATTGCTCCCACCACCGACGCAGGCAATGATACTCTCGGGCAACTTACCTTCTTTCGCCAAGATTTGTTTTTTTATCTCGTGGCCGATAATTTTCTGAAAGTCCCGAACCATTAATGGATATGGATGGGGCCCGACAGCAGACCCTAAAAGGTAATATGAATCCGGTTCGTTGATATATGCCGCGAGCGCCGCGTCAACGGCATCTTTCAATGTTCCTTGTCCCCGGGTAACGGGGATTACTCGTGCGCCGAGTATCTTCATTCTGTAAACGTTCGGTTTTTGGGCGTCTATATCTCGGGCACCCATATAGATATCGCACTCCATTCCGAAATAGGCGGCAATCGTCGCCGTTGCCGTTCCGTGCTGGCCGGCACCGGTTTCAGCGATGAGCTTCTTTTTTCCAAGATGCTTGGCAATAAGCCCTTGTCCGATGACGTTGTTAATTTTATGGGCGCCGGTATGGTTTAGGTCCTCCCGCTTTAAGTAAATCTTCGCTCCGCCAATTTTCTTGGTCAGGTTCTTGGCATAGTAAAGGTTACTTGGTCTGTTGGCGTATTCTTTGTATAGATACGACAGTTCCTGTTTAAATTTCTTGCTCCCGCTTAACGTGTCATAAGTCGCGGCCAATTGGTCCAAAATCTTTTCAAGCTGTGGTGGCACGAATCGACCCCCGAACTTTCCGAAATAGCCCGTATTGTTTGGGAAATTGTATGTTTTCATAAATTAAAATAAAAAATTTCTAATAATATAAATAAAAAAACCTCTGCCCGAAGCAGAGGATAGATTAACTAAAAACGGCTCTGCTTCACCAGAGAAAAGTAGTCCACCAATTGTTGTTATTTATGATTTTCATATGTCTTTGAATCGGCCTTTCCTTAACTCCCGGCTGCCCCGGGTAACGGTTGCAACACCAACTTCAAGACGGCGGGCGATCTCTTGGTGGGGAAGACCCTTTTTTATTAGTTTGACTATTTGCAGTCGGGTCGACATTTCCTCAAGTTCCTTAGGGGTTAATATCCCTTTCAGGAATTCAAGCATATCCCCGGACGTCTTTTGCGTCATAAAAGCTTTAGTCAACTCCCCTACTTTGTTCATAATGAATACTAGTATACTAGTACATAATATAGTTGTCAATAGGAATTTGAATACTGTGAGGATTAAAGTTTTTTGCTATCGATAATAAACGTCACTGGCCCGTCATTTACGAGTTCAATTTTCATGTAAGCGGAAAACAGACCGGTTTTTACGGCTAACCCGTAGTCTGTCAGACGATCGGAAAATTTTAGGTAAAGTTTTTCGGCGACTGTCTGTTCCATTGCCGGAAAAAAATCTGGCCTTCGACCGTCTTTAAGATTGGCGGCTAGGGTGAATTGGGAGACAACAAGGACTTCTCCTTTGGTTTTGATTATCGATTCGTTCATTTTATTATTGTCATCCGGCATTATTCTCAGATTGGCAATTTTTTCGGCCAGTTTGTCGCCGTCGAATTCACTATCGTTCTTGACGACGCCCAAAAATATCAAGTAACCTTTTTTTATTTCAGAATAGAGTTTGTTGTTGATTGAAACGGAAGCCTTGTCAACTCTTTGAACCACGGCAATCATAGTTTTTTGTATTGTTTCATCATGCACATATCCATGACAACGATTAACCCGGCTTCACGAGCTTTTTTTGCTGCCTCCTCGTTTATGACCCCTTCCTGCATCCAAACGGCTTTGGCGCCGACTTTAATTGCCTCCTTGACGATCTCCTCGACAAATTCGCTTTTTCTGAAAATATCAACTACATCAATTTTTTCTTTGATTTCTGAGAGCGTCTTTTGGCTTTTTATTCCCATGAAGTTGTCGATATTCGGATTGACCGGAATAACGGAATAACCCTTGTCCAAAAGGAATTTTGCAACTCTATATGATGGTCTTTCGGGGTTGTCGGACAACCCAACAATGGCAATTGTTTTTATTTTTTGATAGAAATCCGAGTAGTTCATAATCCCAGATTAAATTGGGGATAGTACTGTACCGTAGCCTTGCCGATGACCGACTCCATGGGAACAGGTCCAAACTCCCTCGAATCGGAGGACCGGTGTCGGTTGTCCCCCATAACAAACACATGGTTGTCCGGAACCATATACGGAACATTTTCTTCTATAAATCCGTTTTCCCAAAGGTTAGTTTTATCGTTAAGATATGGCTCCTCAAGCAAATATCCGTCAATATATACATCACCATCTTTGAATAATAGGGTTTCGCCCGGAAGTCCGATAACCCGCTTAACGTATTCGATGTCGGGATTTCTTGGTGATGTCATGACTATGACGTCCCCACGGCCCACGTCTGAAATTCTATAGGCGACTCGGCTGATAAATATTCTGTCACCGGTATAAAGCGTCGGTTCCATCGATGCCCCTTGGACGGATGAGGGAAAAAATAAAAAGAGATAAACGGCGATATACAGTGAACCGACAAAAGCTACAGTTTCCAGGGTGTCTGAAACAAAAGCTAGCGCTGACTTTAGGAATTTCATAAATTTAAAGATTGACGTTTTGGAACGGATCGCCTCCCTCATGATTACAGTCGACACAGTACATGGTGTTTAGAAGATCTTTAATTACGGTTTTTTCCTTCATTTCTACCTCGGGAAACCCGGTTGGAACCATTTTGTCGTCTTTCCCAACGGGAATGGTGGTTCTGGAAATGCTTGACTCCTTGGATTCGGTGCCCTTAATGAAATATTCGAAACGGGGAGAGCAGCTTTCTTTGCCGTCTTCACCCTTATTCATGAGATCCCCGGAATCCCAGCAGACTTGTTGTCCAACAACCGTATCGGGTCTGACGGGCCATAGGTCGGGCTGATTTTCAAGGACATTTCTCATTACCCGGTTCCAGATAGGCGCAGCCCCGGTAACGCCTGAGGTCAAATATGGATGCATTGGTGAGTTGTCGTTGTTACCGACCCAGACGGCCGTCAGGAAGTTTGGGGTATAGCCGATCGTCCAGTTGTCCCGCTTATCGTCAGTTGTTCCTGTTTTAACAGACACCGCTCGGCCGGGTATAACCAGTTGCGATCCGGTTCCGAATGCTTGGGAACGGGCATTATCATCCAAAAGAATATGGGAAATGATGAAAGCCGTCTCGGGAGATATGGCCTTTTTTCCAGTGATTGAGAGATAGCTTGGCGCGGTCAACGGTTTTTTGACGTCCGGTACGAAGTTGGGGTTTTCGAACTTGTAAAGCGTCTTTCCGAACTTGTCCTTGATCTCAAGGATCTCTGTAAGTTCTTTAGCTTTACCACGGTTGGCAAATGCTGAGAATGCCTGGGCCATTTCGGTCATCCTGACTTCCCCTCCGCCCAAGGTTAGAGATAGTCCATATTTTGACGGATCCTTGAAAGATGTGATCATAAATCCAGAGGCTGAGGCAATAAAATCCTCAACACCGTTTATGGCAAGCATCTTGACAGCCGGGATGTTAAAGGAATTACCGAGGGAAAACCTCAAGGCCTGGGGTCCGTGGAACTGCCCGTCATAGTTTACGGGGCAGTAGCCTTCGGGTTGGCCGGCAGCAGAAAAACAAGTGGGAGAGTCAATGAAAATAGTTGCCGCTGTCACAAGGCGCCGGTCGATACCGATTGCGTAATTTATGGGTTTAATAGACGAACCTGGTTGTCTGAGGGCGGTTGTGACGTTGAAGGCTCCGGAACCGGTGGCAAAATAATCCACCGACCCTACCATGGCCAATATCTCGCCGGTTGGCGGCCGGGTAACCAATACTGCGCCGTTTGTCACGTCCAGGTCTTCAAGTTCGGAAATTTCTTCCTTTAAAGCTTCCTCAGCCTGAGTTTGAATATCTAGGTCAAGAGTGGTAGTGACCTTGAGCCCTCCTTCTTCAATGACGTCTTTGCCGTATCTCTCCTCGATGATTTTTTTGACGTGGAAAACAAAGTGGGGAGCTTTTATTATGTCTTTGGGCGGTTTAATATCCAGCTTTTGGTTTTTGGCCTTTTCGTATGTATTTTTGTCTATGTATTTATCTTCAAACATCCGCTTAAGGACGGAATTCTTGCGGTTTAGGGAAAGTTCCGGATTAAGATATGGCGAGTAAAGCGAAGGCGCCTGGGGAAGGCCAGCTAAAAATGCTCCTTCGGCTAAATTCAGTTTTTTTGCGGATTTATCAAAATAGAGCATGCTTGCCTGTTCGATCCCGTATGCGCTTCCGCCGTACGGAACTTGATTAAGGTACATTTCAAGTATCTGGTCCTTGGTATAAATCTTTTCGGTCCAAAGTGCCAAAACTATTTCCCTAACCTTGCGCCTTATAGTTCGTTCGGGGGTTAACAGTGAAGTCTTTATCAGTTGTTGGGTAATGGTCGACCCTCCCTGGACATTGGTTGTCAGAAAAGTGTCACGTACCGCCCGAAGAATTCCGCTCAGGAAAGAGACTCCCTGGTGCCGGTAAAAATCCTTGTCCTCAATGGCAATTGTCGCCTGGGCCATATGTTTGGGCAGACTCTCAAGTTTAATCGGCGTTCGGTTCTCTTCCTTATATATGTCATATAATAGTTTTCCGTTCCGGTCAAAAATTTTTGTGGAAAGTGGGGTTGCTTGAAAGTCTTTGAGTTTATAAGGGTTAGGGAGATCGTAAAAAAAGTAGAAAAAAACCAGAAAAAAGGCTGCCAAAAAAGACAGAACGATGATCTTCCTTTTCCTTTCGCTCAGAATCTGTTTAATTTTGTCTATATTACCGTTCATATCAATCTTGGGAAAAGAGCTAAGGCTTTCGTTACCTTACCCCGAGTTGAACTGACAATTTTTTCCGATGTTTCCGGCATAAATGGAATAAGCATAGTTCCAATTTTATTAAGCTCGCTTAATTTTGCCTTAAGGAAATTCTCTCTTCCGGCTTCGTTTTTCCAAGGAGCGAACTCATCAATCGAACGGTTCATGTTTTTTATTTTCCTCCATATCCGTTCCAAAGCTTCGTTGAAGCGGTATTCGTCCATAAGTCCTGCGATATCGGCGTCGTAAGCTTCCTGTTTTTCATCATTAATAATTACTTCTATTTTGTATTTTTCTCCGAGATTAGTAAGTCTTGATAATAAATTGCCAAGCTCATTTGATAGATCCGAAGAATAGACTTCGTCCATTCTGGAATAGGAAAAGTCGCCGTCCGCGTATGGAGGAATCTCCTTTAGAAGATAATATCTTGTGGCATCGACACCGTACTTATTAATGACTTCTATAGGGTCGACAATATTACCGATGGTTTTTGACATCTTCTGGCCGTTGACGGTCAAGTATCCGTGGGCAAAAACCGCCTTGGGGAGGGGGATATTGGCCGAAAGTAGAAATGCCGGCCAGTAAACGGTATGGAAACGTATAATCCCTTTGCCTATGATGTGAAGGTCTGCAGGCCAGACCGAGTCATCAACCCCCGAGCGATAAATATTCAAAGCGTCAAACCAGACATACATTCTCTGGGTTTCGTCACCAGGAACCGGGACGCCCCAGTTTTTAGCCCTTTCGTTTGACCTTGAGATACTTATGTCCTTCAAGGGTTCTTTCAAAAACTGAAGCACTTCTTTCTTCCTGAAGTCGGGGTAGATCTTGAGAGTATCGCTCGTAATTAGATCAATCAGTTGTTTCTGGTATTTTGACAACTTGAAGAAATAATTGGATTCCGAGACCTTCTCGAGTTTCTTGCCCGGGTGTTCACCGCACTCACCGTCTTGTAGTTCTTCTTCAGTGTAAAAAGCCTCACAGCCGACGCAGTATAGTCCTTCGTAGTCTTTCTTATATATATCTCCATTGGCGTTGCACCTTGTCCAAAGATCCTGACTTGATTTAAAATGCCCGGGGTCTGTCCCTTTCTGAAAAACGTCAAAGCGGGTATTGAGTTTTTTTGTCAGCTCAAGAAACAATTGGGCATTACGATTAACAAATTCCTGGACTTCCTGACCGGCCTTTTCGGCGGCCTGGACGTTTTTTAGGGCATTCTCGTCACTACCGGTAAGCGTTATGGCTTCGTTACCCTGGAGTCTCTTATACCGAGCGACGACGTCGACCTGTAGGAATTCAAGGGCGTGTCCGATGTGGGGAGCCGCGTTGACGTAAGGGATAGCCGCCGTAATATAAAATTTTTTATTCATCTTTCTATTTTATCAAAATTGATATCCCGACGAGTAAGCTAATTGCCAAGACGGCGTTTATAGGATCCAGTAAGTCCAGGGCACGAAGAGTAAGAAGTATAAAAATAAAAAAGGAAGACAATAAAGCGTATTTATGGCTCGTAAATGATCGGGCTACCAATCCAGCAATTAGACTCAGGTTGGCAATTAGGACCATGATCACCAATAGGTTTGCCGGTGGATAAAACAGGATTATCGATGTTGAAATAAGTGCTAAAATAATCACCGGCAAGGCTTTTTTTGTTAAAACTCCTCTTGCAACTCTCATGATTATCTATTATAATCATTAACCATGGCAAAGACAAAAAAAACTGCTAAACCAGCAAAGGAAGAAAAAGCACAGAAATCGGCAAAAGAAGAAAAGGTCGTTAAAGTAGCTGCGAAGGCCGTTGAAGAGAATTCAAAAACGGTAAAACTCCCGGAAGACAAGGATAAGGTCATTGAAAAGTTCGCCCAGAGAAAAGGCGACACCGGATCGCCAGAGGTACAGGTAGCCCTTTTAACACACAAGATCGAGAAGTTGAGCGGACACCTTGATATCAACAAGAAAGATAACCATTCACGCCGGGGACTTCTTAAGGTGATTGCCAAAAGAAGAAGGATTCTTAATTACTTGCAGAAATTGGACGAAAAAAGATATAAGAAATTGATTAAGGAGCTTAGCCTTAAAAAGTAAGATTTCCTGATATATCTTCTTTAAAAATTAATATATAATTGTTTCTAATTATATTTATATAAACATTATGAAAATAGTAGAAAAGACTACTGAGATTGATGGTCAGAAATTAACTCTTCAGTTCGGACGCCTTGCGACTGCTGTTGATACTTCAGTTTATGCAACTTTAGGAGATACGGCCGTTTTGGTTACAGTAGCGGTAGGTCCCGAGAATCCAAACTTGGACTACTTCCCTTTGTCAGTCGAATACGCAGAAAAACTTTACGCAGGAGGCCTTATCAAGGGATCCAGATGGATTAAAAGAGAAGGTCGTCCGTCAGATGAGGCGGTTTTGACCGGAAGACTGATCGACCGCTCAATCCGTCCCTTATTCCCGAAAGCATATAAAAAGCAAGTCCAGGTCGTGGTGACGCTCCTATCAATCGACGGCACCAATGCCCCTGAGATTCTGTCGGCAATCGCAGTATCGGCCGCCCTGTCGGTTTCGTCGGTTCCATGGGCGGGACCGATTGCCACTTCCCGCATCGGATACGTAACTTCAAGCGAAAAGAAAGAATCCGAATACATCCTGAATCCGACCGAAAACGAACAAGACTTTTCCGACCTTGACCTTGTTGTCTCATCAACCAGGGAAAAGGTTTTGATGATTGAAACCAAAGCCAACATAATCAAGGATGAAATTATCCAGGAAGGGATCGAGATGGCCAAGGTCGAAAACCAGAAGATAATCTCATTTTTGGAAGGCATTGTCAAGGAAATTGGAAAGAAAAAGGGCGATATCCCCGAGCAAGTTGATTACAAGGAGATAATCGACCACGTTAAAAGCAAATACGCATCCCAGGTTGAAGCAGCTGTTAAAGTGTCGGCGGCAACCGCCGGATCAGACGACAAGCTACTTCAAGAAATTGTCGCGGCAGTCTATGAAGACCTTGAGAAGAAATACGACACCAAGCAAATCATGGCGGCCATAACCCGATACAACTACGATAATATTAAGAACAACATCTTGGACAAAAAAACAAGGCCGGACGGAAGGCCATTTGAAAAGGTAAGAGAACTCAATGTTGAGATTTCTATATTGCCCCGAACCCACGGATCGGCCCTTTTCCAAAGAGGTCAGACCCAGGTTTTGTCGATTGCGACATTGGGATCAACCACATTGGAGCAACTTATTGAGGGACCTGAAGGCAAGGAAGCGAAAAGATACATCCATCACTATTCCGACGGACCTTATTCCTACGGCCAGGTTGGTAGATTTTTCGGACCATCAAGACGGGCTATAGGACATGGTGCCTTGGCTGAGAAAGCCTTGGAACCGGTTTTGCCGACATCTGACGAATTCCCATACGCCATAAGAGTCGTCTCGGAGATTTTGTCAGAAAACGGTTCAAGCTCGATGGGTTCAATAAGCGGATCATCCCTTTCACTTATGGACGCAGGTGTTCCTCTTAAACAGGCTGTTGCCGGAGTTGCTATGGGACTTATGTCCAGGTCAGATGAGGAATTTGCCGTATTGACGGATATCGCCGGACTTGAAGACTTTTCAGGTGAAATGGACTTCAAGATCGCCGGAACCGCCGACGGAATAACCGCAATCCAGCTTGACGTCAAAAACAAAGGACTGACCGCGAAAATGATCAAGCAGACTTTTGAGCAAGCCAAAAAAGCCAGACTGGAAATACTTGAAGCCATGAACAAGGTTATAGAAAAGCCCAGAAAAGAAGTATCCCGATATGCGCCTAAGGTTGTCGTTCTGACTCCTCCCCCAGATAAAATCGGTGAGATAATAGGACCGGGAGGAAAGAATATTAGAGCACTTATTGCCAAGACCGAAACCGAAATCAACGTCGAGGACGATGGTAAGGTGACAATCTCTGGACTTGACAGGGCCAAGGTTGACGAGGCAGTTGCCCACATTTCAAATATCACCCGTGAAATACAAGTCGGGGAAGAATTTGAGGGAACTGTCAAGAGAATCCTGGCTTTCGGAGCCTTTGTCGAAATGGTTCCGGGCAAGGAAGGACTGGTTCACGTTTCCAAGATGGGGAACGGTAAATTTGTCAAGGATCCGTCTGAAGTCGTCAAGATAGGCCAAACCGTAAAAGTCAGAGTCTACCAGATAGACAACATGGGTAGGGTCAATCTGCAGATGATCCAGTAAACAGCGTCTTCTTGATTTATAAGCGCGCAGTAGCTAGAATCATTTATATGGCAAGAAAAAGATCTTTGGTCAGATTACCTTTT
>CAZUBL010000014.1:0-19206 GCA_964618685.1 uncultured Gammaproteobacteria bacterium | reverse complement strand
CCCTGTGAGGTGAGATATTTTATAAATCTCTCAACCAGGGATGGAAGTAAAACGTTATCCATAATGCCCTATAATATATCATATTAAGTTATTATTTTCAACCATTTGAATAAGAGCGAAGAATTGTTGGGTAATTAATCCCTTGCGAAATGAAGCCCTATTTGATATATTATTAAGTCTAGCCCGCTCTTAGGAGTGGGCAAAGGGAGAACTTACAGATGGCGAAAAAAACCGAAAAAACCACTACTAAAACAACTTCAGCAAACCCAATGGACGCCTTGCTTAAAAAACAACGCCCCAGTCTGTTGAAAAAAGGCCGCGAAGTTGAGGCTAAAATCGTCTCACTTTCCAAAAAGGGTATTGTTTTTGATGTCGGAGGAAAGGCCCATGCAATCTTGGGTGAACTTGAAATAAAAGAAGTCTCTACATATTTACCTTATCTTAAGGTCGGGGACAAAATCCAGGCACGAGTCATATCTGAAGAATCCAAAAACGGCTTTCCGGTTGTATCTTTAAGGAAATTCTTTGAGAAGGGTAAATGGGAGATATTGGCCGAGAAGAAGGAAAAGGAAGAGGAGATTGAAGTCTTCTGTGGTGATTACGGCAAGGGAGGCGTTTTTATCGACTTCATGGGTATTAGAGGCGTCATTCCAAAGATCCAATTAACCGAACCCTTTATTTCAAGCCCGGAGAAACTTACAGGACAGAAAATCAAAGTAAAAATACTCGAGGTAGATAAAGAAAAGAACCGTTTGGTCGTATCTCACAAGGCCTCGGTCCTCAAGATTTCCCAGAAAGATTTGAAAAAGAAGTTTGACGCCGTTAAGGAAGGTGAGACCTACAAGGCTAAAGTCCTTGGAGCTTCGGAATTCGGAGTCTTCTGTGAGGTTGAGGGTGTTGAGGGTTTGATCCATATCTCGGAAATCTCATGGGAGAAGATCTCATCGGCCGCCTCTTACGTGACGGTTGGGGAAACGATTGACGTCTACGTCGTTGAGAAAAACCCAGTTGATTTGAAGCTAAATCTGTCCTTAAAGAGATTAACCCCAGACCCGTGGAAAGATATTGAGGTTAAGTATCCCAAAGATAAAGAGGTTGATGGTGAGGTTGTGAGAAAAGAAAAATACGGATACTTTGTGCGATTGGCTCCAGGAATTGAGGGTCTGATTCACGTATCAAAACTTACAGGCAGCGAAGAATTTAAGACCGGTCAGAAAATAAAAGCCTTCATTGAGCGTGTTAACGAGAAAGAAAGAAGAATGAGTTTGGTCCTTCCCCAGAAAGAAAAACCAGTCATGTATAGATAATCTATAAGACATTTAATTCAATTATTCAATCAACCCCTTTTCCTCCTCAGACGCGACAACCTTGAATCCTACATGAGAGTGTCCGGCAAAAAAGAGTCCCTCACCAACTCCGGCCGAAAGCAAGAAGTGTTTCTCTCCTCCTGTAAGGAAGAATGTCTTGGCGATAAGTTCAACCGCGGCCGTTGATTGTTTCAGGATAATTTGAAGAGACGAGTTGGTTATGATGGCCTTCCCTTCCTCGGTCGCCAAAAAGTCCTCAACGTCCTGGGTGATTGTCGTTAATCCAAGTTTATATTTTCTTGCCCGCTTGGCAAAAGAATGAAGATATGCTCCGGAATCCTTCTGTTTAATAAGATACCAGGCCTCGTCGACAATAAGGACGCGTCTTTTTGGGTCGCGTCTGACCCGGTTCCAGATATAATCAAGAACGATATACATGGCAACCGGCCTCATGTTTTCCTCAAGGTCGCGGATCCCAAAAACCGTAAAGGGATTTTTGATGTCAAAATTGGACTTTTGGTTGAAGATGCCGGCGGCCGAACCCTGGACAAATTTTTCCAATCGGTCGGCCAACTCCTTTGATTCTGGGGTTTCCATGCCCAAGAATATCTTATATAAATCTTCAAGAAGGGGTGGTTCGTTTTTGAATGTCTCCGGGTCCTGGGTTATGCCTTTTTCCTTATATGTTAAAACCAAAGCGCGGTCTAGAAGGGCGTCTTGGGACGGAGTCAGATCACCCATAATGACGCGCATCAACGAATGGAGGTCGAGAATCTTGTTTGAGAGCTCGTCGGGTGTGGCACCTTCAATGACAAGGTCAAACGGGTTCATTTTGTACTGAGAGGTTCCTGAAAAGACCACAAACTCTCCACCCATCGACTGGGTCAGTTTCTCGTATTCATTTTCGGGGTCGATTATAATAACGTCGGTTCCCATAGTGAGGAGTCTTAAGGTCTCAAGTTTCACTAAAAAGCTCTTTCCTCCTCCAGATTTACCCAAAATTACCGAGTTGGCGTTTTCAAGGGTAAACCTATCAAATATGATGAGCGATCCGTCATGCTCATTTATTCCATAAAGGATTCCTTCGTTTCGGGTGAGAGAGGCGGTTGCGAAAGGAAAGGTGGTCGCCAATGACGTCGTATCCATATTGCGCCAGACCGCAATCTTGTCGTAAAACAAGGGAAGGGTAGATTTGAAACCCTCTTCCATCTCAAGGGTCGCCTGTCGACCCACAATGAGAAGCGAAGACAGGACCGAGTCAACCTCCTTGGTTATCCTGTTTAATTCTTCAAGCGACTCTGCGGGAATTGTTATGTATAAGCCAAACTGGAAGAACCTTTCAGCCCCCTTGGCAAGTTCAGCCTGAAGGGCAAGAGCATCGTCAAGGGCCACTTGGATCGTCGGGTCAACGACCCGTCCGGCCTTTATGTCCCCTTCAATTGTCGCTTCCATCTCGGCAATCTTTCTTTTAAGATCTTCAAGCACGTTTTTGGATTCGGTTGGATAAATATACATGGAAACGTAAAGGGGATGATCGAATGTAATCAATGAATAAAGCCAGTTGGCCGATACATAACGGGGATATCCGACAACGTAAAAGGTCCGGTAGTACCGGTCATCAATCTTAAGATGGTTAAAGTCAACCTCAATATATGAGGGGGCAACCAGATCTTTCACCGAAACCGTGCCACGGGCAATCGTCTCGGCCATCTTGTTGCTTGTAGCAGATGGGGACGATTGGGATGAGGGCGGTTTCAGTAAATCAAATATATTCATATATTTATCCCTGCGTCATAACCACATCGGTGTAACTCTCAACCGGAGCCATGCGGCGGCCGGTTGATGACGGGTTATACAGGTTGTAAAACAACTCCGACAATTCTTGGGAAAAAAGAGCCGTTCCTTTAAGGCCGATTTTACTCAAGAGCCTCATCAAATTATCCCTTTTTGGGTAAAGCGAAGTCTTAGCCCGGCTTATAACATATTCCTTGTTTAAGGATCCGGGCGATGCCCCGGAAACTCCCAACTCAAGGGGAGAAAACGGAACCACAAAGAAGAACCTTTTTTCTAAGACCGAGTTTTTTTTGACGATGTTTTTGATGAACTCACGGTATCCTCCAAGGCGCACCTTCATCAAGTCGGTTGTTGTTTTATTGATCTTGTCGTCAAGATAATCCAGATAGGCCGAAACATCCATCCTCTTTGAAACAACCAGGATTTGAATGGGAAAAGACAGGGAATTCAAAAGCCCGGCGTAGGAATATATCATCGATGTCTGTTCCTCAGACGAAAGAAGCCAAAAGTTAACGGCGGAGACTTCAACGACAGTTGATGCTGAAAAATCCTTCATCAAAACAACGTCATCTTTGATCTCCTCGATCTCGATAAAAGACTGTGTTGAAGCCTTAATTGGTGAAGTCGGTTTTTGGTTTGTCATATAAGTTCGTTGGAAACAACTTCAAAAGGATGGGGATTGGAATCCGCTATCTTTACTTTCATTGTATCAAATAAGTATACCCCTTGAGGATCTTTCATCTCGAATAAATAGTCACCAATTGGCAAGGGGTTGAAGGTCGCGAAAACGCCATTGACGTTAGTCTTTAAAATTCTTAACGGTGCAACATTTCCCTCGGTTTTAACATAGATAAGAATTCCGTAGAGAGGAGTTTGTTTGTGGTTTTTTATAATGCCGGTGAAAAAAGGCTTTTTGGGAGTGCTCGGTTGGGGTAAGGCTGTTTTCGGAGCTGTTTGATCTTGCGGTGGGGGTGATTGGGGCTTCGGTTTGTTCCCGGAAAGAGCCGATAAGGAATTTGACATAAGGTCGTTAATCGACTGCTTCTTGGGGTTAACAGGCGTGGCGTTTTTTCCGCCAAGATAATTGTTGAGTTTCTTCTGCGATTCGATGTGGGACGTAACCTGGTTGCCGGCGGCTGTTGGCATATTTTTCAGAAAAGCCGGGGGTGGATTGTTTTTCTTGAATTTGTATTGGGTCGGCGACATAAGGCGTTTGATAAGATTCCTGACCCAGACGTCAAGGGGTCGATCGTTAACCGGCAGGAAGGCAAAAGCTGTTCCGGCACCTACGGTAATGATTGCCAACAGGATGTTTAGAATCGGTATGGGGAAAATCAAATAGACGACAAAACCCAGACCCACGAACACGATAAGATAAATAAACTGCTTGATCGTCAGGAAACCGACGAGCTTGAATTCAAAGGAGGTTATTTGTCTAGGGATGGGATGCTGTTCCATAAATTTAGTATAACTTATTTGCCGTGCAAATCACCAGACGGTCAGATCATGTAAGTAGTTTCTTTACGTCTTCGTCTTCAAGTTGCGGGAAGTCCTTATAAAAGCGGGAAATCGCCGACATTTGCGGGTCCCGGTGGTAAATAACCACTTCATCAAACCCGGCGCTTGAAAAATCCAATGGCGCAACCGGCACAGCGGCAATAACTTTTTCCGGTAAAAGGGTTTTCATGAACAGGGCCCCCGCCTTTATGGTGGCTCCCGTTGCGATTCCATCGTCAACCAGAATAGCAACATGCCCGCTTATTTTCTGAAAATTGGATTTTTTTATCTTAAATCGTTTTATGTATGACTGGAATTTTTCCCTGGCCAAATTAATTTGGTTAACGATCACCGGGCGGCTGAAACTAAATGATCCGATAATATTCCTATCCAAAAATATTTCATCAAAACATAGGGCTCCGAGGGCCAATTCCGGCTGGATGGGAGAGGAAATCTTTGCAACCGGCAAGGGAAAGTGTTGGGATTTCAAAACCTTAGCCACTTCATTTCCGACAACAGCACCACCTCGGAGAAGAGATACGACGGCCGTTTTTTTGTATTTATTCTTAAGAATTCGGCCAAGTTTTTTGCCGGCATCAACTCTGTCTTTAAATATCACTGATAATATTTTATCTCCATAGATGATATAATAATAGGGCAATTAAGGGCCTATAGTTTAACGGTAAAACGAGCGCATGGCATGCGCTAGGTCGGGGTTCAATTCCCCGTAGGTCCACTTAGAAATCCGCCAGGGGTTTGGCCACCGATTTTGGAAGTCTTTGAATACCTCTTAAATCTACAAACTGCATAACGTTCGGATCTTCAAAAGCATTCGTCAAACTTTCCGATGCTGTTTGGTCAAGAACGATTGAAATGCTTTCATCAAGATAAGAGGCGGTAACAACATTATTGTTAGAGTCGTTTTCGGTTGATGACAACGTCAACAAGATTCTGTCGGAGAGCTCCAAACGATCGGTGACCATTTTCCTGACGAGTTCTTTCCAGACCGATATTGATGATTTTTTCTCTTGGGGTTCCTCACGAGGAGTCAGTATGTAATGGATGTTTTTTTCATCGACTTCGATAAATCCATCGACGGACCTGATCGATGGATTGTTGGCCGCAATTTTGGAATGAGATTTGATATTTTCTTGGAAAGACTCGGTTGATCTTATTTGGTGGACGGTCCCATCTTTTGCCCTCATAGAGGTATAGAAAACCCTTTCTCTTTGGTCTGACGGGTCGGCTAACCTTCTGTTACTTAATCGGTTGGTCGTGAAGATAATATCGGGTGGTCCGCCCAATTGGGAAATACCCTTAAGAAGTTGGGGAGCGGTTTCTTCAGAAATCTGTGGTCCGACCGCAAGGTGATGTCTTACAAGTAGACGGGGACCGATCTTGCGGACTTCAGCAGAGGGAAACGCCCTTTGTAATGAAGCAACTTTTTGTTCTATTGCCATAGTATGTATTATATACGATTATGCCGTAAACACAATCTAAATCTTATTTATCATAATACAAATAATGGTATAATTCCGGTATGGAAAATGGTAAAAAACAACAAGTTATTGAAGCCCTTAAAGGTACAAAAGCAAAGATGAGACTTCTATTTAATACCATCGCCCACACTTTTTTATCAGAGCTTAAATCCATCGGGTCACAAAAAGCCGATCAAAATGCCGGCGTTCAAAGGACCATGGCCACTCATTTCAGAATCTTCAGATAATTAATCACGTGTTCTTCCTGGCCAATCCAGTTGTCACCTGTCTCATGCGATCATAAATTTGTTTGACCTCAATAGAGGCTTCGCCGTTCATAATTTTTTTAACTTTCCTGAATATCGTATGGGCAACCTTTTCGTTGGTTTCCGAAAATTCCAAAAGCATTGGTTGGTACCTTATGGCTTCAGGAACGGCTCCAACCAGTATACCATCCTCGACCAATAGGGCGATTTGGGCGAGCTTGACCAGTTCGTTGTCGCCCATGTAAATACCTCGGTTCAAGTGTTTGCCTCTCAGTCCAACATGCCCGGGACGAAGGCCATATTCAAGAGCGATCCTTTCTATGGCGTCAGATTTCTTTTTAAGCCATTTCTGGAATTTGGGATTGGTCAACATTTTCGAAACGGCCAGCGCCCGCAATAGAGGTCCGTTCATCTGGTTGGTGGTGATTTGACTTAACGCATGGGCGCTGTCGGCGACCTCCCTGGGCATCACCGTAAAACCGAAAGGTTGACCGTTGCTTGAGCTTTTGGCGGTTGTCAGGACCAATAATGGATAATCTTTCAAGATTGTTTCGACGTTCTCCCCCCAGTAACTTCCGGTACGTCCCAACTGCTGGACACAGTCGGCGATTATCGGGAGGTGATTTTTTTTCATGACGGCAACGACTTTTTTCAAAAGCTCAACGTCAACTACAACGATTCCCAGGTCTCCGACGATGTCGGGTTCAAGGTATAGTCCAGCCGCTTCGTTATTGTCGATCTTTTTGTTAAGGATTCTTAAGAATTCTTCGGCCTGTTCCTTAACAGGCGCCGGTAAACAGCGATCGACCCAAAGATTTTTGCCAGCCTTTTTTTTCTGTTGTCCGTCAATTCCAAACCCGGTACCTTCACGGGCGGAACCGTATCCACCGGCCCAGGTGCCGTCGACAGCCAAAACCCGTCTCATCCTGCCGTGGTTAGATTTTTTTTCGGCATAGGAAACGACCGATTCGATGGCGATAGAGTCAACAACCGTTCCCGAGGTTTCCGAATGGACGGCAAGACTGCGATGGGATTTTTTATTCGGGTGGAGCCTTGCCAGTTGCTCTAAAGCAAATCCCTGCCTTAGTCCAGGATGGTAAGCGGAACAGATATTATCCTTGATACCGAGGTGGCTTTCTACCCGGTCCATTTTGACGAGCCAGGGATTTTCCGCGCCCAAGGCAACAGATGATGCCGAGTTAAGAACGTCAAGAACGTGTCCATCTCCGTTTGTAAATCCGGCAAGTTTTTTCAGGCCTGCGACCTGGCTTGAGAATACTAGACCGTCAAGGACCCAGGCATTAGCCGCCGGTGGGTAATGGGCGAGGACGCTTTTTCTGTAGGCAACCATTTTTTTATTGAAATAGGCGACCCTCTTTTTATTTAGATTCTGTCCCTTCAATGCTTGATCGGCAAGGGATTTAGAATTAGAAAGGTTTTTGAGAAACATCTTCTTTAGGAGACGGAATTCCTGCTCAATTAACTTACTGGACTCCTTCGATAGAGTCAGTTCACCTCCAGAATATTTCCTTAACTGTTTCAGGGTTTCCGAAACCGCCCAGTCTCCGACCTCCTCCAACATTTTTATCTCTTTTTTTTGACCGCTTAACATATATATGTTGATTTTTAATTTATAAAATTGTTTCCTCGAATCTTTTTAGAAAATTATGGTATTGTGACAGTCCCTGTACTGGATTTTTGGGACTAATGTATTCTCCAATTGCACTCCAATCCGTGAGGGCGCCTTCCAGTTGGGCACGATGGATGGGATCAGTCGCTCTTTGAATGATTTCATCAGGGACATCCGGCATAATTTCGTAAGTTGACCACTCTCCTAATTTTCGGTCTACCCCAGGCATAAGATAGTAGGGTGGCACCTGTCGCGATATTTTTTTGAGCATTATGTCGGCAACTCTGGATCCTCGCTGGTCTTCCGGTTGGGCATCACGGATAAAGCTTCTAGCAGCGCCAAACTCTGTCTCTTTTTGGTTGATGATATTAAAAGTAGTCGTGCTGGTATTTGGCGAAAATGGATTTTTAATATCGTTGAAAAGTAACGGATGAATGGCTATATATCTTAAGACTTTTAACATGTATTCATTAGAATCCAGGTTTTCGACATGGGCGGCCGCAGAAGAAGCCAACTCGTAAATAATTCTCCTTAACGGTCTTGACATTCCTGCCATGTGGGCGATCTGTTCGGCAATTTGGTCAACTTTCCTAACATAGCCATCATTCCATTCGGGGTCATTTTCAAATCCAATATTAACGCCAGGGGCAAACTCGGATATAAAGGCGTCAATTAACCGATGGGTCATTTCCCGAACATTATTTAATCTCTCTTTCGCCACAGGATCACCGTCGTGATTGAGCGCGACTGCGGCATTGACTCCATTGAAGACCGTAAGTTTTGGGGTTGGCAAGCCATTTTCTTTGAATCTTCTGGCCATCGACAGCAACGGAACCACATAAGCAAGAAATCTTGGTGATATTTCACCATTCCCCCCATATCCAACCCGCATTTCCCATTCTTTAATCATTTCTGGGTCCCTACAGGCTTGGATTATGGCGGCCGTAACATTGTCAGGATTATCAAAACCCCGCATCTCCTGTCCATCAAAAAGCGATTTGGATATATTAGATATCCGAGCAGGGTAATCCATAGGCAACATTAGTGAGGATGGCACCGACCCGTTTATGAGTCTAGTGTCGTAGGGGGTTACGATTTGAACATCCTTTTTTGGTAGGGAGTTTTCAACAATACTCAAGGGAGTTGATCTTTGCATGGCCAAATCCCTATGATCAAAAACACCAACTTTTAACTGGTTTAATGTTGGTCCCAATCGGTTCAGGACATTATCGCGTTGTATCTTGACCATTTGTGGTCCCGGTGATGATTCAGCTGGCATATGTTTCTCCTTAAACTAAAAAACCCGCCTTTCGGCGGGTTTGATTTTAAATTTTTAATATTTAATCATTGCCCGCCCAGTTAAGGGTAAAAAGGACAATAATAAAGAGCGATTGATTGTTTTTAGTACTCATGCTTTGTTGTTCATACTCCATTAACTAAAAAACCCGCCTTTCGGCGGGGTCTTAATCTTTATATCAATTAAGCCTTCCGCCTGGACGGATCAATAAGGACGAAAAAGATTGATAAAGATTTGTTTACCATATTAGTCAGTTAACATTGTAACAAAAAAATTTAATGATGCAAGGTCATTTTCTGATCTCAAACCCTTCAAGTATCTCCCTGGGTTCAATCCAGACAACTTCAACATCAGTGACTCTTGACACGGGCGATCCTTTTTTAATGATTTCGATTATCGCATTGACTTTTTCTTCATCTCCCTGGATTTGGGCTTCGACTCCGGCGGTAGACCCGAAAATATCCAGCCTTTCATGGTTGTTCCTTACCCATCCGGTAACTCCGATGACCTTTGCCTGAATTTTGGTCCAAGCTCTAAATCCGACCCCGATGACGTCACCCTTAATGTATAAATGTGCCTGTTTTAGCATATGATAATGATATCAGAAACTCGGATCGATTTTCCTAACTTGCTCAAGATATTCCGTAGCCGCTTTTTCGTCGCCTTTTCTTACGTTTAATAAATATAGACTATATAAGATATCCCGCGAATAGGTGTTCTTTTCAAGAATCCGTTCAAAATTTTTTATCTCTTCTTCAACGGCATTTTCTTCTTCAAAAACATCTTTAACAACAGTCTCTCCGTAGATTTTTTTATGTTTCTCCAGTTCATTTTCAAATACCGGAAGACTTCTGATTCTCTTAAGGTATTCCGCGGCGTTTTTTCTTCCACCTTCTACAAGATCGTAATATACCGGTGAAATTATTTGTGACGAAACGATGTTGAAAATCAAGAAAATCGTCAGAAAGAAGAAAAAAAACATCTTGATCTGGAAAGCATTGATCTTATGGGTTTTAAATAGTTTTTTTGACATAGGGGATTATGGGTCATTTCCGTATGGAATTATTATATACTTTTTGTATACCCTTTAATATGGAGACGATCGATTACCAGATATTTCTAGACAGGCTAATTACGATATTATTGGCGGCAGTAGCCGCTATCGCCGCTGCTGGGTTGACTTTTGTCTTGATATATTTGATCGTCATCTATTTCCGCCTGAAGAAGAGGGAGGAAATCTCGCTTGAGATGCTCACTCTCGAAGTCAGGATGCCCAAGGATAACGAAATAAAAATAGACGCCGCCGAACAGATGTTCGCGTCATTCTCGTCGCTCAAAAAATCCGGGATGTTCTCGTTCCTTGAGGTTGACGACGTTATTTCATTTGAAATTGTCGGCAAGCCCTCGGACATTAGGTTCTACGTCTCGGCCCCGGCCCGGATTATCGACCTGGTTGAGAAAACTATTTACGGTTATTATCCGACCTGTGACATCAGGCGCGTTGAGGAACCAAACATTTTTTCCGAAAACGGTAAAGTCGCTTTCGGTTCGGTTGTCACGAAAGACGCTACATATCTGCCGGTTCGCCTATATAAAGACCTGGCGACCGACTCTTTGGCATCGTTGACTTCGGCCCTTTCCAAAATGAGCAAGGGCGAAGGCGCCATTATCCAACTTTTGATCCGTCCGGCCGAAGGCAAATGGAAGTCGGCGGGCAAGTCCTACGTGTCTTCGACCAAAAAAAACGAGGCTAATCCGGAAAAGGCTACCTTCAAAACAGACCCTAAAGTACTGGAAAGGATCGATGACAAATGTATGAAGCAGGGGTTTGAGACGACGATACGATTTGTTGTCTCCTCGACAACGCCTGAAATGGCTAATGCCCATTTGAGAAACATAAAGACGGCTTTTGGCCAGTTCAATTCCGACCTCAACAGCTTTACGGGCGCCAAGACAATGTTCAAGGCGAGCTTCATGATCGACTTTATCTATAAATTTTTCCCGGTCATTAACATTCCCTATTACAAATCGGTTTCGATCTTGACGTCTGATGAGTTGGCAACCATTTTCCACTTCCCCAATAAAACCGTAGAGACCCCCCATATTCAGTGGCTTAAGGCCAAAACCGCACCGGTATCATCAGAAGTCTCCTCAGACGAAGGTACCTTCATTGGGAGTGGTTACTACCGAGGCGTTAAAAGGCCGGTAAGGATCGGTTATGAGGACCGGAGGCGCCATGTGTATATAATCGGGAAGACCGGTGTCGGTAAGTCGGTTCTCCTTCAGGATATGGCAATCCAGGACATTAGGGCTGGCCACGGGGTTTGTGTCATCGATCCCCACGGAGACCTCATCGACAACATCATAAAATACGTACCAGCTTCGCGAGCCGAGGACGTTATTTATTTTGACCCGTCAGATTCGGAGCGCCCAATGGGTTTAAATCTTCTTGAAGCCAAAAACGAGGATCAAAAACATTTTATTTCAACGTCGATAATCAACCTGATGTATAAGCTATACGATCCCCAGAGGACCGGTATCATTGGTCCGCGGTTTGAGCACGCCGTAAGAAATGCCATGTTGACGGTCATGAGTGACCCCGGAACGACGTTTGTCGAGATTGTTAGGGTATTGACTGACCCCAAGTATGTTCAGGAACTGCTGCCCAAAGTCCAGGACCCGATCGTGAGACGTTACTGGACCGACCAGATTGCCCAAACTTCTGACTTCCATAAGTCAGAAGTCCTTGACTACATCGTTTCCAAATTCGGTCGCTTCGTCACCAATAAAACGATGCGCAACATCATCGGACAATCCCAATCCGCTTTTGACTTCAGGCGAGTGATGGATGAGGGTAAGATCTTGCTCATCAACCTGTCAAAGGGAAAGTTGGGGGAAGAGAACTCGTCATTTTTGGGGTTGGTTCTCATTCCTAAAATTCTTGTTGCCGCGATGAGTCGGCAGGAAATACCCGAGGAAAAGCGACGGGACTTTTTCCTGTACGTCGACGAGTTCCAGAACTTTGCTACCCCGGACTTTGCGACAATTTTGTCTGAGGCGAGAAAATACCATCTTAACCTGACGGTTGCGAACCAGTTCATAGGGCAGATGGACGAAGAGGTCAAAAATGCCGTCTTCGGAAACGTCGGGTCTTTGATCTCATTCAGGGTCGGTGTCACCGATGCGTCATATCTTCAGAGAGAATACCAGCCGGTTTTCGGAGAGTCTGACTTGATTAATATAGAAAGGTTCCATGCCTATATGAAAACGATCGTTGACAACGAACCGGTTCCTCCATTTTCGGTCGACATGACCAAGGATCTCAAGAAATTCAAGGCCGGAGCCAATGAAAAGGTGGCGGCCGCCATCATCCAGTTGTCGAGATTAAAATTTGGACGTCCCCGTGAGTTGGTTGAGGCAGAAGTAACACAACGCGCAAGACTTTAAACCCCATATGTTGACGACCTTTAGAACCAAATTGACCGAAAAAAAACTACTGGTCAACAATGTCTATATATATTATTTTGATCTTATTGAACCCCAACAATTGGATTTCATAGCCGGGCAATACCTCATGCTAAAAGTTCCAAAAGACACAGGATTTGTATCAAGACTTTATTCGGTAGCTTCTTCCCCAACATTAAAAAATAAACTCGAGCTGGTAGTTGAGATTATCCCCAATGGTTTGGGATCGACATATCTTGACAATCTTTCAATCGGACAGGAAGTCCAATTTACAGGTCCGGGAGGCGTTTTTGTTATAAATAATTCGGAAAGAAAAAAAATATTTATGGTGACCGGAACCGGCATTGCTCCGGTCAGGTCGATGCTTTTAAGCGGAATGAATAACCACGAGTTGTTTTGGGGGTTAAAAACTTTCAGTGAGGTGTATTTATTTGATGAAATTAAAAAGTTCAACCCAACCATATGCCTATCGAGGGAAAAGAGCCTTGATGTCATACCCGACGAGAACAAGAAATACTTTGATCTCGGACACGTCGACTCCTGCTTTGAGAAGCGATTCGGCGCCATGAGTGAAAACGAGCTTAACGATCTTGAGTTTTATCTGTGCGGAGGGAGAGAGGTTGTCGAGTCTTTAAGAGTAGGGTTGTTGGCTAAGAACGTTGCGCGAGAAAATATTCACTTTGAGAAATTCTAAGCTTATTGGCTTCTTTCAAAATACGCTTTTAACATTTCCCGAGCAATTGGTCCGGCCACGTCTGACCCTTGTCCACCCTCCTCAACCAATACTGTCAAGGCAATCTCGGGCTTTTCGTAAGGTGCGTAAGCGGTTATCCAGGCATGTGGTTTGGTGGATTCGCCGTGGGACTCAGCGGTTCCGGTTTTGCAGGCCGTTGTAATTACCTCTTCTTGGTTGTTTTTTCTGGCTTTGAAGTCAAAAAGAGGCCAGCCGGTACCGCCGGTTGAACATACCTGCCTCATTCCTTCGTTAATCGAGTCTAAGGTCTTTTGGCTAACCGGGAGTTTCTTGCAGTTGGGGGTAGCGTCTTTCAATAATTTGGGTTGACAAAGGTATCCACCGTTGGCGAATACGCTTGTCACTATTAGAGTTTGAATAGCGGTGGTTGATACGTATCCCTGGCCGATCGAAAGGTTATATGTATCCCCGGTATACCAACGATCTCCGATATTGACCTCTTTCCAGAAAGGGTTGGGGATAACGCCAACCTCCTCGTTCAAACCGATACCGGTTTTTTTACCATATCCCAGTATCTCGGACCATTTTTTTATTTTATCTTCTCCGGTTTTTTCACCCGCAAGGTAAAAATATATATCGTTTGATCTTTGGATAGCTTTGATGAGGTTGACCATTCCGTCGGTCTTACCATGTTCCAGAAAATACCAGTTGCCGAACTTCAGGGTGCCGGCGGTGACGACCCCGGTATCCTCAAACTCCGTTTTTTCGGTAACCGCTTTTTCCTCAAGTGCGGCGGTTGCGATTGCGAGTTTGAAAATGGATCCGGGGGCATAAACTCCTTCGGTCGCCCGATTAAAGAGGGGCTGCTCCTTGTCGTGGAGGTACCTTTCGATATTCATCGAGTTCTGGTCCTCGAAGTCCTGGATATTGTAGGAGGGGGACGAAACGAGAGCCAATACTTCACCGGTTGATGGGATATTGGCGACAACAACGCCCTTTTTCCCTTTAAGAAGTTCGAGGGCTTTTTTCTGAAGGTCAAGGTCAAAAGCGAGAATGATATCATGTCCCGGGGTCGGAGGAATGACGTTTAGGGTTTTCAAAAACTTTCCCAATGCGTCTACCTCTATAAGCTTTTTTCCGGCCACCCCTCGAAGGTCACATTCGAAGATTTTTTCAACCCCCTTTTTACCGATCTTGTCCCCGGATTTGAGCTTGTAAAGACAGTTGTCTTCAGAAACGTCTTTGGGATCTGCTACTTGACGGTAGCCGATAAGGTGGGAGATCGCTTCGGGTTCGAAATAGATTCTTTTAGAATCGATCCTTTGGGTTGTTGCCTCGACGTTTGGGGCCTCATTCTTGGCAACAACAAATCCTTTTCGGTCGGTTATCTTTCCGCGGGGCGCTTCAATAACGATTTCCCTTATCCGGTTCTCATCAGATAGGTTCCTGAAATATTCACCCTTAACAACCGTCAATTGAAAAAGCCTCAACCCAAGGACGATGAAAAATGCGGCAATGAAGAATAGGAATATGAAGAATAGGGCTTCGGGCGGTCTTCCTTCATCCTGACCGAAACGGATATTCTGCGACCTGGCTCTCTCGAAAATAGGAATCTTGTTCATGAAATGAAATACCCTTGGGCAAAAAATGCCAACAAAACAATATGGAAAACTACAAAAATAAGGGCAAGAATCATTTTAATCGATTTATTCTTAATTTCCGTAAGATAAATGAAAAACGAAACAGACATGAGTGAATAGCGGGGGATTGACGATAAGGTCCCGGTCAATGTCGGGAGAATGATGTTGGACAGCGAAAACAAATTCAACCCCAAGCGATCATGGTCGACAATTTCCAGCCTGAACTTTTTCTTAAATTTTACTTGCTTCAAGAAGTCCAGTGCCAATACGGCAAACACAAAGTTGAAGAAGATAAATTCCACCACAGAAACGAAATATCTGAAATCCCAATTGGCGGTAATGAATATCTTGAGGTATCTCCAGTAGACCTGGGGAAGAAGAATCAAGTGGTCAGACCGATTGGCCCCGAAGGCCGGCTGAGAGGATAGAAAATACAGAGGATCACCGGTTGTTTTCAGAAGGTATAGGGAGTAAGCTAGCAAACCAATCATCGGAGCCAAAAAGGCGACGAAGGCCTTCTTGGATCTGTCTTTGAACCACCAATTGATAAACATGGGGATTATTAAAAACACCCCGATAAGTCTTGTCAGTGAAGCGAAAAAAGCGAATATCCCCGACGCCAGGTAATTTTTTTTCTTAAGGTAGTAAAGAGACGCCAAAAAAAGAAAAAAGAATAATCCTTCATTGTAGACAGCGCCGAAAAAAAAGGCCGTCGGGAAAGCAAAGATAAACAGAATAAGCCAATAGTCCTTTTTCGATCCATATAGTTTGTCAAGGATTATTAAACCCAACAAAAAGAATCCGTTGGATATGATAAGTCCGGCGATCAGACCGTTACCGAAAACAGGCGTTAGATACCGTATCAGAAGCGGATAGAGTGGGAAGAAGGCTTGTTCATACTGGACATAACCGTTTTTTGCGATCAACAGGTAATGAATGCCGTCAAAATTGGCAAGGGCGCTTATCCAATAAGGCATCCTAAATCTATCCAACTGATCTTTATACGGAAAAAAGCCCAAGTAAGGAACGAATCTGGGTGCCAAGGAGATAAAAAATATCCCCAAGGTCTTAAAAACCATAAAAATTGAAATGATTACACCAACTCTTTTATTCATAGCCTTTTTTTTGGATGTCAAAAAACTTCCGGTAAAGACCTTTTGAACTGAATAATTCCTGGTGGCTGCCTTCCTCAACGAGACTGCCCTTGTCCAGTACATAAATCTTATCGGCCATTCTCACAGTCGAAAAACGGTGGGAGATGAAAACCAAATTCTTTTTTTTGTATAGGGACTTCAAGTTATTGAAAATCTCAAATTCTGCCTGGGGATCAATGTTTGAGGTTGGTTCATCAAGAATAAGAAACGGGGCGTTCCGATAGAGGGCTCGGGCTATGGCTACCTTTTGCCACTGGCCGATTGAGATCTCCTCGCCGTTTTCAAACCAGCTACCCAATACCTGTTCGACGCCCTTTTTTATCTTTAAGATATCCTCTCCTTGGGCTTGTTTCAGGAATTCCTTGACGCTTTTTTTGCTTGTAACCGATCCGAATTGGATATTTTCCTTTATGGTCAGGTTATATTTGGCAAAGTCCTGGAAAAGGACGCTCAATTGTTTGTACCAATCATCGATATTCAGTGTTTTTAAGTCCTTTCCGTCAACCAAGATCTTGCCCTCGGTCGGGTCGTAGAATCTGAGAAGCAGTTTGATGAGGGTGGTCTTGCCGGCGCCGTTGTGGCCGACGATGGCGATATCTTCACCCCTGCGGATTGTTAAGTTTATATTATCTAAAGCCAGCGTGTTGACGCCGGGATAGGAAAAAGAGACGTTTGAAAACACTATTTCCTTTGGTCCCTTTAGAATCTTTATTGGTCGGCCTACTTGCTTGATCTTGTTTTCCAATCCTTGGAGCTTGAAATAGTCTTCGACATAAAGGTTGTTTTCGTAGATTACTCCGAAGTTGACTAGAAGATTTGAAATCTGACCGATGAAAGTATAGAGAATGTTAAGAAAAAACGTGAAATCCCCAAGCGAATGTTTCTTGGCAAATATTCCCCCGGCAAAATCCCGGACGGCAAAGAAAATAATAACAGGTAAGACGAGGGAAACCCCAAATGAAATTAGAGCCTGTTTAATTATGGGCTTTTTATATTTATCAACAATCTCGTCTTGAAACCCCTTGGCTTTGTTGAGGAAATAATCTTTGAGTCCGTAGATCTTTATTTCCGATAAGGTGGGGAATTCCGTAAACAGATATCTCAAATACCACAGGTAGTTGATCTTGTCCGACTGGGAAGAGTAAATCGACCACTGGATGTTGCCGAATTTTGCCCGTATAAAGTATAAGGGGGCGGCAAAAATGAAAAGCAGGATAAAGTATCCATAACCGAACTGATAAGCGATCACGAAGGACATTAATATTGCCGCAATATTGTAGATTATGTGGTTAACCATTTGCAGGTTGGCGTGAATTCGCCAGGTGAAGGTGTCTGAAACTTTGGCTATAAGGTTACGGACCGTCCCGTCCTCAAGATTGGCAAAGTCAAGCATAGCTAGTTTTTCCATAAATTTGCGGGCAAGCACGTTTTGGAATTTAGCCCGAAGAAGGAATTCAAAATACAACGCATTGAGGGTCGAGGTGACGAATCGGCTTAGATACTCGACCAAAAGATAACCGATGATGACCAGGAAAAGGACATTTGAGGGGCTTGTCGCTATGTCGGCAAAGACCTGGTCGATCATGAGCTTGTAAAAGAAATAAACAAGAAACAAGAGGATGACCGATATAAACGAAGTAAGGAAGTACCCGGCGAAAAGGACTTTGTCTTCTTCCCAGGCGATTTTCAAAATGAAATAAAGATTTTTGAGGATATTTTTGAAGCGGATCATAGGCCAATTATATCACCTTGTGTCAATCTAAATAAAAGTAGCCATTATTAAGGCGGTCGCTTAATTAGGTATTGAAGGGGCGCTTTTATTGGGTATTCCTGCACTACTCATAAACACAATTCTTAGCGTTGCTGCAACCGGTGCTTTATCGGGAAGTTTAATAGGGATGTGATCGGTCTTGTGCGCGAAGCCGGCAGATTCCTCACAGCCAAGCCAAAGAAAGCTTAAAAAGTCATACAAGAAGAAAGACCAGACCGGCAATCACTCCCATTATTCCAATAAACTTTTTAATGGAGAACTCGTCTTTAAAAATGAGTGTTGCAAAGATAGTTAGGACCGAAATTGAACTGGCATTTATGGCATTCACATACCCAATATTCGGAGCCTTGTCCAAGGCAACGAGCATAAAGTAATTGAAGGCGGCGAAGAACACTCCGATGAATATCATCAATACAAAAGTCGAAAGAGAAAAGTTCTTTATTTTGGTTTTTCTGGCAAATATTTCTCCCAGTGCATAAGCGGTTATGAAAACCGAAAGATAAACAAGTCTTTGGGGAACGGTTACACCGATTGTAAGCATGTATTTTGACCCGATCGACAGGATTCCCCATCCGAAAAATGCCACAATAGCCAAAGGTAACCACATAGGACTGTAAAGCTTGTGGGGCTTTGCCTTGCCGACCATTATGAGAATCGAAAATCCGACGATCAACAAAATAGCAATAATGGACTTCATGGTTAGAGGTGAATTAAAAAGGAATACAGCAACCAACGTCGAGAACACAACGTAGCTTTTTGAGATCATTAGGCTGTACCCCGGATTGGGCGCAAATTTAATGCTGTTGAATGAAGCAACGTTTGGGAGATAGCTTCCGAAAATCGACAACAGAAACACGATCAGCAGGCCTTGGCTGCTAATCGCCAAGCCGGATCCTTCCATATAGGCTACTAAAAGGTATAAAATAATGGCCACTGACGACGATGACAGGTTGATAAATTCCGTTGGAAGCTTAATAAGGGACGCCTTTCGGGCTAAAAGGTAGAAAATTACAGAAGATACAAACATCAACAGGCTGGCGGTTATCCAATTCATATTTTGTCAATTATATATTATTGATTATCTTAACAAAGAGTATGGGTCTATACGTATAGGTCGATATGTAAGAATAGGCGAGTGCAATCAATCGTTTCTTCTGGTAAAATTGCCTTACCAGACGGGGCGTAGCTTAGATGGCTAAAGCGTCAGGCTGGG
>CAZUBL010000013.1:0-23538 GCA_964618685.1 uncultured Gammaproteobacteria bacterium | reverse complement strand
CCCATCGTCCTAGCTTTTATACTTTGGAAATACTTTAAAGAGGCCATGGAGGAGGCAACTGGCGCAAAGAAGAAATAATTTGCTATCATGAAAATATGAAGAGATTTATTTTAAGCCTATTTATTTTATTGAATTTTTTTCTTTTCTTCTCGGTAAATTTCATTCGTGCCCAAACACCAACATCCGGCCCTTTGCGAATATCCGTTCCCGGAATCAACTGTGGTTTGGCAGGGGATCCCCAGAAAAGCCAGTGTTGCGTTGTTAAATATCCGTCGCTTTTTATTCCTCCTGACCTTGGACCTTTAAATTCTCTTGTCAATACATTTAAGTTTGTCACTGATGCCGTCAACGGAGCGCTCATTCAGCCAATATTTCTCATTATAGAAGATCTATCGAAAAAGGATATTAAATCTTGCTATACCGGGGTCCCGTCAACCGCAGATATAAATGACATATCCTGTCAATGTATTAATCCGATCACACCTTCCCCGAGTTACCTTTCTGCGCTTGAGAGTTTATGTCAAAGACAATCAAGTCCATCAGAACGAAGTTCGTGCATAAACTGTGCCAACGAAGGTGGAGTCTGGTCCGGTGCCGGGTGCATTTATACGGATACAAAGTCGTTAATTGAAAAAACAATTTTCGGTTGGGGAATAGGATTAGCCGGAGGGTTTGCCTTGTTGTGTATAATTTTGGCAGCTTTCCAGATGCAGTCATCTCAGGGTAATCCGGAAAAGCTCAAAAAAGCCCAGGAAATGTTGACAAGCTGCATCATGGGATTGATGCTTATTATCTTCTCCATATTTATTTTGAGGTTGATAGGAGTCAATATTTTAAGGATACCGGGATTTAGTTAAAGACCTAGATATTTTAAGTACCAGGTTCTACAGGAGGCGCACTCTGACTTTTCGGTTTGGCTAGAGCTCCGAAGAATTCTTTACCTTTATCGCGCAGCGTTCCGATTCCGCTAATACCCAAGCTTATACTACCAATCTGTCCGAGCAATCCAACACCTCCACCAGCAGCGGTCGATACGCCTCCAAAGAAGGTTCCGATTCCAATTGTAAACGGCAACTCTTTTATTCCAAGCGCTTCTTTGGTGGCCTTAACCAAGTCCGGGATAAGGAATATTAACCCAAGACCGATCAACAACCTGAATGAGTTGCTATCCAGGCCGTAAAGATAAGGAAGTCTGGCGGTCATGTCCGTATGGTTTGTACCAAAGATAATGATGTAACTCAGAAGAAATACGAATATCATAATTGGGTAAACTATCAGGTTTCCTACAATATTCAAGATCCAGAATTTAAATGTCGATCGGCCAGGAATCGCCTCGAATAATAGTAATAATGGGGCAATTACGATGTTAATAATAAGCTTAAGATAACTCGTGAAAAGAAGGAAAATAATTCTAAAGGCCAAAAAGAGTATTGAAAAACCGATAAGTAATGAAACGATTAATGGTAAAAGGAAAACAAAGCCAAAAAGGAAAATAATAATAATTATTAATGGAAAAATTCCGAAACTGAAGAAGGCCTTAAGGAATTCTCCGACGCTGAAAGTACCTCCGGCAACTCCGGCCAGTCCCAAAATGGATGATGCTGAATCAGAGATATAGACAATAAACCAGTTAGTCAAAAAGATTGTTAAAAACCCGCTCAATCCACGGATTATGACATTGGCCTCAATTGGTAATATCTGTATCATGGCGCTTCCAAGAACGGTGCCTATCGAACGAGATCCAAAACGGACTCTTACATCCCGAAATATGTCAGTAAGTTGTGAAAGCATATATTCGTTTTTGAAGGTCGTGGCCTGGGCGGGGTCTTTGATGAATAGGGAGGTGATAAGTCCAATCGATATATACATGATATCAATTAGAAATCCGGCAATTGCAAATGAAAACGTTATCAGTATTAGGGCGACGATTATCCTTGGAAGGGCGTTTTCAACAGATATGACTGTTTGCGGATTCATTTTCATTCTAAACATGATCATAAAACCTATGGCGATCAGAACCATAACGAGAAGCATGTAGGATAAGTCCCTGAATATTTTCCATATATTGGCAAATGGTTTGATCGCTGCAAACCCAACTCCTTCTGCTGCGTATGTCTTAGGGATAAAACCGGCCGATTGAAGTCCATCATAAGCCCAATAGACGCCTGAAGCCGGAGGATTTGCCAAAGGGGTTACGATAAGTTTGGTAATAAATCCAAAAGTACTTTTGTCAAAATCCCGATCCCCATCTTCTGGGTTATCAGTGCATGCTTCTCCAATCATATTGCACATAATCCCTCGGTAGATAGCGATAGAAAATTTCCCTTCCTTAGTCGAGTTCATTTCCTTATCGTTTATGACTTTATAAATCTCTTCACGGTTTTGGATAATTGGGTCAACTTTTTGAACAAGGAAAGCCTTGTCTTTGTCGATGAAATATGCAAATAAACTAATAACAATAAAGTAGATTGACATGATAATTATGGCAGCTTTGGTGACAGAGATGACTTTTTTGAAAAAATTACCGAACATAGTTTGATTCTAGATGAATTTTAGTTAAAAATAAACTGATCCATAGGAATGGATGGGTAATTGTTTCTTTTCCATTCTTCAAATTCACGTAAGGCCGCGTCTTTTGGGTCATTTAAGGTAATTATAAATTTGTCATCTACATAGCTAAAATCTATCGAAAAAGTGGATAGGGAGATGGGTGTTTTGTATCTTAATTCCTGTTTTTGGGTCGCTTGGTTAACTATTTCATCCGGGAGTACTTCCTCCTCAACACCTGTAAATTCGCTGGTAGCAACCGTAGGCACAGTACCCGTTTGTCCCGGTGAAAGATCAAATGTGGTCGGGGTTGGTGGATTTGAAGGAGCTGTCGTCCCGGTTTTCCGGTTGATTGGGAAAATCAGGATAACGATTAAAATTACGGCTAGTATCCCCGATAAGACGACATATATCCTGACGTTAGGTTTAGGCATGGTAGTTCCGTTATTTCTTTACGCCAAATGCTAATCGATACTTAGGAAATGGATGGCGACTGTTTTCGTTATATGGAGGAGTGGTACTTTTTCCGTAGTAGGGATCGTAGGCAAGGATTTTACCGTCCTGAACTTCGGTTACCCAGAAATAGTGGCCACATCCCTTGTCGCAGTAATTAGCGAGTGTAAATATTGTCCAACCGGCGTCGATATACTTTTTGAAATCAGAGACGACGGCGTCGGCTTCCTCGAAGTTGTAGGTCAGATAACTCGTGGTTTTAAGTCCCAATCCTTCAAGTGCCGCTTTGGCATCGCTATAACGGCTACCGGCGCAACTTAGGTAATAACCCTTATCGTCGTAAAGATCGACGATCGTTTTTGGGTTGTACTGATTTCCAAGATACGACGCTGCAATCATAGCAACGGTTGTTGGACCGCATCCAGCTTCGCAAACATTGCATCCCGCCGGCAGGGGAATATTGCCGTATCCATTACATTGAGCGTAATATGTGTATTTCAGATTAGATTGAGAATTAGAAGAGAGGTTTGTAGATGATCCAGATGTGGATGATGATTGGGCTGGTTCGGGAGTTGGGGTAGGAGTTGTCAGTGTTGGAGATCCTTGACCAAATTTAAAAAATATATTCAAAAACTCAACTACTGGATTGTAACCGTCATTGAATTCATTTATGGGGCCGGTTCCATCAAATTTCTCAATTAATACGGCATCATTGCTAACGGCAAGATCGGGAAAACCGTTTTCCTCAATCCATTGTTCGTAATCTTGCTGTCCTTCCGGAGCCTTCTCCGTAACGACTAATTTCTCCAACTGAGGATAATATTCGTAAGAGAAGGTATCGGCTTCATAAGGGGATATGCTTTTAGCGGCCTCTATGACTTCTGGTGGGATTTCGACCGGGGTTAAGGTTGTATTATCAACGACATTATCAATGTTTGTATTGAAGGGAACGGTTGTTGGCGTGATCGGGATTTCCTGGGGATTCTCCTGGTTTTCTCTCATGGAACTGAGCGCGAAAATAAGGAGCAGTATAAAAACAAGAATGGCAGTTGCAATTATGAGTATTTTCTTCATATAATGAAAATTATGGCCGATTTCTTTGATTTTATAAAAAAAGCTAATCCCAATACAACAGCAAACGGAGTTGGAGCCCCCAATCAACCCGCTTCTCCACAAGCGCCTCCTCCGGGACAACCTACTACCGTGACAAATGGCGCGGTAAAGCCCCAAACACCCATAAATAATCAACCTCCAATGGGAGTAGCGTCGCCGTCGACGATTCCGGTATCGACTCAACCGGACCCAACTTCAGCGCCGCCCCAGGCTGTTACCGATGGAAAAACGGGCATTGCTAATGACCCCATGTCAAAGACTGCGGATCCTTCAGTAACCAAACCGGAAGATAAAAAACCTGAAGAACCAGCGGCAAAAAACGGACCCGCGTCCAAAGCACCCAGTGTCCCCGACAAAAAGGAGAATTTTGACCTGATGACCCATTTGACACAAAGGTCAAACCGGGTTTTCGTTTCGGCAACGGCAAAAGCCAAGGAGCTGAATAACGAATTTGTTGACAGCGAACATATACTCCATGGACTGGCCGCCGACGCCGAGATCTATAACTTTTTTGTCGAACTCAAAATCCAGCCACAGCTTGTTGAGCAGGAGTTGGGTTCGATATACAAGAGAAGTCCATCTCCTCAAGCCAAGCCACCGCAAATGTCGCCAAGGGTAAAAAGAATCCTTGATAATGCCCTCATTGCCGCGCGTAAGCTCGGGTTTGAGTTTATTGCCCCCGAACACCTGTTATTAGCTCTTTACGAGGAGGGAGAGGGTGCAGGAGCCCGAGTTTTGGCAAAGTTGGGACTCAAGAAGGAAGATCTAAATAAGAAAATAACCGGTAAAAAAGAAGGATTATCCGAAGAACAGAAAGCCGCCGAAAAAAAGAAGCAGGCTCTTGAGCAATTTACAATCGACCTGACGGCAAAAGCCGCCCAAGGTCTTCTTGATCCGGTTGTCGAGAGGTCCCAAGTTGTTGAGCGGGTAATTCATATCCTTTCCCGGAGAACCAAAAACAACCCGTCTCTGGTTGGAGAGGCAGGAGTCGGAAAGACAGCAATTGTTGAAGGGTTGGCCCAAAAGATCGTGTCGAAGGAAGTTCCCGAGCCACTTCTCAACAAGAGAATCCTCCAACTTGATTTGATGAGCATACTGGCCGGTGCCTCACACCGCGGGGAGTTTGAAGAAAGGATGAAGGATTTGATAGAGGAAGTCAAAAACAGCAAGGGCGAGATAATCCTTTTTATCGATGAGATCCACAACATCGTCGGAGCCGGATCGTCCGGAGAAGGGTCACTTGACGCGTCAAATTTCCTTAAACCGGCGCTCGCCCGAGGTGAGATACAGATTGTTGGAGCCACGACCTTGACCGAATACAGAAAATATGTTGAAAAGGATCCAGCCTTGGAAAGAAGGTTCCAACCGGTTCTTGTTCCCGAACCGACGGAGGAAGCAGCCATTAAAATGCTTGACGCCATAAAGGACAAATACGAAGCATTCCATAGAGTAAAGATTCCGGCCGATGTGGTTGAAGCAGCGGTAAAACTCTCAAAAAGATATGTGGGGGATAGATTCCTGCCGGATAAAGCGGTTGATTTGATCGACGAGGCAGCCTCGGCCGTCAGACTTCCCTTAATCTCATTGCCTGAAGAAATAAAATCGATTGAGACGAGGATCGCCGAACTTAGTCAGGAAGTGAAGGAGGCCGAAAAAAAAGGAGACAAGATAAAGGCCCGGATAACAAGAAGCAAGATCGAAGAGATTGAAAGCGGTCTTAAAGAGAAAAAAGACGAGTACAATCTCAAGAAAGGTCAGACGACAACGAGCGTTTCACCGGAAATTATCCGCGATATTATTTCCCGTTGGACCGGAATTCCGGTTTCAAAGATTACAGCTTCGGAGACCGATAGGCTGGCTCACCTTGAGGAAATAATCCACAAGAGACTCATTAATCAGGAAATGGCCGTAGACGCCGTTGCCCAAGCGGTCAGACGAGGTCGCGCCGGATTGAAGTCGGCCGCCCGTCCGATCGGAAGCTTTGTGTTTTTGGGTCCGACAGGCGTAGGTAAGACCGAACTCGCCAAAACTTTGGCCGACGTTCTTTTTGGCTCGGAGGACCTGATGATCAGATTTGACATGACCGAGTACATGGAAAAACACGAAGTCGCCAAGTTGCTTGGTGCTCCTCCGGGATACGTCGGGTACGAGGAAGGCGGCAAACTCACCGAGGCAGTCAGGCGCAAACCCTACAGCGTTGTACTTTTTGACGAAATTGAAAAAGCCCACCCCGACATTTTTAACATCATGCTCCAGATTTTGGACGACGGCCGTTTGACCGACAATAAGGGCCACGTGGTTTCATTCAAGAATACGGTTGTCATCTGCACATCAAACATCGGAACCAAGCTTATCCAGGAGGAAATGATCAAGGCCGCAGACGTTGAGGAAAAAGAAGAGGGAGAAAAGAATAATAAAAAAGGAAAAGAAGAGGTCGATAAAGATGATGGGAAAAAGGTTGAAGACGGTGGCGAGGATAAAACGGAGGGAAAAATGGTAGGACAAGCAAAGGAAATCGATGTGAAAAATTCGCCTGTTGCCAAGTCCGACGGGGAGCCGGCAAAAGAAAAAACCAAGAAAAAGGCCGACAAAAAGCAAGTAGGTGTCGAAAAAGATGAAAAACAATCAACAGAACAAGTTGACGGTGCAAAAAAACCAGAGGGAGAATTCCCTGAAGAGACAAACGAAAAGGTTGATGAAAAGAAAGATGAAAAGAAACAAGCCAAAAAAGACAACTTCGTCGAAATCAGGGAGAAGGTAATGGGAGAGCTTTTGAAATTCTTCAAGCCAGAGCTTGTCAATAGGTTTGACGAGGTTATAGTCTTTGAACCCTTGAAATATGAGCACATTGCCGAAATCGTGAAACTTCAGTTTAAGGCATTGACCAAATTGATGGAAGACCAAGAAATAGGCTTCTATTATACCGATGACGTCATAGAGGTGATCGTCCAGGCGGGATTTGATCCTTTATTCGGAGCCAGGCCGTTAAAAAGAGCAATCCAAAAACTGATCGAGAATCCGATCTCGAATCTGATTATCACCGGGAAAGCCAAGCCGGCTGACGTTGTGAGGATCAAAGTCGATAAGGACGAACTGGTTTTTGAGGTTGAGAAAACGGTTCTTGTCCAACCTGAAGCGAAACCCCAAGCGGAGATCAAACGGGTCCACTGCGGCAAATGTGACAATGATTATAAGACCGAAGTTGTCAAGAACTCCACCCTTATTTGCCCGAAATGTTTAAGCTATGGAGATATCCTCAAAGTTGCCTGATATGATTGTTTTTCTACTTCTTGTCATCGGTATATATTTTTTTTCCCGTAAAGCGATGAATGAGGTTTTTTATTTTTTGATGCGGATTTTCAAGAACTACCATCTGGCGTTGGCAATCATTACCTTGATTCTTCTTCCGGGAACTCTTGTCCATGAGCTTTCGCATTTTATCATGGCCCTAGTGCTTCTTTTGCCCGTTAAAAGCATGAGTTTGTTTCCGGTCTTTGAAGTTAACGAAATCAAGCTGGGAGAGGTGAGGTTTGAGAAACGTGACGCTTTAAGGAGTGGTATCGTCGGCATTGCCCCATTTGTCGTTGGGATTCTTATGCTGACCGCAATTTTTTATTTTCGGATATTTCCCGGTCAGGACCTGATCTTAAACTTCCTGATGGCCTACCTGATTTTTTCCATTTCCTCCAATATGTTCTCCTCAAGACAGGATCTAAAAGATGCAATCTTTATCATTCCGTTAATTGTCGTCGGAATGGCCATTTTTTACCTATTCGATATAAAATTGGACATGACCTTGGTTAATGCTATAATGAAGGAAGCGAATTATTATCTGTTTTTCGTGTTGGCGATAAATTTCGGAGCGTTTGTTTTGTTTAGGGTATTTAATTCCTTTTCAAAAAAATGAAAAAATCATTGTTGGCCCAATCCTTGGATATAAACGGCACATCGATCCAAGGGCCATTGGATAGTAGCATCAATAACTTGGGAGATCTAGTCAATAGAGTACTGACATTTTTGCTGCCTTTGGCTGGAATTGTACTTCTTTTCGTTCTTATCTGGGGAGGTTATGACTATATGATGAGCCAAGGTAATCCCGAAAAGATCAAAACGGCCCAAGCTAAAATAACCACGGGATTAATCGGATTTTTTCTTCTTATATCCTCCTATCTCATAGTCCGGGTCATCACCGCCATTTTCGGACTCGGTACCGGAATTATTTGACAAGTTGTTTTGAAAATGCTTTTATTGTATAATCATAGACGATATGACTGACAAGAAGTCCTTTTCGATTAATAATTGCAGGCTGACATAGCCTGTTAATTTTATCTAATCCCCGCAAAAGCGGGGTTTTTTTTAAAGAAAAATGCGAATCCTGAAAACTGAACCACCAATAGTAATCTCGGTCGGAGGCAGTCTGATTGTTCCCGACGGAGGCGTAGACACCGTATTCTTACAACGACTCAATAAACTGATAAGAAGTCAGGTAATAAAGGGGAGAAGGTTTCTTCTTGTGTCCGGAGGCGGGAAAATCGCCAGGCAGTATATCGAGGCCGGTCGCGAAGTCATCGGAAACGTCGACGATGAAGATCTGGATTGGTTGGGAATCCATGCGACAAGATTTAACGCCCATCTTCTCCGTACAATTTTCCAGGATATTGCCAACCCGAGAATAGTTATAAACTACGAAAAGAAAATTGAGGACTGGAACGAGCCGGTGGCAATTGGTGCCGGGTGGAAACCAGGTTGGTCGACTGACTATGACGCCGTCATTCTCGCCCGCGACTACAAAGCTTCAGTTGTCATAAACCTTTCAAACATAGACGGGGTATACGACAAGGACCCGAAAAAATTTAAGGACGCCAGACTTATCAAGAAGATTACTTGGGAGGAAATGGAGAAGATCGTTGGGACCAAGTGGTCACCAGGACTTAACGCTCCTTTTGATTCAACCGCTACTCAACTTGCCAAAAATATCGGATTGACGGCCATAGTTACTTCAGGTCACGACTTCAAGAATTTGGAAAATATCATAGAAGGCGAACCATTCAAAGGAACCGTCATCATGCCGTTTAACGTTGATGCCGGATTCTATGACCGCGACTACTACCGGGGGAAAAAGGGAGGTTTCAAATTGAAACAGGCGGAATCCATTTGGGGAAGCTTTTTCCACAATACTTTGAATTTTTTCAGAGCCGCCAGTATCAGGTTTTTCGTTAAGCCAAAAAATTGCCTTGATGTCGGATGCGGGCTTGGTTATTTGGTGAAGTGGTTGAGGTTTTTCGGTATCGACGCATATGGAATCGACTTCTCACCAGAAGCCAAGAAACTCATAGACCGCGATCTTCAAAGATATATCAAAATCGCCGACGTCACCGATATTCCCTACAATGACGATGCGTTTGATTTAGTCGTTTCCTACAACCTTCTCCAACACCTTGAGAGGTCAAAGATAAAAAAAGCCATAAGGGAGACTATAAGGGTAGGGAAAAAGCTCATTTTCCATAAGATACTGACTCCGGAAAGCCTTTTATACGTCCTATTTCACCAGCGTGATTTTTCAAATGTCTCTTTCTTCTTTACCAAATACTGGAAAAAGACCTTCGAGTCATTTGATTCCGTTACCTTATCCTCTCATCTTCCCATCGGCGCCTTCGACTTTTTTGGAGCCCGATTCCTGTTAAAGAAGAAAGCCAAGTAACAATGATCCTCAAAAGCTTAAACCTTCGAAATTTCCGTAGTTTTGACAGTCGTGAATTCGTTCTTAGCCCCGGACTGACGGTTGTTGCCGGTCACAACTCAAGAGGGAAAACCAACCTTTTGGAAGCCGTCTTTTTTACCCTTAACGGCCACGGCTTTCGCGAAGATCGGGAAGAGGAGCTTATCAGGTTTGATACCAATGGGACATCGGTCAGGGGAGTCTTTGGAATAAACGGCAAGGAAGATACTTATGAGATTGACATACGATACAAGAATGGACGGCCGGCCAAGACATATTTCGTCAACAAAACCTCAAAAAGAAGAGACTTCTATACCAAAGATCTTGTTAAAGCGGTTCTTTTCACTCCCGACCAGATTAACATCATAAAAGGTTCGCCGAGTTTGAGACGAGACTACTTCAACAGGCTTCTTTCGGTTTTTGACATAGATTACAAAAAAAAGCTGACAAACTACGAAATGGCCTTAAGGCGTCGGAACAAAGTTCTTGAAAAACACACGGATATAAAAGCCTTGAAAGAGGAGCTCAAATTCTGGAACGAATATCTTATTAAGGAGTCTCAATACTTGGTTGAAAAAAGGAAGGAATATATTCAATATTTGAATTCAAACAAGAAACTTGATTCAAAGGAATTTTCAATCGAATATGTCAAAAACGAGTTTACGCAAGACAGACTTGAAGCGGCTTTTGAAAAGGAGCGGATTATAAGAAAGACAATGATCGGTCCCCAGAAGGATGACTTTCAGATCTCAGTCTCAAACGGTATTTTGAATAAAAACGTCCATCATTATGCGTCCCGAAGCGAAGAGCGTCTGGCAGTTTTCTGGCTTAAACTGAATGAGGTTAAGTTTTTTGAGAAAACCGGCATTAAACCGATCCTTCTTCTTGATGATATTTTCTCGGAACTTGATATTGATAACAAAATGATTGTTCTAGGATTGGTTGAGAATTATCAGACCGTGGCGACAACTACCGAAGATATACTATTGAAAGAAGTCAAAACTGAAAAAACAATCATCAAACTTTAGTTGAATTTCCTGACAACTGCCTTGACGACCCCGAATATCTCAAGCGATTCTCGTGGCCTAAAAGCCGGGTATTTTGGATTGGCGGCTTCCAGATAGTTGGTCCTTTTCATTCGGTCTCTCCTTAAAATCTTCAAGGTCCATTCGTGGTCGATCTGCGCCAGGACTATGTCACCGATCGAAGCCTGTTTTTTTCTTTCGATAACGACTATATCCCCTTCGAATATCCCGACTCCGGTCATGGAGTCGCCGGAGACCTTAAGAAGAAAGGCAGAGGTCGGATCTTCAATTAAGTAATCGTCAAGAGTCAGATAATTCCGGTTTTCTTCGGCGAGAATAGGGTAACCGGCTTTAATGAGTCCGAGCATCGGAAGAGCAAAAAATCGGGGAGTGGGTGCGAGTTTGCCCGATTCCTTCTTAATGAAACCGGCTTCAACCCATTTGTTTATAAGTTTGAAAACGGCATTTTTAGATGAGAATCCGAAAAGTGACAACATTTCAGAATACGAAGGTAATCTTCGGTTTTTTTTGAAAAATCTCTTCAGAAGAGAAAGTCTGTCGGTGGCCATATGGAATAATTATAGTAAACATTTGTTCACTGTCAAGAGGGAGTTTGTTTATGTTAAGATGGCGGTCCGTTTACATGAGGAACGATAACGAATTATTTATACCAGCCTTCATGAAGAGTTATGACTCCATCGTCAATCGTTAGATATTGGGCGTATCCGTAGAGAACGGCGCCGGTTGAGGCAAAGTTATTCTTAAGATCGATCTCGCCCCAGTGGTTGTGGCCGATAACGTAGACTTCGTTCTCGGCTGGTTTGTACATTTTGGCGATTCTTTTTTTGGAGTTATTATTCCTGTAGCTGAATCTGAGAAATAGAAACAACCTGCCAAATAACGAAACCATCAATCCTCTCATAAAATGGCCGATAACTATTGCTGCGTGGAGATATTTCCATTCTATATTATGGGAAACGTCAGCCGTCACCCGGGTTTTTTGACCGTGTTCGAAGATGTATGTTTTTGTTGGTGTCTTTATCTTGTATCTTTCAGCCTGGATTTCGGAAAACAATTCCGACCTATTATCCGAAGATTTCCTGGCGTCGTGGTTGCCATATATATAAATGGCTTTTTTAGATTTCAAAAGAGGGAAAAGCTCACTCCATCTCGAGTTTATGAACTCGTCAAATTTGATCATATAGCTGTCGTAGAAGTCGCCGTTTATGATCACTCGGTCTGCGGATTTGATTATCTTTTTGAGAAACTCCAGTTTTTTCTCATCGACAGGTAGATAAAGATGGGAGTCGGAAAAAATGAGGATGCGCATATTACTACCAACAATTATACAAGTTGGGTTACTTTTCCGCCATAGCGCGGGCAATATTCTGCGGGACCTCCTCGTAGTGTGAGGGCTCCATATAGAAGATGCCACGGCCTTCGGTCAGCGACCTGATCTGGGTGGCGTATCCTGACATCTCGGCGAGTGGTACGTAGGCTTTGATGACAACTGCTCGGGCTCTTTTTTCGGTTCCAAGGATCTTACCTCTTTTGGACGATACGTCACCAATGGCGACTCCCATGAACTGTTCGGGGATAGTAACCTCAAGTTTCATTATCGGCTCAAGAAGGACCATGCCAGCGCGTTTTGCGGCATCTTGAAGTGCCATTGACCCGGCAATTTTGAAGGCAATGTCTGACGAGTCAACGTCGTGGTAGCTTCCATCAACAAGAGTTACTTCAAGATCGGTCATAGGATAACCAAGGTAGACACCCTTTTCAAGGGCCTCAATCACTCCCTTTTCAACCGACGGAATAAATTCTGAAGGAATTGCTCCTCCCTTGATCTTGTTGGTAAATTTGAATCCTTCACCGCGTCCAAGAGGAGCGATATTAATGACACAGTGGCCATACTGTCCGTGACCACCCGTTTGCTTGATGTATTTGACTTCAACGTCCTCAGCCGGTCCTTTAACTGTTTCCTTATAGGCAACCTGAGGTTTACCGACATTGACGTCCATTCCCATTTCTCGTTTCATGCGGTCAACCAAGATCTCAAGGTGGAGCTCTCCCATTCCCGACATGACGGTCTGACCAGTTTCGTGGTTGACTTTGACTTTGAAGGTTGGGTCTTCTTCGGCCAATCTCTGAAGGGTATAAGATAATTTTTCCTGATCGGCTTTAGTCTTGGGTTCGATCGCCAATGAAATAACCGGTTCGGGAAAGGTTATCTTTTCAAGGATTAATGGACTGTCCTGATCTGCCAAAGTATCTCCAGTTCTTGAGTCTTTGGGTCCAACAAGAGCAACGATCTCTCCGGAATAAGCTTTATCGATTTCTTCTCTTGTGTTGGCGTGCATCAAAAGGATGCGGCTGACTCTTTCCTGGCGATCCCGATTAACATTATATACATAAGAACCAGATTCAAGGACTCCGGAATAGATTCTCGTATAGGTCAGTTTTCCAACGTGTGGGTCAAGCTGGATCTTAAAAGCTAAGGCGGCAAATTTTTCGGTTGGCACAAGTTGTCGTACGACCGGTTCGTTGGTTGTCGGGTGAAGTCCTTTAATTTCCTTCAAGTCAACCGGTGACGGAAGATAATCCACAATTGCGTCCAAAACCGGCTGAACGGCTTTGTTGCGCAAAGACGTTCCGCAGTAGACGGGAATCAGTTTGTAGGCAATGACGGCGCGCCTTAAAGCGGCCTTCAATTCCTCAACCGATATTTCTTCGGCGTTTAGGTATTTGTTCAAAAGTTTGTCGTCGGTTTCGGCGATTTTTTCAACCAGTTTTGCGCGAGCGGCCATGACGGCGGTCTTCATATCTTCGGGAATTTCTTTTTCGACTCTGAATTTAATCCCCTGGGGATCGATATCCCAGTATTTAGCCTCCAATGTGAAAAGATCAATAATTCCCTTGAATTCTTGCTCTTTTCCTATAGGGTAAACCATAACGGCCGGGTGGGCTCCCAATCGGTCTTCAATCTCTTTGACGGTGGCATCAAAGTCGGCGCCCAACTTGTCCATTTTGTTTATAAAACATATACGGGGAACCTTGTATTTGTCGGCCTGACGCCATACGGTTTCAGACTGGGACTGGACTCCCTCTTCGGCGTCAAAAATGACAACCCCTCCGTCCAAGACTCTCAAAGATCGTTCAACTTCCGCTGTAAAGTCAACGTGTCCCGGGGTGTCGATAATATTGATACGAATACCGTTCCAGAATGTGGTTGTGGCGGCGGAAACGATTGTGATACCTCGTTCTTTTTCCTGTGGCATCCAGTCAAGTTGAGTGTTTCCTTCGTCAATATCTCCGATCTTGTAGCTTTTTCCGGTGTAGAAAAGGAATCGTTCCGAAGTGGTAGTTTTACCGGAATCGATATGGGCAATAACTCCGACATTGCGGATCTTGTCCAAAGGTACATTACGGTTTTTAGTGACAATAGGTTGCTGTGCCATAGGTCTTTACCACTTCAAATGAGAGAACGCTTTGTTGGTCTCTGCTAATTTTTCTGTCTGGGCACGCTTAGTGACGGCGGCACCGATGTTTTTGGCGGCGTCTGTAAGTTCGGCCAGTAACTTAGCTCCAAAAGAATGGAATTCTTTATTTGTTCTGGCGCGGGCGGCATTAACAATCCAGTTTAAGGCAAGATAAATCTTACGATCCCGTCTTACTTCAATCGGAACCAAATATGAAGCGCCTCCCAACCTTCTGGGTTTGACTTCATGAATGGGGGAGACGTTGTCAATTGCTTGGTGGAAGATTTTTATGGGATCCTGTCCTTGGTCTTCAAGCATTTTGAAAGCCTGGTAGACCTGTTTTTCGGCAACGGATTTTTTTCCGTCGACCATAACATAGTTAATCAGTTTGGATACTTCCAGACTCTTGTAAACCTTATCTGGGGAAACTTTTTCCCTCTTGTAATTTCCTCTTGGCATTTTTCTATAAAATAAACTTATTTAATTAGGCGGCGGGCTTGGCTTTTGGAGCCTTAGTGCCATATTTTGAACGGGAGGAAGTGCGTTTTTCCACTCCACCTGCATCAAATTTTCCGCGTACTATATGATATTTCACACCCGGCAAATCCTTGACGCGGCCACCACGGACCAAGACGATCGAATGTTCGGCCAGATTATGACCGATTCCTTGGATATAAGCGGTCACCTCCATTTTATTGGAGAGTCTTACCCTGGCCACTTTACGAAGCGCTGAGTTAGGTTTCTTTGGGGTCATTGTCCTAACGACTGTACAGACCCCTCTTTTCAAAGGATTATTGACCTTAAGATACCTTCTCTTCAAGGAATTAAAATTGTTCTTTAGGGCGATTGCTTTAGACTTTCGGATCCTCGTCTTTCGACCCCTTTTGATCAGTTGGTTGATTGTCGGCATATTTATTAACAAACTTACCGTAATACTTTTCGATTAATTCGGCGGTAACGGGAATTAATCTGCCAATTATAACATTTTCTTTCAAGCCCAGCAAGTAATCCGCTTGGCCTTTGATGGCGGCTGACGACAGGACGTTGGTTGTCTGTTCGAATGAGGCGGCCGACAGCCAAGAGTCGGTATAGATAGCGGCTCGGGTTATACCCAAGATGGATATCTTTCCGGTAGCCGGCTTCATGCCTTTGGCCAATACCTTCTTGTTTTCTTCCTCAAACCTTATTCGCGATACAACTTCGTCTTTAATAAAGGCAGTGTCGCCTTCATCTTCGATAATGACCTTGTCGCTCATTTTGCGTATGATTACTTCAAAGTGCTTGTCGTGGATCGTTATTCCCTGCGATTCATAAACCTTCTGGATTTCGTCCAAAAGGTAAATCTGGGCGGCGCGAAGTCCACGGATTGAAAGAACGTCATTGACGTCAAGATATCCTTCGGAAAGCGACGTGCCCGAAGCAATGAGTTCACCGTCTTTAATCTTCAGTTTTTGAGACATCGGGATAACAAATTCCTGTTCCTTAACATTAGAATCGGTTCCCTCAGATGCGATCTTGACGGAATAAACTTCCTTTTCGGTGTCTTCCTGGATTGACACTTTTCCGGATATCTCGGCAATCGGCGATACGATCTTGGGAGTCCTGGTTTCAAAGAGTTCTTCAACTCGCGGCAAACCCTGGGTAACGTCTGAGATAACGATTCCTCCAAAGTGACGGACACGCATCGTCAACTGAGTTCCCGGCTCTCCGACCGATTGGGCAGCCATGACTCCAACCGGGACTCCGATATCAACGTTCTGGTTGGTGGAGAGATCGGTTCCGTAACACTTCTGACATACGCCATACGGCGACTGGCAGAAAAGGGGAGACCTGACGGTAACTTTTTCAATTCCATTCTTCTGGATCAAGTTGACCTTTTCAATATCCAATAATGTATTTCTTTCGATAAGGACCTTATTGTCTTTATGAATATCGGCGGCGGAATATCTGTTCCTTATACGATCAAGGAATTTGTCGCCGCGGGTCATGTCGGTTGAAATTGTCAGACCCTCTTCAGTATTACAATCTTCTTCCCTTATGATCATGTCGTGGGCAACGTCAACCAAACGGCGTGTCAGATAACCTGCATCGGCGGTTTTAAGAGCCGAGTCGGTCAATCCCTTGCGGGCACCACGGGCGGAAATTACATATTCGAAAATCGAAAGACCCTGTCGGTAGTTTGACTTTGTGGGAACCTCGATGATCTTTCCCAACGGGTCAACAACAAGTCCTTTCATAGCAGACAACTGCTTCAACTGTTCACGGGATGCGCGGGCTCCTCCCGATTTGATGATAATCTTGACTGGGTTCTCGTCATCTAGCTGGTTCCAGGTCTTGTCGGCTAATTTCTCTGTCGTGTCGATCCAAAGTTTATTGGAATATCTTTTCTTCTCTTCGATCGTCAATAAACCCTGTTCGAAGTTGTGGCGAACTTTGTCAATCTCGCTCTCGGTTTCTTCGATAATCTTGTCTTTATCTGGGATGATTTCGCAGTCGAATATAGACACCGAAAGACCTCCTGAGATTGTCGCGGCCCAGAAGCCGATTTCTTTGATACGGTCGATCAAGGCTCCGACGGTTTTCTTTTCGTATAGTTTCATGGCCCTCAAGACCAGGTTTTTGATGTCTGATGCCTTGACTTCTTCGTTGATGAATTTCAGTTCCTCTGGAAGCGTTTCATTGAAAATGATTCGTCCTATCGTAGTCCTGACGATCTTTCCATCAACGTGAATTAAGATGGGTTCTCTAAGAGTCACCATATCCAAATTGAAGTATTTTATGGCTTCTCCGGCAGTCGAATAAACTTTCAATTCCTCGTCTTTTTTGGTTGCGTGGTGAGCGTTCATGGTTGTCAGATAATAGCAACCCAAGGCCATTTCCTTGTTCGGCAGAACGATCGGTGATCCGTCAGCCGGTTTCAACAAGTTGTGGTAGGGCAACATTCTGTCCTTGACCTCGTTGATGGCGTTTTTTGACAAAGGCAGGAAGACGCCCATGGCATCTCCGTCAAAGTCAGCGTTATATCCGGCACAGACTGTCGGGTGCAATTTGATGGCGTGTCCGTCAGTTAAAACCGGGTAGAATCCGAGAACCGACAACTTGTGAAGGGTCGGAGCACGGTTTAGTAAAACAGGGTGGTCTTTGGTTATCTGTTCCAATATGTCGTAAACGACCGGTTCTTTCTTTTCCAGGAAATTCTTGGCCGACTTTATATTCGGAGCCAAACCTCTTATGATAATCTCGTGGAGAAGGAAGGGCTTGAAAAGTTCCAAAGCCATTTCTTTTGGAAGTCCGACCTGGTCAAGTTTCAACTCAGGTCCGACGATGATCGTCGAACGACCTGAATAATCGACTCTCTTTCCAAGCAAATTTTGTCGGAAACGACCCTGTTTACCACGCAATATGTCAGAAAGCGATTTCTGGACTTTACTGGTGGTTCCTCCGGTCCTGGTTCGACCTCTTGATTTCTGAAGATCGATTAAGGAATCGACAGCTTCCTGGAGCATTCTTTTTTCATTCCTCAGGATAATCTCGGGTGCTCCCAGGTCAATGAGTTGTTTCAATCGGTTATTGCGGTTGATGACTCGGCGGTAAAAATCGTTCAAATCCGATGTCGCAAATTTGCCTCCAGGTAACTGAACGACCGGTCGAAGGTCCGGTGGGATAACCGGCAAGACCGTCAAGACCATCCATTTGGGATCAATCTTGGCCTTGATAAATGCTTCAAGAGCTCTTACCTTTTTCAATAGCTTGTTTCGTTTCTCGCCTCTGGCTTCCCCAAGGTTTTTGAGCGATTCTGCATATATTTTTTCGATTTCGAATGAGGTCAAGATGTCGTACAAAGCTTCAGATCCCATTCCGACTGTAAGGAACTCTTCGACCCCTTTTTCTTTAAGATATAGATAGTCGTCCTCTTCAATAACATCGAATGGTTTTATAGAACGAACGAGCTTGACCAATCGGTCAAAGAAAGCCGTTTTCTTGGATTTTTTATCGACGAATTGGTTTGAAGTTAATTTGAGCTGTTCGCGTTCTTTGAATTCAAATTCCTGGCGAGTTATCTCGAGTTGTTCCTCATTGGTGATTTTTTTCTGGAGTTCCGTTTTTTCCTTTTCGAAGTTCTGTTTTACCTTTGCCTCTTCGACTTTGAATGCTTCCTCTATTGTTTTTATTTCCTGTTGGCTAATTTCCGTTAAGACTTTGATGGTTTTCTTCTGTTGTTCCTTGTCAACTTCCATGACAAGATATAACGCATAGTAAATGATTCTTTCCAATGACTGAGGTGGTATATCCAAGACAATACTCAAGACCGATGAGGAACCCTTAAAATACCAAATATGGGCGATCGGGGATGCCAATTTTATGTGTCCCATTCGTTCGCGCCTTACGGCAGATGTCGTGATCTCGACTCCACAGCGATCGCAGACGATTCCCTTATAACGCATCCTTTTGTACTTGCCGCAGTAACATTCGTAGTCTTTTGTAGGTCCAAAGATCCGCTCGTCAAAAAGTCCGTCTTTTTCGGCTCGAAAAGTTCTATAGTTGATGGTTTCTGGTTTAGTTACTTCGCCGTGCGACCATTTGGTAACTCGGTCGGGAGAGGCTAAAGTAATCCTTAATCCGGAAAAGTCAATTTGATTGGTGTCGTCCATTATTTAATGTAATCAATTGATAACCCAAGAGCGTTCAATTCCTTGACGAGTACGTGGAACGACTCGGGAACCGAAGACTGGGGGATATCTATTCCCTTGATGATCGATTCGAAAGCCTTGGTTCGTCCTCGGACGTCGTCTGATTTGATCGTCAACATCTCCTGCAATGTGTGGGGTACTCGGTGTGATTCAAGTGCCCAGACTTCCATCTCTCCGAATCTCTGTCCTCCGAGTTGTGATTTTCCTCCCAACGGTTGCTGGGTAACGAGAGAGTAAGGTCCGACCGATCTGGCATGGAACTTATCCTCAACCATGTGAATCAGTTTCATGATATAGGTTGTTCCGACAAGTACCTTTCGGTCATATGCTTTTCCTGTCAATCCGTCGTAAAGGGTGACCTTATTGTCAATCGGTAGACCGATCTTGGTCAATTCGCTGAAAATAAATTCTTCCTTTATCTTCTCAAAAACAGGCGCCGAAATATTGATGTTATTTTTGGCGGCAATTGTTCCGATCAAGTTCTCAAAAAGTTGACCCAAATTCATACGGGAAAGAATCGAAAGAGGTGACAAGATAACGTCAACAGGAGTACCGTCTTCAAGGTAAGGCATGTCCCATGCAGGCAGAATCTTCGAGATGACTCCCTTGTTACCGTGGCGTCCGGCCAACTTGTCTCCGACCGAGATCTTTCTTAATTGGGCCGTATTAACGATGACTCTTTTCAGGATTGAAGGTTCAAGTTCATTAGGATCCTTCTTGCCGTCAATGGATTCGATATTAACAACATATCCCTGTTTGCCGTATGGCATCCTCAAGGATGTGTCCTTAATATCTTTGGCTTTTTCTCCGAAAATAGCTCTCAATAGTCTTTCCTCGGCAGTCAGTTCTTTTTCTCCCTTGGGAGCGACCTTTCCAACCAGTATCTCTCCACCCTTAACTTCGGTTCCAACAAGAACAAGTCCGTCCTTGTCCAAATTCTGTAGAACCTCTTCACGGACGTTGGGGATATCCCTTGTTAATTCTTCCGGACCGAGTTTGGTGTCAACTAGGTCGGCAATGAATTCTTCCATGGTGATTGAAGACAAGACATCTTCCTTAACCAGGCGGTCGGAGATGACGAATCCGTCCTCATACCCTAAGCCGTTAAGCGATGTATAAGCAACGACAAGGTTCTTTCCCAGCGCCAATCTTCCGTTGTCGGTTGCCGGTCCGTCGATGACAATCTGTCCTTTGCGGACAGTCTGACCTTTTTCAACTCTTGGCATCTGATCGAAAGCGACGTCTTTATTGGTTCTGACAAATCTTTCAAGTTCCAATGTGTGGGTTTTTCCGCTTTTTCCTTTAATAAGGACTTTCTGTCCATCAACGTATTTGACAACACCGTCCTCGGGAGCTTTGATTGTGCGTCCCAATGACATGCTGATTTTTTCTTCCATTCCGGTGCCAACAATAGGTGCGGCCGGGTTGACAAGAGGTACGGCCTGACATTGCATGTGCGTTCCCATCAAGGCGCGGGAGGCGTCGTCATTCTGGAGGAAGGGGATAAGAGCTGCCGAAGCACCAACTACCTGGCGAGGAGAAACGTCGATGAAATCCAATTTCTGAGCTTCAACTTCAACAATATCTCCCTTGTGTCGAGCAACGACCGTTTCGTGGTTGATAAATCCCTCTTCATCTACATTGATGTCGTTTGAAGTAATAAAGTATTTTTCTTCATCATCGGCCTGTAGATAAACAACCTCTTTGCCCAATTTGACTCTGGTCTTGCTTCCTACCTTTAACTTTTCAAGCCTTCTGTATGGGGTTTCCAGAAATCCGTATTTGTTGACTTTTGAATAAAGAGCCATATAGGTAACGACTCCGATATTCGGGCCTTCTGGGCTTCTGATCGGGCAGATTCTTCCGTATTGGGAAGAAGAGATGTCACGGATCGAGAACGAGGCTCTTTCCTTTTCGATCCCTCCGGGACCACCGACTGTAATCCTTCTCAAGTTGTCAAGTTCAGACAATGGATTTGTTTGGTCAACGATCGTCGAAAGTTGGCTGGTCCTGTAGAAAGAATTTATGGCGACGATTATCGGCTTTGAGTTAACTACTTGTGAAGGCATGACGTTGGTTTCACCCGTCACCAAGCTCATTCTCTCCTTGATCTCGCGTGAAACCCTAACCATTCCAACTCTTATTCCGTACATTGAGATAAGCTCACCGACGGTTCGGAGTCTGCGGTTTCCCAAATGGTCGATATTGTCGAAGTTACCCTGACCTTTTGTCAAATTGACAAGATACTTTATGGTTTCCGTAAGATCTGCCTTGGTCAAGAGTTGGTTTTCTTTTTTGTCCTCGTCCAAATCAAGGCCCAACTTCTTGTTTATCTTATATCTTCCAACATGCGAAAGGGAATATCTTCGTGGATTGAAGAAAAGGTTATTGATTGTTTCGTAAGCGTTGTCGAGAATGAGGGGTTCACCTGGCCTGACTTTTCTGTAGATTTCAAGTGTGGCGTCGTCTTTGGTCTTGGTCTGGTCCTTTTTGAGGGTGGGGAGGATGTATTTTTCAACCAAACCTTTGTCGATTGAGCTGAATTGGTTGACTATCTCATTGTCATTCTCGCCTTCAAAAGCGCGAATAAAGGCAGTTCCCAAGAATTTTCTTTTCTTATTTACTTTTATTTCAATAAGGTTATTCTTATTAATAGTAATATCTATCCAGGCGCCTATATATGGCCTGATTTCAGCATTGTATAGTGTAAGTCCTGTTGTCTTGTCGATCTCGGCAGTAAAGTAAACTCCCGGGCTTCTGACGATTTGATTAATGATCGCTCGCTCGATTCCGTTGACGACAAAGGTACCGCGGTCGGTCATTTTCGGGAGATTGAAGAAATATACGTCCTGAGTTTTTTCAGCGCCGGTCTTTTTATTCAAAAGGCGAAGCTTCAAATAAACAGGCGTATCATAAGTCAATTTTTTCTGAAGGCAGAGATCTAAAGTATAGCGGGGTTCTCCGAAGTAGACGTCCTCAAAAAAGAGGGTGAACTTTTTTCCGGTATAGTCTTCAATCGGAAAAAATTCATTGAGAATGTCCTTTAGAGTAACGTTCAACAATTTCTCCCAAGATTGTCTTTGGACTTCAATCAAATCAAACTCTTCAAGTGACGGATCACCCTTTCCGAGTGTGAGAGATTTGTGTTGGGGTTTAATCTTTGTTTTGTCTTTGGTGCTCATCGCAAGATGTAAAGTCGAAAAATGGTTTTGTTAATAGAAAAAACCCCTCAAATAGCAAAGGGGAACAAAAAAACTATTATAGCATACATCGTATGGACTTAAAAGTCAATAGTATTTTCGAGTGACCGCTATCTACTTCTCTTTGATAAAAAACTTTTTGCTTCCTGACGTCTGGCTTGGCGATAAAATCCTGATTTTATCCAAAACCGAATGGATCGTGATCGATTTCTTATGGTGTTCTTTTCCGTGCTTCGGCTGTTTCTCTTCGTGCTTGTCAACTTTCCAGATCGCATGCTTGGATTCCTTTAGGGCCTGTCTTAACTCTTTAAGAACGAACATCAATTGCAAACCGGTGACGACAACCAGTATGGTCGTTATCGTTATTGCAATTGTTAGCAATAGCTGGCTGCTTTCCATATTCCTTATCCCTTGATTGATATATCAACCAATTTATTCAGGATTTCGGATTTATTCTTGTTTGCCCAATAAAGGCCGGCCATAAACAGGGTGTCAAAGGTTCCGCAGTCTAGCCAGTACCCGTTAAGGTCGCTCCACCCTAGGGCATTATTCTTAATGTATATATTATTGACATCGGTAATCTCAAGTTGTCCGCGGGGAGACGGCTTACATTTCCTGATGTTGTCAAAAACGTTTTTGTCGTAAATATATACCCCGGTGACGGCATAGTTTGACGGTGGATTCTCGGGCTTTTCTATAATCTCGACTATTTTCTTGTCGTCTTTGGGGTCGAATCTTGGGACACCGAATCTTTTGGGATCGGGAACTTTCTTTATATAGACAGTTGCACCTTCCTTGAAATTATTGACTCCTTCAGAGATGTCGGCGTCAGTTGTATTGTCGCCAAGGATGACGGTTACCGGTCCGTTGTCGGCAAAATCCTCAGCAAGAAGCAGGGCGTCGGCAATTCCGCCGTCGGGCTTTTCCTGGTATGCAAACTCAAGATTGTCGATCCCAAACTCGTCTCCGTTTCGCAAAACCGGTATGAAGTGTCCTGAGTGGGGACCGGAAACAATAACCAGAATGTCTTTTATACCCGCCTTAACCAAGGTCTGGACTGGGTAATAGATCATTGGCTTATCGTATACGGGGAGCAAGTGTTTATTGGTCGCGTAAGTTAAGGGATAGAGTCTCGTTCCAAGTCCTCCGGCTAAAACAACACCTTTCATAGATTAGTTTGGGAAAATTATAATCTTGAGCATGAATATTAGAGTAAAAGCTATGAGGATATATTCTATCACAATTTTTAGATGGAGGGTGTCCTCCATAATACGCTGATAGATTCCCCAGATAATACAAAATGACGCAAAC
>CAZUBL010000012.1:0-24746 GCA_964618685.1 uncultured Gammaproteobacteria bacterium | reverse complement strand
TTTTTGTTTCTTAGGCCATAAGAATACTATCTCTCCCAAAAATCCTCCTCAAATTGGTGACAGATAGTAATTCCATGAAAATAATTATATCACATTATTTTATAAGGAAATAGTAGAATAGAAAACTATATGTGGTTTTGGTATGCGCTTTTGTCAGCGGTAACGTCGGCAATATCGGTGACGCTTAACAAAAAAGCTTTGGCCAAGGTCAATGCCTCGCTGGTGTCGTGGACATTGTTTGCCTTTTCCCTGCCATTCTTGATTTATCCTTCAATAAAAGACGGCATGCCCAAGTTGAATGGCTATTTCTGGTTGGCGACATTGGGGTCGGTTGTCTGTTTTGGATATGCCAAAACACTTGCCCTTAAATCTTTGAAAGGCAGCCTCATGTCAGAAGTCGTTCCCTTGGCCTTTTTCAGCGTCCTTTTCCAGTACGTTTTCGGTCTTATATTCTTTGCCGAAGAGATAAAACTTGTTCCGATTATGGGACTTATCCTTATTGTTATCGGGGGATATGTTTTGAAAGTCGAGGAGGTAAAGGAAGGTTTTTTGAAGCCTTTCCAAGTACTAGTGACCAATAGAAACGCCTTCATGTATCTGGGTGCCATGATTCTTATGACGGCAAGCTCCGTTATGGATAAGACGGCAATGAACAATATGGAACCTTTAAACCAATCGTTTTATTTGCTGCTTGGCAATATAGTCATAACGGTAATGATCGGCCTCTATATGTCGAAAAAAGACTTTGAATGGATAGGTGCCGTAAAAAGTAATTTCTGGGTTTTGTTCGTCAGCGCCCTGGCTTATACGATAGTTTCATTGGCTTACCTTTACGGAATAACGACCGGCGGAGCGCTGGCTTTGGTTTCGGGAGTCAAGAAACTGGAGGTCTTTTTTGTCCTCTTGATCGGACTTCTTCTATTTGGGGATAAACCCAAGGCAGGCGTTTGGATCGGGAGCCTAATAATGCTTGCCGGGGTCTTTCTTATTAAACTGGGTTAGCCAATAGTCAAAGTTGAATTATCCGCACGATTGAAATACAATATTATTGTCCCATATGAAAAATAAACTCATGCTACTTTTAGTGTTGGTTATGTTGTTTGTCGGATTTGTCTTAATTCGCTTTTTTGTTTTCGATCGCCAAAACGCATACGGCAGGATTAAAGTTGTCTCATCCCCCGGAGCTTCTGTTTTTATCAATAACGCCATTATCGGAAAAACGCCTTTTGAAGACAAGTACAAGACAGGGGAATATCTTATCAAACTAATTCCAGAGGGAACATCGACCGAGACCGCGTCATGGAATGGCAAGGTGACTGTTTTCAAAAATGCCTTGACTTACGTCAACCGGGAATTGGGTTCTTCGGACATTACTTCAGCCGGTGAGATATTCACAACCCAAAAGATGACGTCACCTCCCAAGGACAAAAACTACGGCGAGATATATATCGAAACCGAACCTCAAGGGGCAATTATCACTTTGGATAACGACGAGAAGGGAATCGCCCCGTTGATCTTAGAGAATGTCTTAAGAGGAGATCATGAGATCTCGGTATTTATGCCGGGATTCTTCAGAAGAACGCAGAAAATTAACATTGATCCGGGATTTAGGGTTAACGCGTCTTTTAAATTGGCTATCGACCAGAGTCAGACCAGCGTCAACACGACTCCCAAGGAAGCAACTGAGTCGGCAAAACCAGGTACGGAATATGTGATTATTGACGAAAACCCACAGGGTTGGCTTCGTGTCCGGGAAGACGGATCGGTTGAGTCGAGCGAGGCAGCAAAAGTAAAACCGGGTGAAAAGTACGAGCTTATGGAAGAGAAAACCGGTTGGTACAAGATAAAATTCAATGACAATAAGGATGGGCTTTACGAGGGAGAATTCATCGAAGGGTGGGTTTCCTCAGAGTACTCTTCAAAGAGTGAAGAATAAACTTCTTATCTGTTTTTCCACACGACCTTGTTATAAAGGATATACGAATAGGGAATGATTACAAAGAATATTATAAGTACCTTATAAAGGTACCAAAAATTCCTCCCAAATATTACTGTCAGAAGCTGCATGCCGCCGGTCTGGATGGCGATTGATCCTGAAGAAACGAGATTGAATTTAAGGAAGCTCCTGATAAAAGAACCCGATCCTTCAATTTTTTTATGGGAAAAACTCCAGTAGTTATTGAGAATAAAATTCGAAAGTATGGCGGTCTCGGTGCTCACAAGGGTTCCGACCCAGACGGCCTTATGGAGTTGTTCAATCATGAGCCAAGAGATTCCAAAATCGACGAAGAAACCCAAGAATCCAACAACAACAAACTTGATGAATGATGAATGGGTCAAGACATACAGAAAAACTTGGAGGGTATATTGGACGGCATTGATCTTTGACTTGTCAAATTTTCTTTCTTTAAAGTGGACCGGAATTTCAGCCATTGCGGCGTTGTTTTTGATGGCAAAGTCCATAAAAGCCACCTGAAATACGTATCCGGAGTAACTTTCCAAATGTTTGTAAGCTTTCTTCACTAGCCAGTACTTGAAAGCCCGGTATCCATTGGTCCATTCAGTCTGCCTCAACTTCATGAATCCCAGCCTGACGAAAAGGTTTGCGCCAACAGACAGGATTTTTCTGTGAAGGCCCCAATTTGAAGGTATTGAGCCCCCTTTAGAGTACCTGGTGCCGATGACAAAATCTGCTCCTTTTTCGATTTCTTTCAGAAATTCCGGAATTTTATCGGGGTCGTGTTGTCCATCGGCGTCTATTTCCATGACAACATACGGATTGATTTTTTCCTCGGAATATTTGAATCCCTTGATATACGCCCGACCCAGTCCCTCTTTTGGAGTTTCCAACAGATGGAGACGATTGTACTTCTTTTTTAATTTATGTATGACTTCGATCGTCCCGTCTTTTGAAGCGCTGTCAACCACAAGGAGATGGATTTCCCAATTTGGGACTTTCTTTTGCTGGTCAAATATCTGTCGGACCAGATTATCTATATTCCCAATTTCATTATAGGTGGGTGCGATGACGACGACTTTTTTCACAGTGATTTGAAATAATTGATAGTTTTCTCAAGACCCGATTCAAGATTTATCTTTGGCGACCAACCCAAAAGCTGTTTTGCTTTTGTAATATCCGGACATCTTCTTTTCGGGTCATCTTGCCCAATCGGCAAAAAAGAGATTTCGGAATTGGATTTTACCAGTTTCTTGATGAGATTGGCAATATCGATGATCTTCCTTTCGTCTGGGTTGCCTAAATTAACAACGCTTCCCTTGAGATTTTCTTTTGTTCCAAGAAGGTAGAATCCGTTAACCATATCGCTTACATAACAACATGATCTGGTTTGTGTGCCGTCACCGTATACCGTCAACGGTTCATTTTTTAACGCTTGGTTTATGAAGTTGGATATGACACGCCCATCGGCTTTATTCATGTTGGGTCCATAAGTGTTGAATATTCTGGCGATCCTGACGTCAAGATCGTATTTGTTAACGTAAGAATAAATTGTGGCTTCGGCGAAACGTTTGCCTTCATCGTAACAGGAACGCGGACCGTACGAATTGACGTTGCCAAAATAATCTTCTTGTTGGGGGCTAACCTGCGGGTCACCGTACACTTCTGAGGTCGAGGCAAAAACCATTATCTTGCTATGGCTCTTTTTCACAAAATCCAAGAGCTTCATTAATCCAAAACTGTTAGTTTTAAGAATTTCCAAAGGTATTTTTTCAAACAAAACGGGGGAAGCAGGTGAGGCGAGGTCATAAACGATGTCAAACTGGGGTAAAGAAGAATAGTCGTAGTCTGCAATATCCGATTCTATAAAATGAAAGTTGGGATTATTCTCAAGATCGGCAACATTGGTTCGGGAACCGGTAATGAGATTGTCAATTACCCAGACTTCGGACTCAAGTCTCAAATAATGACGGGACAAATGGCTACCTATAAAGCCGGCGCCGCCGGCGATAAGAATTTTATTCATGAAATTATGACCTTCCTATGGAAAAATATTTAAACCCCTGTTTTTTCATAAGGCCCGGGTTATATATATTCCTGCCGTCAAATATGACAGGATTCCTGAGAAGTTTTTTAACTCGTGCCAGGTCGATTTGCTTGAACTCGTTCCACTCGGTGGCAATTACCAAAGCATCAGCCTTGTCCATCGCTTCATAGGGGTCATTGACGAATTTTATCCGTGTGCGCAGGATTTTCTTGACGTTGTCGCTGGCAACAGGGTCGAACGCCTTAATTTCAAAACCATGCTTCAATAAATCTTCTATAAGATACAACGACGGGGCTTCCCGGATATCGTCCGTGTTCGGTTTGAAACTTAGTCCGAGAACGGCTATTTTCTTTCCCGGAGACGTCTTGATTACTGTTTTGGCAAAGTTGCCCCTAACCGTTGCGTTTACCTTTTCGACTTCCTCAAAAAAACCGGCATCGACCTTATTGTTTCGGGCGATGCTTATGAAGGCTTTAACGTCTTTCGGTAGACAGCTTCCCCCATATCCTATTCCCGGATAAAGGAAGCTGCGACCTATTCTTCTATCCATTCCGACAGCTTCAAGGACCATTTCAACATCCGCGCCCAGTGACTCACAATAAAGGGCAATGAGATTAGCAAAAGATATTTTCGTCGCCAGCATGCAGTTTGACGTGTATTTGATAAGTTCGGCCGAAGCAAGGTTGGTTATTATCTTTTTTGATGGAATCGGTTCGTGGAGGTCAAGAAGCATCTTGACGGCGTGTTTTGAATCCGACCCGATGACTACCCGATCAGGGTTATAGGTATCTCCAAGTGCCGTACCCTCCCGCAAGAACTCCGGAACCGAAGCGACGGCGAAATCGACGGACTTACTCTTGTGGCGCTTGATGATGGTTTCGATTTTCTTATTGGTTCCGACTGGAACTGTGCTTTTGCAGGAAACAACCGTGAATTTTTTCTTCAACGCACTTCCGATCTTACGGGCCACGTCGATAACAGCGCTTAAATCGGCTTCGCCGCTTTCTTTTGGTGGGGTTCCGACTGTTATGAAAATTATGTCAGACACGCCAATAGCCTGTTCGTATTCCATGGTAAAAAAAATCCTTTTTGCTTTCAGGTTTTTTTGTAGTAACTCCTTGAGTCCAGGTTCATAGATGATAGGGTCACCTTTCTTGAGACGGTCAATTTTTTCTTTGGTGTGGCCGATGACGTGGACGACGTTGCCGAAGTCGGCAAAAACGCACGCAGTAACGAGCCCTACATATCCGTGACCTACAATTGTAATTGTCATAAGAAACTTATTCTAAATTTTTAATGACTGATTTTCAATCTCAGTTATCCCTTCCTCAAATGTTTTCATTTTCCAGAAATTGTTTTTTTTGCTTTTTATAACTCCAAGTTTTGGAGATGAGGCTTTGCCTTTCATGAATTCTTCATATGTAGTTTTACCGATAAGTGACTTATCAAGGTTAAACTTTTCAGCAATCATGACGGTCGCATCATAAGGGGATATCGATGATCCGCCGACAAGATGGAATATCTCCGGTGAGTAGTTTTTCATGAGATGTTTGAGTCCGTAGGCGATATCATCGATGAAAGTTGGGGTCATCATGGAGTCGGTCACCATGTTCAAGTGTTTCCCTTGTTCAAGCAAGTACTTGAAAGTTCTTACGAAATCCTTTTTTGTCTCAAACGCCGCCCGGTATGGGTAGGCGATTCGAACTATCATGGCGCCATTTGCGACGACTTTCTCTCCTTCTAATTTGCTTTTTGCATATGCACCTTGTGGGTTTGGAGTACTATCTTCATAGTAGGGGGGGGTTTCTCCGTCAAAAACAAAGTCGGTGGATATATATATTAATTTTTTGCCTTTTTGGGTTACAGCATCGTACACGTTCTTTGTGCCGTCACGGTTTATCTTCATCGCCAGATCCGAGTTCGTTTCCGCGCCCTGGACATTCGTATAGGCGGCGAGATGAAGAAAAAGGTCAAAATCCGCGTCCTCTAAAGCTTTTTCGACGCGCCCTTTATCGGTGATATCCATCTTTGCCTGTGAAAAGTTGGTGAATTGGAAATCTTGATTTAAAAGTTCGACGATTCTTGAGCCAACCAAACCGTCTCCTCCGGTCATAGCTATTTTAAGCATATTGTTTTTCGTAATATTTTAGGTATTCGCCTGTCTTGATTCTTTTCCACCACTCCTTATTTTCGGTAAACCAGTCGATTGTCAATTTGAGGTATTCGTCAAAACCGTGTCTTGGGTTCCACCCAAGTTCTCGGTTGATCTTTGACCAATCCATAGCATACCTCCTGTCGTGGCCGGGGCGGTCTTTGACATATTCTATGGCACCCTCATCTTTACCCATTAGAGAGAGTATTTTCTTTACGACCTCGATGTTTGGAATGTCTTCCGTTAGTCCGCCTATCAAGTAGGTTTCGCCGATCTTGCCTTTTTCCAAAATAAGATCGATCGCCCGGCAGTGGTCATCAACGTAAAGCCAGTCTCGCACATAAAGTCCGTCGCCGTAAACTGGAACTTTTTTATTTTCCATAAGATTGGTTATTGCCAAGGGTATAAGCTTTTCCGGGAATTGGAACGGTCCAAAATTGTTGGAACAGTTCGATATAGTCACGGGCAGCCCGTAGGTGACGTTATAGGCGCGTACCAGGTGGTCGGAAGAAGCCTTTGAGGCCGAGTAGGGGGACCGTGGATCATAAGGAGTTTTTTCTGAAAATCGATCTTCAGAATCTAATTTGAGGGCACCGAAAACTTCATCTGTAGATACATGATGAAATCTTTTGACGTTGTTCTTAAGGGCTGCCTCAAGAAGTACGTATGTTCCCTCAATATTGGTTTTGACAAACGGCGCTGGATCTATGATCGAGCGGTCAACGTGCGATTCGGCGGCGAAGTGGACGACCGTATCAATACCCTGTTTCTTAATTAGCGCATTAACGGCTTGGGCGTTGCAGATGTCTTCGTGGACAAAAGTATAGTTTGGGTTTTTCTCGACAGATTTAAGGTTTTCGAGGTTGCCTGCGTAAGTGAGTTTGTCAATGTTGACGATCTGGTCTTCGGCGTGATTTTTAAGCCAATAAAGGATAAAATTCGAACCTATAAAACCGGCTCCGCCGGTGACGAGCATCTTCATAATTAGATTATATTATATAATACTTACGATGTTTAAAGAGTGGATAAAAAGGGCTTTCGGCCGCCAATATCGACCCTTAAATAAAGTTGAGGTTTCGGCCACGACGCTAATCAATAATTATAAGGTCCTCTCAGGTATTGATAGAAATATTCGCATAGCTCCGGTTTTAAAAAGTAACGCCTATGGACATGGCCTTATAGAGACGGCTCGGATTCTTGACCTGCAAAAGGTGCCTTTTTTCTGCGTTGATAGCATATACGAAGCATATAAGCTTAATTTGGCAGGAATAAAAACGCCAATACTGATAATGGGTTATGTAGACACCGTGAACCTTGGCTTTAAGAAACTGCCATTCTCCTTTGCCGTTTACGACATAAATCAATTAATTAAACTCACAAAAAAACAACCCAACGCAGGTTTACACATATTTGTCGATACCGGCATGGGGAGGGAAGGGGTCCCGGTTCGGGAATTGGGGCAGTTTCTTGACAAGATTCCCAAAAGGTACCTAAAAAACATAGAAGGTGTTATGTCGCATTTTGCCGCGGCGGACAAGGTTAATGATCAAAGAACAAAAAATCAGGTTGCCGCTTTTAAGAACGCCCTCAAGATTTTTGGCGACAAAAATATATCCCTAAAGTGGATACACATGGCCAATTCCTCGGGTCTATTAAATAATCGGAAATTGGGGATCGATAAGATAACCAATATGGCCAGATGCGGTATCGCCTTGTTTGGAATAGACCCAGAAGGAAAAAACAGAAATCTCAAAATAGCGACAAAGCTTACGACAAAGATCGCCCAGATAAAATTAATCGAAAAAGGGGCTACGGTCGGATATGACTATACTTATTCGGCCAAAAGGAATATAAGGGTCGCCGTTTTACCGATAGGTTATAATGACGGCGTTGACCGAGAACTTTCAAATAAGGGTGAAGCTATCGTCAATGGGAAGACCTGCCGGATAATCGGGCGGGTGAGTATGAATATAACAACTATTGATGTGAGCGGCGTAAAGGGTGTTAGGGTTGGAGACAAAACGGAAATCAAATTTACTATCCCTTCAAAAAACAAAATTCCCTACGAATTTCTGGTTAACCTGAATCCGGAGATCAAGAGAGTCGTTGTTTCTTAACTTGGTACTTGTTGAGATGAGGTTTGTTGATAAGGTCTTCAAGTATCTGCCAGCGTTTTTTCTTGACTGGATGGGGGACATCATCGGCAAAAGCCTTTGTCGCGGCGGTATTGAACCTGGGAGAATACATTGCCAGGTATGCTTTTTCAAATCCGGACTCTTTGGCGAGTTTAACGGTGTCGTTAAATTCCCGGTCGGTTTCTCCGCAGAATCCAACGATGATATCGGTTGAAAATTTGATATCCGGAATTTTTTTCCTCAGCTTGCCGATTAGGTCGAGATACTGTTTTCGCGAATACCAGCGGTTCATCCGTTTAAGGACGCTGTTCGAACCGGATTGGACGGGTAAGTGAATGAGTCGAGTGATGTTCTTGTTTTCGGCGATGACCGAAATAAGTTCGTCTGAAAAGTCCCAGGGATTTGACGAAATGAAATCGACTTTATCAAAGCCCATCCCGGCAACTTCTTTTAGAAGTATGGGGAATAGGGTTGGGATACGGTATCGTCCAAGATGTTTGACATAGACTGGCTTGATTTCTTTTTCGTTTATTAGAACCTTGTCATTTGTTGGGACAGATTGATTCTTCTTAAAATAAGTTTTGTCGATGTCTCGCATTACTTGGATATTCTTTTCTCCCAAAATCAAATCGGCTCCATACGAATTTACATTTTGGCCAAGTAGGGTGATGTTCTTGTAACTTTTTTTCTTTAACTCGAGACATTCATCAATTATGTCCTTGTAGGGTCGGCTGATTTCTCGTCCACGGGTGAAAGGTACGATGCAAAAAGTACAAAAATTATTGCACCCGTTTGATATCGGAACCCACGCATTTAATCGGTTGCTTCTAACCGGAGCAAAATCGAATCCGACTTCCTCTATCGGCATGAATTCATCAACCTGGGGCATTGTTTCCCGGATTTTCTTGAGGTATTTTCCGGTCTTGTCCCTGAAGGCAAGGCCCACCATACAACCGGTGACTATTATCTTGATTGGTCGCTTTTCCTTGAGTTTTCCGAGGTTATTGACTAGACCGTAAACGCGATTTTCTGCCGATTCCCTGATCATGCAGGTGTTGATGACGATGTAGTCGGCTGTTTTGAAGGACCGCGCTTTGGTCATTCCCCGGCCGACCAAATTACGTTTAATGCGTTCCGAGTCGGCGTGGTTTTGTTGACAGCCGAAGGTGTGAATCAGGTATTTCATTTCAACTTTTTCATCCGGTTAATTATCAACATGAAGGCAAGCAGTACAATTCCGCAGGTTACAAAGGCAATTATCTTCTCAACACCCTTTAAAAACAGACTGGAAAGTCCCAAAATAAACGAGATAAGCCAATAGAAGACAGCGATTCTTCTTTTTCCCCAACCTATTTCCAATAAGCGGTGGTGGAAATGACCCCAGTCGGCCCTGAATGGCGATTGTCTTTTTTTGATTCTTCTGATTATTGTGTAAACGGCATCGATCATCGGGACAGACAAAATAAGAACCGCCGTACCGAGCTTGCCGAAAGAAAGAATTGACAGTACTCCGAGTAGAAATCCGGCCAGACCTCCACCACCGTATCCGGGCATGATCTTCTGAGGGAAGAAATTAAAAGGGAGAAAGCCTAGATAGGCTCCGGCAACAATGAACGAAAACAGAGTGACCGACTGGACGCTTATGTCATGGGCGGTAAACCTGGCGCCCAGGAGTCCCATGAATATGGCGGTAATAGCGACAAATCCTGGCAACTGCCCGTCCACTCCCTTACTCCAATTAACCATATTTGTCGTCCAAGTGAGCCAGACAATGGCCAAGATATCAGCCAAAAGCCAAATAGAACGGGTTCCGAAGAAATCAAAGTTTAATTTCCAGGTATCCAACGGAATAGCTTGACCGAAAGGATTCGATAAGTAAGGTATACCGAGGCCGAAACCGATGACGATTGCCGACACGATAATATTTAAGGCAAATCTGACATAAGGGGAGATATCACTGTAATCATCTATCGTGCCGATAATTACCAAAAGGGAACTAGCGAGGAGAATACCAAACATGATCTTATTTATCGGCAAAAACATAAGAACAGTAATAAAGATTGCCAGGAATATGGGAACACCGCCGGCTCGAGGAATTATCCCCTCGTGGGTGTGGGCCGGATGAAACCTCAGCGCCTTATTGGTGACAAGATTCAATTTTCGGGCAAGAACTATTACAGGACCGGTCAAAAGAAAAGAAACGGCAAAAGACACGAATAAAACTATTAGTTCAAAAGGCATATTAAGAGACGAGCAAAATAATTTTAATAAATATCATGGTTAAAGATACGGTAAGGAAGATGTTAATAAAATCTAATATTTTTCTAACTAGGTTATTCCCAAGGAAGATCTTTTTGTAGAAATAATTGTTTAAAAAATATAGCCCATTGACGAGAGCTGGCAGAAGAAAGATCATCCAGAAATCTACGAGCTGTTCCTCTCCCCACGGACGGGTGTAGAATAGGGGAATCTGGGGCGGTAAAGTATTAAACTTCAGAAAGAAAGTCGCCACCATCAGGATATTGCTTGTCAAAAGTAAATAAAACATTAACTATATTATAATCGAACGCAATGAGATTAAAAGGCTATAGCAATACCTCAAATGTTTCGGCAACAAAGTCGAAATATCTCATACCTCTTGCAAAGTAATAATTATTCGTTTATCATGTTATCTCAATGACATGAGAAGATGTACTACTTAATCAACTTTCTTTCTTTTCCTTATTATTAATTCTTAATATTTACCCATGAAAGACAAAAAAATTTACGACCTCGTTAAAAAAGAAGAAAAAAGACAGAAGGAAGGAATTGAATTGATCCCTTCCGAAAATTACGCATCCGAACACGTGAGGAAAGTTCTTTCCTCTTATTTTGTCAATAAATACTCAGAAGGTTATCCGAAAAAGCGTTATTACGGAGGAAACGAAAACGTCGATTCGGTTGAATTAATCGCTCAAGAACGGGCCAAAAAACTATTTAAAGTGCCCTTTGCGAATGTCCAGCCATATTCCGGATCACCGGCCAACATGGCCGTTTGCCTGACCACATGCCGTCCCGGTGACACGTTGATGGGACAGGCATTGACGGCCGGAGGACACCTAACTCACGGTCATAACGTCTCGGCGACAGGAATATTCTTTAAGAGCGTTCAGTATGGATTGAAATCGACGGGGATCCATGAGGGCGAGGACCTTTTTGACTATGAGGAAATAAGGAGGTTGGCTCGGGAACATAAACCAAAGCTGATTTGGGTTGGGGCCACGGCCTATCCATTGAAGTTTAACTACAAGAAATTTGCCGAGATAGCTGATGAGGTTGGGGCCTTCTTAGCGGCCGATATCGCCCACGTTGCCGGACTTATTGCCGGGGGCGCCCACCCTTCGCCCGTCCCGTATGTTCACATAGTGACAACAACTACCCATAAGACTTTAAGAGGTCCAAGGGGTGCGATGATTCTTGTCACTGAGAAAGGGTTAAAGAAAGACCCGGAACTTGGAAGTAAGATCAATAAGGCTGTATTCCCGGGTTTGCAAGGCGGACCGCACGACAACCAGACGGCGGCAATTGCGATCGCCCTCTACGAGGCAGCCACTCCGGCATTCAAAAGATATTCTGCCCAGGTGGTAAAAAACGCCAAGGCTTTGTCGGCAATACTCAAGAAGGGTGGTCTTCAGTTGGTGGGAGGAGGAAGTGAAAATCATTTGATCCTCATTGACCTTTCAAAAACACTGTCACCCGGAAGCGGGGTATTTGTCCAAAAGGCGCTTGATCTTGTCGGACTGACTTTAAACAAAAACACCGTACCCGCCGAGCCGATGTCGCCATTTTATCCGTCAGGAGTAAGATTGGGAACTCCGGCAGCCACCACCCGCGGGATGAAGGATAAGGAAATGAAATTTATCGGCGAAAAGATACTTGAGATCATCGGACTGTTGAAGGGATACAAGCTCCCCGAAGATAAGAAATTGAGGCCGAAGTATATTGCTAAATTCGAAAAGGAGATGGGGAAAAATAAAACCGTAAAAAAGATCTTGGGAGAAGTAAGGAAAGTTGCCTTGAGGTTTCCGATTCCCTAATTAACGCGGTTGGCATGAAAAGCTCAGTTGCTTTTTGGCAAATATTTTGTACCATTAACTATGGCAAAAACAAAGGCTAAAAAAACAGTCAAGAAAATTACCCCAGTCGTAGAATCCGTACAAGAAGGCAAATCGCCAAGCGTTACCGTTAAATTCCCAAGAAAGCTTTTTCTGTATGCAACATTATTGTTAGCAACGGGAGCCCTCATATATTTTGGAGGTCGGTTGTTAGTCGCCGCCACGGTCAACGGCCAACCCGTTAGCCGGCTTGAGGTAGTGCGAGAACTTGAGAAACAGGGAGGAAAAAAGACCCTTGACGTTTTTATACTCAAAACCCTAATAAACCAGGAAGCTAAGAAAAGAAAAGTGACGGTTTCACAAAAGGAAATTGATGCAGAGCTTGCTAAAATTGAGAAAAATGTCTCGTCTCAAGGGGCAACTCTCGAATCACTCCTTGCCCAACAGGGAATGACCAAAGACACGCTTGTTGACGAAATAAGACTTCAGCTTTTGGTGACGAAGTTGGCTGGAGACGATGTTAATGTCACCGAGAAAGAAATAGACGATTACTTGGCGGCTCAACAGGAGCAAATGGCTTTAAGCTCGGTTCAACCGACCGAAGGAGTAACCCCGTCCAGAGAACAGGTCAAGGAACAGATAAAGCAGCAAAAACTTCAGGAAAAGATCCAAACTTTCATTGCAGAACTTAGGGAAAAGGCAAAAGTAAACTACTTCGTCAATTATTGATCCTAAACAGAATCAGCTTTCCAGATTTCCCAATTTTTTTCATTCCTTTTGATTTATCGGAGTCACCTTCAACGATCACGTAAGTAATATCTTCTATTTTTGATGGTGGATTACCTAGCCTCCAAAGCAGGAATTCATAATTTTCTTTTGATTGTCCCTGGTAAGAATCAAAAGGACCAATCCTATAAAGCGAATACTCTTTTCCGTTGGAGTCGTCGATTATCAACTGAGCGATTTTTTGCTGGTCTTCAAGGTTGACGAATCCGTAGGCATCGCGAGGACTATAAAATAGATAGTTTTTGGAAAATATAAAACCTACGTTGACGATAGTAATTATAGTGATCCCCAGAAGTACAAAGACTTTTTTGGACTTTGTTTCCCACAAGCTGGAGAGAACTCTTGAAAAAAGGATTATCGGCAAAACGAAAACGGGCACGAAATAGTGGACGGGAGGATTCTTATGTACGAAAAGAAATAGTAGTCCGGCTAAGAGCCAATAATATAAGATTTTTTCAAAGGTAGACCTCTTCCTGATAGCAAAATAAATAACTACGGGAACGATAACAACCAACCCTAAAACCCAGTGGTTCTCGGGGGGGAATAGACCCGATTTTATAAAATTCAATATATCGATGAATGTTGTGTCTGGTACTTTCGTTCGGTTCAAACCAATAGTTTGTCCGGTTATGAAGTTAAATAGTTTGTATGGAATCCAAAGAATAAAACTTCCAGACATTCGAAAGTCTTGGAATGAGTCATTCAGGATAAACGGAATATGGGATGAGGTGAATGCGGCAATGCTTAACAGGATTTGTTTCTTATTAAACCTGCCAAGAGAAACAAGCGTAAATACGAATATGGGCAAAAGCATGAAAGACGCCGCATGTAATGTCGTCACAAATCCAATAAGCAGAAAGATTGGCCAGACGGTCGTAGCTTTATCCTTGATAACTCTGTAAACAAGTAGGAAGAGAATATACAAAAGAGGAATTACAAAGCTATAAAAACCCGGCGTTCGACCGAACAAGAGAAAAAGAGGGGAGACAGAGAGCAATATGGTGGAAATAATTGCGGTGTTACGATTAATGGTTTTTTTGATGACAAAATAATTTAACGGGATTGTTAGTATGTTTGCTAAAACAACAAGATATTGCAAAGTCAACGGGTGAAATTTTGTAACAGCAAAAATAGGGAAGAAGAAATAATAGGGTATTGAACTCAATCTCAACCAAGAGTGGCTGGTTAACGGACCATCAAGAAGAAGATTGCCATCAAGCAATTTTATTATCTCAAGATAATGTTGACCAACTTCGGCTGTAAGAGTGGCAAAGATGCCGCCGTTGTAAAGACGGGTAAAAGTAGACACTACAAAAGTTACCAATAGGACTGGCGTTTCCATTTGTTGCCCAGCCTCGACTCGAACGAGGATAAATAGATTCAGAGTCTATTGTCCTACCATTGAACGACCGGGCATCTAAAAGCAAGTATATTTTACCAAATTCAAAGCTTATTAGGATTGATTCTGATGATGCGGTCGTCACCTGATTTTGGAATTCCTCGGCCGTCAAGGTTGCTGGTTGTTATGAAAAGCATGCCGTCGGGACCGGCAACAACGTCCCGGATCCTGCCAAACTTACCTTTAAAAAACTCTTCAATTGTGGGTTTATTGTCGGAAAGGGTCACTCTGTAGAGAGTAGTTCCGCGCAATCCTCCAAAATAAAAAGCGTTGTCAAGGTATGCCAGGCTTGCCGGCGCCCAGGTTGTTGAGGGTCCCGAATGAAGCAGTGCCGTTTCCATATTTTCCTTTGTCGCATCCCCTTGAATATCGGGCCAACCATAGTTTCTTCCAGGTTCTATAAGATTGAATTCGTCAAATCCCGAAAGTATTCCAGATCGTCCGTGTTCGGTGGCGTAAAGTCTTTCTTGTTGATCCCAAGCTAGTCCTTGGGGGTTTCGATGGCCGTATGAATAAATCAGGTTTCCGAAAGGATTGCCGGGCGCCGGTTTGCCTTCATCAGTCACTCTCAGTATCTTACCGGCAAGGTTGTTTTTATCCTGTGACCGGGACGGATTTTGAGCATCCCCGGTTGTTATGTATATATAGTTATCGGGACCAAACTTGATCCTTCCGCCGTTGTGGTTGCTAGCACCGGGAATAGCATCGACTATTATTGATTCAGGCCCCAATCTATTATTCTGGTACGTCGTCCTTACGACGCGGTTTAGAGTACCGTTATCACCGGAGGAATAGGTATAGTAGAAATAGATATAACGGTTATTTTCAAAGTCGGGGTGAAGGGTCATTCCTAATAATCCGCCTTCTCCTATTTCCAAAGCCTGTTCGAATTTTGCAACGGGCGTCGGGTCAAGCGTACCATTAGAATCAATAAGCCTTACCTGACCGGACCTTTCGGCGACAAGTATGGTATTGTCGGGCATAAAAACGATCGACCACGGTGTATCAAGGCCTATGGCAACATCCGATGTTTGGGGGATTTCTGCAGGTTCAGTATCCTTGACATTGACAGGACTTGTTTTTTGTTTCTGTAAGGGTCTCTCCAAGTCACTTTTGGATATATACGAATAGAGAGTGAAGGCCGAAGCAAGAACAACAACGGTTATAACAACTTTGCCGAACATACAACAATGTTACAATATTCTTGCAACTTTTTTGTAATAGTTTGCATAATATAAGGTATGATAACTTCAGGCATAATACTGGGAATGCATAATATTCTAATCGGATTTGCCGAAACGGCAATCGCCTTACGGATTCTTCTCAAACTAATGGGGGCTTCCGTTGCGGCGCCTTTTGTGAGATGGGTTTACGATATGAGTCAACCTTTAATATCTCCTTTTATTGGTATGTTTCCGTCGCCAACCTTGTCCGGTCCCTTCACGATCGAATTTTCGGCAATCTTTGCGTTATTTGTATATATGTTCATAGGGTATTTGATTCAAGAGGCGATTTGGTATCTTAACCGAGGAATATTTAATAGACGAGGAGCGATGAAGAGAAAAAACAAGAAGGCGTACGAAAACGAAGAGGAAGAGTGAGGTATAATATTCGTATGATTATTAGGGAGTATGAAGGAGGAGATTTTCAAGCTTTTTATCTGTTTTTCAAGAAAACCCTTAAAGATCTTTTTCCTGATTACACCAAAAAAAGCATTGGTTATATTGTTAGTTACGATTATTCTAGGAAGTTTTTTAAGGAGCAACTCGATAAGAAAAATAAGCACCTAATCCTAAGCCTAGATAATGATAAGTTGGTAGGGTATTTACTGTTCCATCGCCACTATGCCGGTGTCAGTTTTGCCAACTGGTTAGCCGTAGATAAAGACAATCAAAAAAAAGGAATTGCTTCGGAGTTGTTGAAAAGTTGGGAAAAGCTGGCGGTCAAGGAAGGTGCCCACGTTTTGCATCTATGGACAAATATTCGCAACTTAGATTTTTACAGAAAACGGGGCTTCATTTTGGCCGGTAAATTTCCAAAAGCCTGGCACGGGTTGGATAGTTACCTTTTTTATAAGGCCTTACGAGATCCTAAGGAAGAAAATTTTCTTAATAAATATTTGAAGAAAAACAAATGAAAGCGAAAGAATTCTCATTGCCCGACCAAACAGGAACGATCCGAAAGCTTGTCGATTACAAAGGAAAGTGGATCGTCCTGTATTTTTACCCCAGAGACGATACACCGGGCTGCACTAAGGAGGCTTGCAACTTCAGGGATAGTATGGAAGTTTATAATAACCGAGATGTGGTTGTAATTGGGGTGTCTAAGGACACGGTTGAGTCTCACAAAAAGTTTAGTGACAAGTATAAGCTCAACTTTCCGATACTGTCAGATCCCGAAAAAAAAGTGATTAGGGAATATGGCGCTTGGGGAAAAAAGAGTTTTATGGGAAAAACATTTGAAGGGACATTAAGAAATACTTATCTAATTGATCCTTTAGGTAACATTGCTAAAGCATACGAAAAGGTTAACCCGCTCGTTCACTCTACGCAAATCCTTAAGGATTTGGACAACCTAACCTAAAAAACACCCGCTGGTACCAGCGGGGTTTAAAAAGATCTTTTTACCTATGATTATTTTCCACTCGCTTTAACAGCGATTTTTTTGGGTTTGGCCTCTTCGGCAATTTTCCCGGTGATCACAACCACTCCGTCCTCGACCTTAGCCTCCAGACTTCTGGCGTCGATTGCTCGGGGAAGGGTAGTCGTATAGTCAAATGACGCTACTCGGTCCATTCTATAAACGACTTTCTTTTTTTTCTTTTCTTCCTCGGTTTCTTCGGTTCGCGCTGTGATTCTCAGGACTCCGTCCTCAAACGTGACTTCAACTTGGTCGGCCGAAACACCCGGAACGGCTGCCTTGACGACCACCTGATCGTTTTCTTCATAAACATCCAAACCGTCGGTCATTTTGATTTCCGGCCATTCCTCATCTTCAATAGATGAGAAAAATGGCCTCATCCATCTTCGGCTTGAAAAAGGATCAAATCTTATAATTGCCATGTATTTTTTTCACCTCCTTCCATATTAGCACTCTACCATGTTAACTGCCAATTTGTCAAGAGGAATTTCAAACTTGCGACATGTAGATATCGTTTCAAAAACATTGGGTGAATATGAATATGGCTGGATTTCTCATGTATCCAAATACCCAATCAAGATGAAGATGCGATAATAATATTAAGTCCCTTTAATAAAGGGCTTTTATGTCGTAAGAGCCATCTAAGTTAAGGAAGAAAACTTTTTTCGGATAGATAGGTAACGTTGATACGACCTTGTCCCTATTCACCAACACCTTTCCTATATAGTCGGGGATTTCTTCGTAATCCTTGCCGTAGATATATATCCGGTCGTTATCAAGGTAGTACTGGGCGGTAAAATAATCCAACTCGGTTTCAACATATACGACATCATCTTTTTTCATCATCTTTCCTATTTCGGCGAAAGTTTGCCTTAATGGGGCTTTGGTTCTTTTTGTTATCTGCATTTTCTGGAAATTTAAGGAAAAGGCAATGAAAAAAGCGATTGCAAATACTTTTAAATAGGTTGGCATTCTTTCAAAAGCGTAGACCATAAGAAGACTCAAGCCTACGCTTGAAAAAATGAGATATCGGGGTAGAAAAACCGGTTTAAATATAGACACGATCAATACGAAAAGAGGTATTCCAACTCCCCAAACAAAAAGAATGGAAAAAAGATTTTTATCAGCCTTCTTTTCATGTCGGCTTTTCAACAGCGCGTAGACTACAACGGCAAGAATAGCCAAGGAAATATATATTATCTGATTACTGAAAAACCCGAAATTTTTTTCGTACCCGGTGAAAACTTCTCCAAGAAACGTCAGGAAATTGGAAAAAGACACCTTCCCAATCCAGAAGGAAGTACTTGAAGTGGCTCGACTTAAGACAACGAGGACCATCCACGGGACAAAAGCCAACAGCGCTTGCCTTTGTTTGAACCGGGAAACAAGCCACTGTCCGATGACGACAAACACCATGAAATAATGGGTGTAAAGTCCAAGTATAGTTGACACAAGATAAAGTCTGGAATTTTTCTTAAAAAGTGAATAAAAGGAAAGCGTTGACAGAAAGGCAAACAGAGAATACATTCTAACTTCAAAAGCAAAGTAAACGAGGATAGGGTTTAGCAGAAAGAATAGGAGATATAAGAAAGACTTTTTCATATCCAGTTTGAGGACTTCTGTCAAAATAAGATAGACGACGTATAGGGTCGCCCAAAAAAATATGAGGGACAGGCTCCTCATCGCGATCTCTCCTTTTCCGAAGACAGCTACCCAATAATGGAGGATAAGATAATATAAGGGAGGGCTGAAATCTTTCATCGTCATCGTAATGATCTCGATTATGCTTTTTTTGGCGAGCAGGTAAGAATATGCTTCATCGCGCCATAGCGATTGAACGAGAAAAATCAAGGGAGTTTTCGTAAACAGGAAGTTAAACATAAACCCAGTTTAATACTTAATTATCCAATTGTCTAGACTTTTTCGGTTACTTTGTATTTGAGCTTTTTCCCCAATAGAATTCTGGTGTGCGCGTCGAGCGCCGGGAGAGAAGAAAAGAAGAAGGAAACAATCGGCAATAAATACCATTGGACTATAAGAATAGGTAGATATAAGGCACCGGTTTTAACGTTGACCTTTTGTCTGAGTTTGATATCTAGATATATGTAAAGGATTAACATCGCTGAGGAAAAGGTTAAGATAAGGCCGGAAAGCTGCGGTAAAAGAAATCCCAGGACCGTTCTTTTAAATACAGGGTTTATCAAAGGAGGTATAGACGCCGATACTGTCAGGATGAAAAAGGAGACTGGCCAAAGAAGGTGGGTTTCTGAAATGAACATGGCTTTTTTCAGTTTGGTCATAAAGTCAATGTGTGGAGTGACGAAAAACTTTCGGAAAACGTAACCTACGTCTGAAACTCCCCATGCCCATCTTTTTTCTTGTTCGTAGCGGTTGGCGAGGGTCTTAACAAGGCCTCCAGAGTAGACGGCATCGCCATTGACGATTGTGAAGAGCGGAATAGTCTTGACCAGTCCGCCGAAAGCAAAAAAAGCCTGGAAATAAATATGCCAGTCTTCCGGAATAATGTCGACATCCCAATATCCGATTTTCTTAAGCATCCAGAGGTTTGTCGAATATGTCGATACCTGGATTAGGTTATCTTTTTGTGACAGAAACGCTAGACGGACAATTGAGGATAAGGTCGCTTGAAGTCTGACAAATAACGGCAGTTGCCAGAAATTGTTATAAAGGAGAACGGGAGCCCAGTAAAAATGATGAAGTCTTCCCTTGTCCCTTAAAAATTCGAATGTCAGATAGGAAAAATAGTTCTTAGGTAGGAAACTGTCAGCGTCACAGATGGTGATTAAGGTTTGTTTATCGCTTATATTGTTAGCGTTACAATATTCTTCAATTTGTCGGCAGGCAAAGGTCTGGTTACTGGCTTTCCCTTCCTCCTCACCCGGCATAAGGGGATGATAAGTGCAGATTATGTCCTTGAAGAAATAACCATATTTTTTGATAAACACCTTGGCTTTTTCGGAAGCTTCGGTTTCCCTCTGTTCAAACGCCAGAACAAGATAAATGCTTTTGTAGGGTAAGTCGTTATTGGTCATCGCCTTGATTGTTGCCTCGAGTTTATAGATGGGTTCCTTGAAGTTTGGGACAACGACAAAATGCTTAATATCAGAACTTCCTTTAACTTTTTTGATCTTCCTTCCGTAGTTTATTTTATTGTGGAAACGAATTTCGTTGTAGCTCACGACCGCCCGGTAAGTGGTTGTTGCCGACTTGTAGAAAAAATAAAGGTCAAAGGCGATAATAAAGTAGGCGACAACAGCCGGGTGAAAGGGTGACAACCATAAGGGCAGGGTTATCATTGTCCACGACATGGCTGGCACGATCATATCCAGAATCCGATTAAAGAACTTGGATTTAACGATTTTGTCCGTCATAAGTAGCTATATTATACAACCCCTATAAGGAAGTATGACCCGATCAGTGCCAAGATACCGGCAAATATCTTCTTAAGAAGACTATCTTTTTCACCAAGAAGAACGACTCCGGCAATGACCGTCAACAGCGTTGACGTTTGAACAATGGGAAGGATTTGGGTGGCGTTACCGGATTCCAATGCCTTAAGTTGAAGCAAGTATCCGACGACGTTTATAAAAGCGGGCACAAGGATTTTCCACGACGCCACCTTGAGTTCGTATCTGATTTCGCTAATCTTTATCTTCGGAAATATGACAAAGACAATCGGTAGAATCCAGACAAACATGCTGTACATAACGGCACCGAAATACATGGTTCCTTTCTTGTCGAGCATCCAAGCGATACCCAGTAAGACATAAAGGAAAACTCCGAAAGCAATATTTTTTAAATTCTCGCGACCGTGGCTTCTGCTATAGGAAATAAGAAACAAGGCAATAAAGATCATCACTGCCCCTATGATCTTGATTACCGTCAAAGACTCGGAATAAATAAATATAGAACCCGTAAAAGCGACAAGAAGGCTGACCGTTCCTACTATTGAAAGAGTTGAGGCGGTGAGGTTTTTTGCGGCGATATAGCGTCCCCTTTCAAAAAGTCCGTAGAATGACAGTGCGATTATTACATACATCCAGGCCTTAGGGTCAGTCGGCAACACGATATTCCTGTAAACGCCGCTTGCGAAAAAATAGACTACAGTAAAGAAAATTGCCGACATGTTGAAAAGAAAAGAAAGCGCCCGAGGGTATTTTGTGTCTATGGCAAGTTTTCTCTGGACCAAATTCAAAGCGGTGAAGAAAAACATTGAAAGCATCGACAGGATTATCCAGTTCATGTAAGAATTCTACACGATCACTGCCAGGCCTCGCAAATCATCTTGAAAGGACAGAAATCGCACCAGCGTCCCGGAGTCGGAGTAAAGTCATTCGTTCTTATCTTTCCGACAATATCCATGATTTTTTCTTTCGTATCGATAAGTTCTTCCGAAGTTTTCTGGAAAGATGTTTTGATGGGCTCCTGAAGGTAGTAAAAAGATAGGACGACTTCTGAAAGTTTTTTGTCATAAAGACCGCGATCGGTAGCGGCCATTGCATAGATTGATAGTTGAAGGCTTTTTTTCAATTCTTTCTCATCCGGTTTTTTACCTGTTTTGTAATCTATTATCTCAATATTTTTTTTGACAAGACCATCGACCCGGTCAATTTTACCGACAACATAAATGTCTTTTGCTACCTTGATTTTGAAGGGTTTTTCGATAGCGACGATGTCAAGTCTTTCGTTATGATATTTTTTGAAATACCCTTCAAGAATTTTTTCACCCTCTTTTTTCATCCGCAACTCGTGAGACGCCGATACATATCCGACCGGGAGCCAGGTTTTTTGGTATATCTTAAGAAGCCGTTTCAAACCGACTGACTTGTCACCCATGAATTCAAGATAGAAGTTCTGGAGGGCTTTATGAATCGAGTCGCCAAAGGCGATCGCAGCCGTTGGGGGTGTCGGGATTTTGAGGACGTAATGGTATTTGTATTGAAGCGGACAGCGGACGTAAGTTTCAAGTTGGGTATAGGAAAAATTGTTTTGAAAGTATTTTTCTTTGACGACCGGTTCCTTGGGTTTTTTGAAATCAAAAATGGAAAGTTGTTGTTTCTGATCCTTTTTCGTGACCAATGTCCGTTCAACAGCAGCGTCCCCTATAGATTCCGAAACAAATGGGGAAACCTTTTGAATTCTTTTCCCCTGCCCGTAAAATCGCGAAGCTGTCATATATACTTTTTCCTTTGTCCGCGTTATACCAACATAGAATAGCCTTCGCTCTTCCTGCATATGATAGTCCCCAGAGGGAAGGATTTCCTTAATCAGTTCAACGGGAATAGGAATTGTTTCCCGTCGAGCATTTGTCGGAAACCGGCCCCGAGTCAGATTGACTAAAAACACCACTTTAAACTCAAGTCCTTTTGCGGAATGGGCGGTTATCACATTAACGGCATTGTAATCGCCGATGTCAGTCTGAGAGGCGATCGGGGATTCGCCGAGTTCCATACTTATGTCGATATATTCGACAACCGCTGAAACGGTCGCATCTTCGTGATCGGATTCGAAAGCCTTGAGTTTGTTGAAAAACTTGGAAATGTTTAAAGCAATTTGCTCATCCTTTTCAGAACTATAATTGGTCAACTTCAAAAGAAGTCCTGAATCCTCAAGAAAATAAAACAGGATCTGGCCGGCGGTATCCTTTTTTACCCGGGAAAGGTGCTTGTTGATCATCGAATAAACGTTACGGATTTTATTCCGTGAGTCTTTGGAAAGAAGAGGTAAGAATTTCTTGTAGTTGTCGTAATCCTCGGTTTTCGCATTAATATCTGTCAGTTCAAGGTATACTTGGACCGCGGTAAACAAACTCAAATTGGTGCGTTTGGAGAAAGACATGAGAAGCGTCAGGTCCTTTATATCCATCTTGAATATTTCCATGCTTAAGAGTCTGAAAAGCGAAATTGAGTCATCGGGGTTATTAAGGACTTTGAGATAGGCGATTAGATCCTTGACCTCGGGTTGCTTATAAAGGGTTGACGGGCCTAGGAATTGAAAAGGGATGCCCAGTCTCACAAAGGCATTAATAAACGGTTGAGAGTGATTATTCGCCCGGGTCAGGATAGCCATGTCTGAAAATTGGTACTTCTTTTTTAGCTTGATAATTTCCTGGGCGACGTATTCCGCCTCTTCTTCCGGCGACTCGGAGTAGAAAAAATTTAAGGGGTCTTTTTCTGTTGTTTTTTTTTGGGCAACAAGTTCTTTGGAAATTCCGAGCCGGGCCTCAAGCGTATCAGGGTCGTTGTTTTTTATAAGTCGATAGGCAGAATCGAGGATTACCTGATTTGAACGATAATTCTTCATAAGAGTCACCTGACGGGCTTTTTTATAATCCTTCATAAAGGCAAGAATATTGGAGACCGATGCACCTCGAAACTTGTATATTGCCTGGGAATCATCGCCAACTATAGTCAACCGCGGTTTTAATTTAGGGGGACACATTAGCTTTAATAGATCATACTGGGCGATATTCGTATCCTGGAATTCGTCGATTAAAACGTATCTGAATTTTTGCCGATATCTTTTGAGGATGTTTTTTCTTGTCTTGAAAAGCTTGACCAAATAATAAATAAGATCGCCGTAGTCGAAGAGGTTTTCTTTTGTCTTTAGACCCTGGTACATCTTGTACGCATTGGCCAGTTCCTGTGATTTTTCTTTTTCGTTTTTATCTTCAAACTTACTTTTCTTAACCCAGGTAAGATAGTCCGATGGGTCGATGTTTTCGTCACGGAGTCTTGAAAAGTGTTGTAGGAGGCTTTCCAGGAATTTGTTTGGGTTCCCCAAGGGTCGGAAATATTTCAGGTCGAAAAGAAATAGGTTGGATTTCAAGAATATGACCGTTTCGGCTTCAGTCATCAGACGATAGCCTGGTGAAATGCCGATATGGGATGCCTCCTCTTTCAGAATCTGGTCGGCAAAAGAATGGAAAGTGGAGATCCACATTTGGAAATATCCATAGGGCATTTCTCGGTCGACGCGGTCAACCATTTCTGAAGCGGCCTTTTCTGTGAACGTCAGAGCAAGTATCTCTTCTGGCCGGGCAAGTTTTTTTTTGATAAGGTGTTTTATTTTCTCGACGATGACGGTGGTTTTCCCGGTACCGGCTCCGGCGACGATCAACAAAGGCCCCTTATTATATTGAACGGCTTTTTTTTGCTCGGAATTAAGCATGGAGACATTTTATCAGAAAAGGATACAGATTTATTCGACCCAAACCGTATCTTCATCGTTTTCTGGTAAGTTGATTTTAAAGACTATTAACTTAAAGGGTTGATTAGATTTATTCCAAAGATAATGGGAGTCATATGGCGAAACTATATATGAGTCGCCTGCCTGGCTTACGTGCTCAATGTCGTTGATATATATTGTGGTCACTCCCTCCAATATGTAATAAACCTCGGTCTGCTTTAGGTGATGATGCTTTCTTTGTTTTGTTTTTGGCGGAATGGTAACCACTTGCAACAGGTGGCCTTTATCAAGGAAATCAGAAGAAGGAAACAATATTTTTTTTGAGTA
>CAZUBL010000011.1:0-26686 GCA_964618685.1 uncultured Gammaproteobacteria bacterium | reverse complement strand
CTCTTCCACAAGGATTTGGTTCAAGCTTGGGCCATGCCTTGAGAAGGACGCTCTTGTCGTCATTGAAAGGCGCTGCTGTTACCAATGTCAAGGTTGACGGGGCTCCCCACTTGTTTACGACCATTCCAGGCGTTAAAGAATCGGTTCTTGACATTGTCTTGAACCTCAAGCAGTTGAAATTTAACGTCACCGAAGGTGGACCATTTAAGATAAAGATCAATGTCAAAGGTGCCAAGAAAGTTACCGCTGCAGATATTGAAGGTGAGGTCGATCCTATAAATCGCGACCTTTACATCGGAGAAGTCTCAGACGATAAGGGTAAGTTAAATATTGAAGCGATTGTTGAGGTTGGATATGGGTATTCAGCCGTTGACGAGCGCGAGAAAAAGGAATTTGGATTCATTCCGGTCGACGCTTTCTTTTCACCCATTGAAAAAGTCAACATCAAGGTTGAGGAAGCTCGCGTAGGAAGAAAAGCGAACTTCGATAAATTAACTGTAGAAGTTTGGACCGATGGATCAGTCACTCCTAACGATGCTTTGAGAAATGCTACAACACTTTTGTCGTCATATTTCTCATATATCCTTTCAGGATCTGATGCGCCGGTTGAATCGACAGCCGCATCGGTTGAGGAAGAGAAGAAAGAGGTTATCGACAAGAAACTTTTCGAAATCATCATCGACGAATTGAATCTCCCGAGCCGGGTCATTAACGCCTTGCTTAGAGAGAAGATTGAGACCGTTGCCGACCTTATTAAGGCGGGACGAGGAAAGCTTGCAGAGATGAAAGGTGTCGGAAAGAAATCAATCCAATTGATTGAAGAAGAGTTAAAAAAGATGGACATTTCTCTTGACTAATTATGAGGCACGGATTTAAAAAAGCAAAATTTGCCGCAGGTTATGACGCAGACCGCATGCTTATGCGCAAGCTGATGTTTAACTTTTTTACAAACGGCAAGTTGACTACGACCTTTTCTAAGATTAAGGCTTTAAGGCCTGAAATAGAAAAAGCCGTTACGAAAATAAAAAGAGGTACAGAGGCCGACAAAAACAACCTTTTAAAGAGATTTGGTAGCAATTATGACATGTTGTCTGAAATTTTTAAGGAAGTCTCGACCCAATTGTCAAAGGTCCAAAGCGGTTTCACCAAGATAATCAAATTGGGTGACCGCGAGAGTGATGGCGCTAAGTCGGCGACCCTCGTTTGGGCCTACCCTGTTGTTATGCCGGGCAAGAAAAAGGAGACCTCTAAGAAAGCCGATCCTAAGTTGAGCAATAAAGAGGATAAAGAAGTTATCAAAAAGGAAGTTAAGGACAAATAATTATGAAAACAACAGCCACTACAAAATCGCTGAAGGAAAAAAATATTAAGAGAAATTGGCACAAGATTGACGTTAAGGGAAAAGTTCTTGGTAGGATCGCCCCGGAGATTGCCAAATTCCTTCAGGGAAAACACAAAAAGGATTATGCTCCTTATCTTGATTGCGGTGATTACGTGGTTGTCGTAAATGCCTCGGAAGTCGTTTTAACAGGACGAAAAGCCGGTTCAAAAACCTACACTCGCTACTCAGGTTATCCCGGAGGATTGAGGGTCGATAAGTTTGCGGATCTTCTAGTCAAGAACCCGACAAGAATAATTGAGAATGCCGTTTCTGGAATGCTTCCTAAAAATAAGTTTAGAACCGACAGGTTGAGAAGGATGTATGTTTCGAAAGACGAAAATCATAAGTTCAACGACAAGTTTTCAAAATAATCAATATGGCAAAAGTAGCAAAGAAAACCAAGAACGTTCAGTATTATGAAGCCGTCGGACGCCGAAAGCTGTCGGTTGCCAGAGTCAGGCTTTATATCACAGGAAAGGATAAAACCGCCACAATCGCTGGCATAAAAGTCAAAGAAGGTGAAGTGATTTTGAATGAGAAACCATTGGCAAAATCAGTCGCTATCGCCTACGATCGTGAATTCATGTTGCAACCCTTGAAATTGACTGGAAACGAGAACAGGTTTGCTGTCTCAATAAGAGTACGCGGTGGAGGCCCCAACGGTCAGCTTGAGGCTATTAGCCATGGATTGGCAAGAGCCCTTGATATCGTTGACAGCGCCCAGTACAGAGCCACCCTTAAAGACGCCGGACTTCTGACAAGAGATCCAAGAACCCGCGAAAGAAGAAAAGTAGGTACAGGTGGAAAGGCAAGAAGAGTCAAGCAGTCACCAAAGAGGTAATTTGTAAGCTTTTTATTATGCAGCTTTCAATCATTATTGTCTCCTTCAATACCCTAGAAATAACTCTAAAGTGCCTCAAAAACTTAAGAAAAAATTTGGCGATATACCACTTAAAGTACGAAGTCATCGTTGTGGATAATGGTTCCGTTGACGGGTCTGCTAAAGCGCTTGTTAATTTAGAAAAAGACTGGTCTGGCCTAAAAGTGATCCTTTCGAAAAAAAACTTAGGGTATGGAAAGGCAAACAACAAGGGAACCGACATAGCTCGTGGGAAATATGTTCTCTATCTCAACTCCGACGCCATTGTTACAGATATCAACTTCAACGATCTTATTGGTTTTTTTGAGAGGCAAAAAGACTTAGGAGCCTTAACCGTTAAGGTGATGTTGACAAACGGGGAAATAGATCCGGCGTCACATCGAGGATTTCCGACGCCCTGGGCGTCGCTCACTTATTTTCTCGGATTGGAAAGGTTTCTTGCCAGGGTTCCTTTATTGAATAGGATATTTGGCCAATATCACCAGGTTCACCTGAATTTGGCTACGATCCACGAAATCGATGTTCCAACGGGAGCGTTTCTTATGGTCAGATCACACATAATAAAGGAAATAAAGGGTTTCGATAAGGATTATTTTGCGTATGGGGAGGACGTTGAAATGGCCTTCAGGATAAAAGAATTGGGTTATAAGATTCTTTATTATCCCTTATGGAAAGTTCTCCATCTTAAATCTGTTTCAGGTCTGAAGAAAAAAGACAGCAATATAAGATCAATGACAAGATTTCATTTTTATGATTCTATGAAGATCTTTTACCGCAAACATTATGAAAAAAAATACCCTTGGATTTTTAATAAAATAATTTATTTAGCAATAGATTTAAAGAAAAATCTTTCCTCATGAAAAAAATCGGCATCGATGCAAGATTGTATTCGCAAACGGGTGTGGGTACTTATTTGAAAAATCTTCTCTTTCATCTTGACAAGACGCAAGTTCCAGATAAGGTCTTTTATGTGTATCTTACAGATGATAACTTCAATAGGGTTGAGTTTACCAGTAAAAAAATGGTCAAAAGAAGAGCCGACTACCGATGGCATTCTCTGTCCGAACAAACCCTTTTTTTAATTAAACTCTACGCCGACAATCTTGACTTAATGCATTTCACATATTTCAGTTATCCGGTGCTTTATAGAAAAAAGTTTGTGGCAACGGTCCATGACGCCACACCCCTTTTATATCGGACCGGCAGGGCCTCAACAAAAAACCCGATCATATATGCGATTAAACACTTCTTTTTCAGGCTAATACTCAGGAGCCAGGTATCAATGGCTAAAAGAATCATAACACCAACGAAGGCTGTAAAAAAAGAACTAACAGGTCTTTACGGGATGCAAATTGACCGCAAGATTGTTCCCATTCTTGAAGGCGTCAGTCACTTAATTTTAAGCGGTAGGCCGAATCCGAAAATGAAAAACAAGTATGGTAAATTTTTCCTATATGTTGGCAATTTTTATCCACACAAAAATGTCGAGAATCTAATTATGGGTTTCAAGATGATCAAGTCTGACTGGAAGTTATTGCTGGTGGGACCCGACGATTATTTTACTACCAGGCTCATGAGACATGTTAAAGATAAGGATAGAATAATCATCGTCAAGAACCCGTCAGTTGAGGATCTTATTTTCTATTACAAAAATGCCAAAGCACTCGTCCATCCGTCGTTTTCCGAAGGGTTTGGGTTGCCGATTGTTGAGGCGGCATATTTCAACTGTCCGGTAATCGCTTCAAATATACCGGTATTTAAGGAGCTTCTTGGTGTCAGCTATTTATCTTTTGATCCCCGTAGCCAAAAAGACATTGCCGCAAAACTATCAAGCTTCATGAAACACAAACCGACCTTTAGATATAAGGAGATTACGGGGAAGTTTTCATTCAAAAAAATGGCCGACGAAACCCTAAAAATTTATAAGGAATGGACGGCATGAAAAAAGAAAAGAAAATTGCCATCGTTTACGACTGGCTCGACAAATGGGGAGGAGTCGAAAGAGTTCTCTTAACGCTACACGAGATGTTCCCAGAAGCAGTCTTTTTTACTTCAGTTTACGACAAAAATAAAGCTTCATGGGCAAAAGGCATACGCATTGAGACTTCATTCATGCAAAAACTCCCGAGCTTCATTAAAAAAAGCAGGCTTTTATCAATTCCTTTTTACGGATTAGCATTTGAATCCCTTAATTTAAGCGAATATGACTTGGTCATTTCCGTCACTTCAAGTTTCGCAAAGGCGATCATAACAAAACCGGGAACAATTCACATATGTTACCTTTTGACGCCTACCCGATTTTTGTGGAGTCATCAGAGGAAGTATTTTAGGAAAAATTATCTGAACGGATTAGCCCTGAACTATTTACGAAATTGGGACAAAGTCATTGCCCATCGACCCGATAGAATTCTATCGATTTCAAGAACCATCAATAAAAGGAGCCTTAAGTACTACGGAATCGATGCTCCGGTCGTTTACCCGCCTTTTGATGTAGATTACTGGAGTTCTGTCAAGGCAAGCATCAATAAGACCCACAAGCTGGTTGAACCCGGATATTTCTTGGTTGTTTCAAGACTCGAATCATATAAGAATGTTGGTATGGTAGTCCGGGCTTTTCGTCGCATTAAAGATCGCTTGGTTGTTGTGGGTGAGGGAACAATGGCTAAGGAGATCCAAAAAATAGCGGGAAAAAACGTCACCTTTCTTTCAAAAGTCAACGACAACCAATTAGGGCACCTATACGGCAACAGTCGAGCATTGATAATGCCCCAGGAGGAGGACTTCGGGTATGTATCTCTTGAAGCGCAGTTTTTCGGTGTCCCGGTGATTGCCCACAATAAGGGTGGAGCGACCGAAACCGTTATCGAGGGAAAGACCGGTATTTTTTTTGACGGTCGGTCAGAAAAGCTATTGCGACAAGCGATTGCAAGATTCAAAAGGATCGGGTACAATTTAAAGACCAAGGCGAAGTCAATAGGTCCGAAAGCGGTTTTGAGGTTTGACAAAAACAAGTTTATGGAAGAATTAAAAAAGAATTTATGAAAGCAATCATATTCGCAGGCGGGACCGGTACCAGGCTATGGCCACTTTCCCGCAAAAAGTCCCCGAAGCAGTTTGAAAAGCTTATTGGGGAAAGGTCAACGCTTCAACTTGCTGTAGATCGCCTTCTGCCTGATTTTGACCACAAAGACATTTATATCTCAACAAACCTTGCTTATAGAAACATCGTTAGAAAACAGTTGCCCCAGATACCTGAAAAAAACCTTTTTTTTGAACCAGAAAAAAAAGATGTCGCTCCGGCAATTGCCCTTTCCATTGGAATCCTCAATCGGGAGAATCCGGATGAGCCGATTGCCATTCTCTGGAGCGACCACCTGGTCAAGCAAGTCGACCTTTTTAAAAAGATTATAAAGGCATCAGCCGAGGTTATAAAGAAAAATCCGGATAAAATTGTATTTATCACCCATAAGCCAAGGTTTGCCAGCATAAACCTTGGATATATTCAGTTTGGCCGGGAAGTTGGCAAAACATCAGGAATTCCTTTCAACGAATTTAAGGGAATGAAATACCGCCCGGACGTTAAGACTGCTAAAAGATTTTACAATTCGGGTAAATACGCCTGGAATCTCGGTTATTTTGTAACGACTCCAAGGTTTATATATAATGCTTTCAAAAACCTGTCCCCGGGTATTTACAAAAATACTGAAAGTATTCTGAGTCGGTATGGCAAAAAAGATTATCTCCAACACCTAAAGAAAACTTACGGTAAAGCAGAAAGCATAAGTTTTGACAACGCCATTCTTGAAAACCTAAATAAAAACCAAGCGTTGGTTGTTGTTGAGGACATAGGTTGGAGCGATGTTGGAAGTTGGGAAGCCCTCAAGGAAGCGCTTCAAATGCATACCTACGAAAACGCCACCAGGGGAAGGCTTTATCTTGATAATGCTAAAGACTCACTTATTTATAATTACGACGACCGGAAACTCATCGTTGGGGTTGATCTCGATGAGCATATAATCGTCAATACCGAAGACGTGATCCTGATCGCCAAAAAAAACTCCATGCCCAAAGTTAAAAAATTAGTCGAAGGCTTCAACGGCACCGAGAACGAAGATCTCACATAACTATGGCGAGCATACTTGAAGGGTCTCTTTACCAAAAGTATTTAAAAAGAGTGATTGATATAGTAGGGTCTGTTATTCTTTTTGTGCTTTTTATGCCTATTTCTATTTTGGCCGCGATTATGATAAAGCTGGACTCTCAAGGGGTGGTTTTTGCTGACGTGCCTGAGAGAATTGGCGAAAAGGGTACGAAATTTAAAATGTATAAGTTCAGATCGATGATCACTAACGCCCATTTCCTTTTAAGGACCGATCCGAAGTTCAAGGAGCTTTTGGCAGAATATAAAAGAGGTAGCTACAAGCTAAAAAACGACCCTCGGGTGACTCGGGTGGGAAAATTCATCAGGAAGCATTCGATCGACGAAATCCCCCAGATAATAAACGTACTTAAAGGTGAGATGAGTTTGGTCGGGCCAAGGGCATATTATCCGGATGAACTTGATAACCAGTTAAAAAAATACCCCCACACAAAGAGACTTGTGAAAAAGGTGCTTTCCGTCAAACCTGGGATAACCGGGCTTTGGCAGGTCACAGGAAGAAGCGAAATAAACTTCGACAAGAGGATCGCAATCGATGCCAAATATGTCGACAAAATTTCTTTATGGGTCGATATAAAGATAATATTTAAGACTCCGATTGTGATGCTCAACGGCCGTGGCGCCGTTTAAAAAACCAGTTTGATATAATGGTAGAATGATTAAAAAATTTGGTTTTACAGAAAAATCCACCGATATGAAAAAAAATAAAAGACTGAAGGTCGTCCTGGCTGTTGTTGTCTTATTTTTATTGGTAGGCTATCTATTTATATGGAGGCCTATTTCCAAAATAAAAACCCAAGGAAATGTTCTTATGGGTTCGGCTAAGGAGCTAAAGGATGCCTTTTCCAAAAATGATATCGACCTTGTTAAAACCAGGCTGAATGATTTTTCCGGCAAGTACAAGAATTTTCAAAGCGCTTCAAAATCCGTTTACTGGGCAACTTTTATTCCGCATGTTGCAGATTTCAAGCGGGGAGTCGAAGCTGGCTCTTACATGGTCTCGGCCGGGACAAATGCGGTTACCGCGATTGAGCCATATGCCGATCTTATCGGTTTTAAAAAAGGTGAAACTTCATTTGCCGAAAGGTCGGCTGAAGACCGCCTCCAAACGGCCGTTTTGACCCTTGACAAATTACTTTCTAAGATCGATCCTATTTCCGCAGATATCAAAGCCGCAGAGGAACTAATAGAACAGATCGATCCAAATAGGTATCCGAATAAATTGGGTAAAACGGTTGTTAGGGACAATATCGTCAACGTAAAGGAGCAGTTTAAGGGTATGTCGTCGCTTTTTGTTGACGCCAAGCCACTCATTAAAAAACTCCCCGATATACTAGGGGCGGATGAGGAACAAACGTATCTGGTACTCTTCCAAAATGACAACGAAAGAAGAGCGACTGGCGGGTTCCTGACTTTCTACACCGTATTTAAGGTAAATCAAGGCAAGTTGATAATCGACCGGTCTGACGACATCTATTCCATAGACGAAAACATCGCCGTTCATCCGGTAGCTCCTCGAGAAATCCTTACCTATCACAAGAACGTCAGTAGGTTTTACATAAGAGATTCGAACTATTCTCCCGATTTTGTTGAATCGGTTAAGCTGTTTGAGAGTCTTTACGAAAAAAGTGGTTCTAAGGTTGCCTACGATGGAATCATCGCCCTTGACTCAAAGATCTTGGTCGATATGCTGACGATTTTTGGCGACACCGAGGTTGGAGGGTTAGTTTTCTCCGCCAAGACCGATCAGAGATGTGATTGTCCGCAGGTCATCTATCAGCTTTTTGACATAGTTGACAGACCGGTAGGTTACATAAAGGAGAATCGGAAGGGAATCCTGGGAGACTTGATGTATGCGTTGTTTTACCGAGCCCTCGGTTTCTCTCCATCAAGGTATTGGGGAACCTTAGCACAGACCATGTACAAAAACATGCAAGAAAAGCATATTCTTCTGAACTTCAAGGACCCCGAGATCCAGAAGTCGGTTGAAAAACTCAATTTTGCGGGACGCATAAACGAATATAAAGGAGATTACCTCCACATTAACAACGTCAATTTTGCAGGAGCCAAATCGAACCTATTCGTTTCGGAAGCTATTGTTTCCAAGTCAGACGAGAAAAGCGGGAAAGTGGCGCGTGAAGTTACCGTCAACTACAGGAATCCATATCCGCACTCAGACTGTAACTTAGAGCGTGGAGGACTCTGCCTCAACGCGACTCTAAGAAACTGGGTAAGGGTTTATGTTCCTAAGGGATCAAAGCTGGTCGAGTTTCAAGGGTCAACCAAAAAAGTTCAGACTTATGACGATCTTGGTAAGACCGTTTTTGAAGGATATCTTGAAGTACCGACCGAGGGTAAGGCAACAATTGTCGTTAAATACACATTGCCCGATTCCATAAAAGCAAAAGATTATTCGCTACTTTTTGAAAAACAGGCGGGTGTCAAAAGCCAGGATATCGACGTGACAATGAACGGAAAGACCCTTTACAAGGGTCCGGTAACCGCAGACCGTGTATTTAATAATCTATGAAAGGCAGCTTCAAAGACGAGGCCTTCGTATTGAAGAAACGAGCTTTGTTGAATCGCAATGTCCTCATCGACCTTTTTACCCGCGAACACGGTCACATAACCGTGATTGCCTATAACGCCCAGAAGCTGACAAGCCGACGTGGTCCTCATTTGGAGACAGGCAACTACATAAAAATAGAGGCCGTCAAGAAGGGGGAGCGGTTTTTTCTCTCCGAGACCAACCTGATGTCGGGATTCTCGCAGATAAAGGAACACAAAGGCAAAACCGACCACCTGTACCTTTTTTTGTATTTCCTGGAACACATCCTACCCGAAGGCGTTAAGGAAGATGAAGTATTCAATTTATTTAAATCGTATTTAATTTCCCTCACCAAAGAGCAGGACTCAAAGCCCGTAACTCGCAACTATCTTAATCTAATCCTCCAAAAACTCGGTTATCTCCAGAAAAGCCTGTCAGATATGGAGTTAAACGACTTCATAGAGGATCTAATAGGTGAAAAACTACCAAGGTTTTAATATATAATTGAATTTATGGAAGAAATTATTGCATTGGCCAAAAGAAGGAGTTTTTTTTATCCATCTTCTATGGTCTACGGCGGTTTAGCCAACTCTTGGGATTTCGGGCATTACGGGACGCTTTTAAAGAACAATATTCGTGATCTATGGATCAAAAAGTTCGTAACTGAAAGGTCGGATATGGTCATGGTAGACGCTTCAATCATCCTTAATCCCAAGGTTTGGGAAGCTTCGGGACACGTCGCTGGGTTTGCCGACGCCCTTGTCGACTGCAAAAACTGCAAAACCAGGACCCGCGCTGACCATTTGATTGAAGACAGGCTAAAAGACATTAAGGTAGAGGGACTGCCGGTTGAGAAGTTGACGGAAATAATAAGGAAAAATAAGCTTAAATGCCCAAAATGTGGATCGCTCGACCTTACAGATGCCCGAAAATTCAACCTACTTTTTGAAACCAAAATAGGCATGGTTGAAGAGTCTAAGTCAAAAGCATACCTGAGGGGTGAGTTGGCGCAGGGGATATTTATGAACTTCAAACAGGTTATTGACACAATGAGAGTAAGGTTGCCCTTTGGAATCGCTTCGGTCGGGGCCTGCTTCAGGAATGAAATAACTCTCGGACAGGGTGTATTCCGAACTCTCCAATTTGACTTGATGGAATTTGAATATTTCATAAGGCCTGAGGAATGGGAGAAGGTTTTTCAAGATTGGCAAAAAGAAATGTATGAGTTTGCCCTTTACCTTGGTTTGAGGAAAGATAAGATCAGGTTTAGGGAACACGAACCGCACGAGAGGTCGCACTATTCGGATAAAACCGTCGATCTTGAATATGAATTTTCTTACGGATGGAAGGAAATGTGGGGACTAGCCTATAGGTCCGATTTCGATCTTGGTAACCATATGAAGCACTCCGGAGTCGATCTCAAATACCGCGACCCGAAGACCGGAGAAGAGTTTGTCCCCCACGTGATTGAACCTACGTTTGGCTTGTCAAGACTTCTTATAACCATACTGACTGATAGCTATAAGGAAGAGGAAGTCAACGGTAAAAAACGGGTAGTCCTTAAGTTGAATCCGGCACTTTCCCCGGTAAAGGCGGCGATTTTCCCGTTACAAAAAGATGAAAAACTGGCGGTACTCGCCAAAAAAATCTATCAAGATCTTAAAAAACATTTCAATGTCGAATACGACGATGCCGGAAATATCGGAAAGATGTACAGGCGTCAGGACGAAATCGGAACGCCTTATTGTATCACCGTAGATTATCAAACTCAGGAAGACGAGACAGTCACGGTCCGTGACCGTGACACCATGAAGCAAGAAAGGATTCCCGTTCCAGAACTTGAGGAATATGTCAAAAAGAAATTGGTTTAATTAACAGTTAATATTTAAATTATATGAAACCTGAACAGAAAAAATATGCGATCATCGGAGGTGTCGTTGTCCTGTTGCTATTAGTAGGTTTTTTTGTCATAAAAGGCCAAAATACCAAGACGGAGATTGTTGAAGAGGCTCCTGTTGAAGACGTTATTCCAACCGTCGATGCTTCGGTTAAGGTCAGCCTTGAGGCAAACGATGCCCAAAATAAGGAAGTTGCCTTATCAGCATCGGGGATTCCGTCGGGAACAGAGTCGGTAGAATACGAACTGTCTTATCTTACCGCCTCCCAGGGGCTGCAGGGAGTAATTGGAACGGTATCACTTGAGGGTAAGAGGCAATTTGAAAAAGAATTGACGTTAGGAACCTGTTCATCAGGTACCTGTGTCTATCATCAGGTAGTCGGAAAGATAAAATTAACGCTTAAATTCAACGGAGATTACGGAGCAAAATTATTTGAAAAAGAATTTGAATTGTAAGTTCAGTAAACTATTTATTGAGAGGAGGTGCTTTAAAATATTATGCCAATCATAAAATCAGCTGTAAAAAAAGTCAGAAAAGACAAGAAAAGGACCATCAGAAACGCAAAAGTCGTAGCGTCCTACAAAAACACCATGAAAAAGATGAAGAAGGGTGGAGAGTCAAAGTCGTTGATAGCCAAGTTTTATTCACAGGTTGACAAGGCCGTTAAGGGTAAGACGATCCACAAAAACAAAGCAAAAAGATTAAAGAGTCAAGCCGCGAAATTAACCAAAAAGAAATGAAGTACAAGATAAATCTGATTCCTAAAAAAGAAACTCCTTTATTGGAGAAGCTTGTTTATTTTGCCCTAAACTACCTAAGGTACATCATCGTTATTACTCAACTTGTAGTCATTGGGGTCTTTTTTTACAGGTTTCAGATCGATCAGAGGATAATTGACCTGAAAGAGGCGGTTGACCAAAAAAAGGAAATAGTTCAGATAGTTCTACCGCTACTGAACGAGGCCAGTCGGATCGATACAAAGACCACGGAAATAGAGAACATCTTGGGAAAGCAGTCAGGTTTTCAATCCATGGTCACATATTTTTTGAGTATCTTTCCGGCGACCATTCAGTTGAATAATCTGGAGATTCTTGAAAGTTCAATGAAAGTGAGTGGGACTGCCGCCGAGCCGGCCCATCTTCAAGCCTTTTTTCAATTAATGAAAGAGGACGAGAAATTCGGAGATGTTACTTTTCAGACCATAAAAAAAGGTGACAACGGTTATGATTTTGTTTTGAATCTAGGCAAATGGAAAAATTAAAACTAAAAGACATATTCACCAAGAAAACTCGCGACTATACATTCGCGATCTTGTTCCTTTTGATTTTCTCCGGGTTTATCGTATTTGCAATTCGCCCGTCGATTACGACCGCCTTCTCTCTTAAAAAGGAGGAAGCCGACCTTGACAAGATCGACAAGACGTATGAGAGCAAAATCATGGACATTGCCTCGATCCAATCGCAGATAGAGGATCACCGGGAGGAGCTACATCTGCTGGACGACGCCGTTTCTCAATATCCTGAGGTTAATAAGATGGTCGAAGACGTAAAAACCATAGCCGACAGAAACAACTTCCTGATAAAAAAAGCTAACATTGCCGACGTCGACTTGACCGTTTCAAAAAAAACAATGGAAAAGGTTAGTTTGATAGTCGAAGGGAAAACAAGTTTTGAGGACTTTATGGTATTTATGAACGAATTACATTCGCAAAGAAGATTGAAAACAATTAACAAGGTTATTATCGGACGCGATCTTGAAAGTACCGGGTCCGGGAGTTTGAGGGTTGTCATTACAATTGACGGATACTATCTATGAATAGAAAAGAACTATTATTGCTTTCGATCGGTGTTTTTTTGACGGTTGTCGCTTGGCTTGTAGCCGATATTCATCACGCTGCAACCGAAGAAAAGATTAAGATAAAGACGGCCATACCGACTTTGAAAAAATACGAAATAAAAGAGGACGTATTAACTATTTTGAAAGATAAATCAGAGTAAATAAAATAAAATGTCATATTCACAGCTTTATTTACAAAACAAAGGGCCAAGGGTACCGGTGCCAGTGGCGGCCATATTGGTAATTGTTTTGACGATAGCTTTTGGCCGTTTTTTTCTTTCCAACAATACAACCAGTACCAGGGCATCAAAAAAAACCGTCAAAAAAGTCGAAGTTACGAACGTAAGTCCTTACCAGGCCAATATATTCTGGCAAAGCGAGGCCCAAGAAGAAGGGTACATTTTCTACGGAGAAGACGTTGCTGAAGTGAAGAATATCGCATTGGATGATCGTGATCTTTCAGAAACAAAAGGGGTTTATCTCAACCATTATGTCACCTTGAGAGATCTCAAACCAGGGCAAGCCTATTTTTTCAAAATAGTCTCCAAGAATCAGGCGATCGCAAAACCGGACGGCAGTCTGTTCAGCTTCAAGACTCCTACGTTGTCCGCTACAAGTTCTACCCTAAAGCCGGCAAACGGGAAGATACTAAAGGAAAACCTTAGCGGTCAGGAAAACGCCATTGTCCTTTTGTACGTTGAGGGAATGTATCCCTTGTCGGCAATGACTAAATCGACAGGCGAGTGGCTTATACCTTTGAATTCCTTTTATGATCAGGAAAAACTTGAGAGTCGGGCTTTGTCCGAAAGCCAAAAGGCAAGGGTGGAGATATTCAACGAAGACAATAAAACTACGGTTTTGAATGGCCGCTTGGCAAATCTTGCACCCGTTACAACCACTATTGTTATAGGGAAGTCGTATGACTTGAGCGATTCGGGTGACCAGGTTCTGTCGGCCCAAGCGTCAAACGCAGACAACAAGGAAATAGATATAATTTATCCGGTCGAAGGAGCACTCATTCCAGGACGTGCACCACTTATCAAGGGTACTGCGCGGCCCAAATCGCAGGTTTTCGTAACCGTCAACTCAAGAAAAACCTTTTCGGCCGTTGTCACGGCTGACTTGGACGGGTTATGGAGTTATGCCTTACCTGAAAGCTTGGAGCTTGGAAACCATACGATAACGATTACGACAAAGGACAGAAACGGAAAAGACGTTACCATGACTCGCAAGTTTGTAATCATCGCCAACGACTATGAAGGAAAGGTCTTGGGTGAAGCTTCGGGATCGCCAACCATTACCGTGACTTCAACGCCCGCACCAACTGTAACCGCGGCCCCGACAGAAATTGTGACGCAACCCGTGAGTTCGATTACACCTACGGCCTTGATGAACACGGGAATAACTGATTTTATTCCGGTTATTGGAGGAATATCCTTTATCGTTGTCGGGTTGGGATTCCTCCTTGTTTTCTAGTCTTTTTTTCCGATACAATTAAATTATGGACATTTTTGGGTTACTCGGATACATAAACAAGTTTAGTCTTTTGGCTTTCATTGCGACTTTGGGAGTTTTAGTATATCAAGTTTACCAACTGAAAAGAGACTCCAAGTCGGTTCACGAAACACCGGTTATACCGGATTTCAACGAAAACGCGGCCGTGCCGTCGATAAACTATTCGCCCCTCAAGACTAAGGTTGAAACAAACCATACAAAAAGCCTGAACATGAACATGCTCATTCTGATTATCATAACGGTCGGCGTTATTCTTTTCATTTTCTTCTCTATATTCATTAAAAATAGCGTTAAGGAGGAAGTAGAGGTTACACCGGATGAGCCGCTGATAAAATTAGCGGCGTCAAAAGGAATCAAGGTCTACGACCAAAACTGGTTAGAACTTGATGAAGCCAAGATTGCCGCCTTAAGAGGCGGTAATGAGGTAATAGTCGGGATCGATAGGACGTCTGATCAAAACATCGATAAAGCCAGGATCAGATTAAATGAAGAGGTTTGGGACGAATCAAACGAAGACCTGATTTACGACAAAACTACCAATATCTTTTATAAAAAATTCACAATCGCAACCGATTCGGCTTTTTTAAAAATTGAAGCTCAGCTTCATCACGTAAAAGATGGATGGCTTGGAGAATAAAATAAAACTAGACAAAAAAACTATCATAATACTTTCCGGAGCCGGCCTGCTAATTATGATCGGCGTATTTGTGTATTTCGTGACCGCCTTCAAGCCGGAGGTTCCTCAGAAAGAAAGCCAAAAAATAGTGACCAAGAATGAGAGCAAGACATATTCGAAATATGTAGCACTCAGCGAAGACCGATCGTCAACGCCATCTGCAACAATCGCACCTACGGAGTTGCCCTCGCCTACTCCTGATGCTTCTCCGACGGTTGTGGCTGATGAAGGAAATCTAACTCTAACTTTGACGCCTTCTCCGACGGAGATAATATTAGCAGTGGAATCACCAACCGCAACAGAAGACGCGGACATAACCAGTGAGCCGACTCAGATTGCGGCACTACCGACAACGGGCATGATTGAAGGCGGACTGCTTATTTTCTTGGTTTCTATCTCCATGATTGCTTTCGCGTTTGTTCTTTAGTCTATTTGGAGCACTTTTTTCCTTTTTCAAGCTCGCATTTTATGAAAGAGTGAATTGAGTCAAAATTACCGGAACGCGGAATGAGGACCCAACGGTAATCATATTCATCTGAAATAGGAGGAGTGGTGAATAGGTCTTCGGCCAGTGCCGTTTTGTTTAAGGAGAAATTCTGATTTAAGAATATGTTTTTGAATATCTCGGCCAATTGTTGGTTATCAATATCCCTTTTGACGATATTATTGAGAAGAGAATATATGTTTCTGTAGTTTTCAATGTTTGGTTTTTTGATGTAAGAAAGAGTTTTGTCTATGACCGCCACGAGTACTTTTTGTTGTCTGAGTTCACGGGCAAAGTCTGTCCCCTCGGGCCCTTCAGCATTTCTTGATCTCACAAATTTCAAAGCGGTTTTACCGTCCATATTTGTTTTACCACGAGTGAAAGTCACGGTCTGGTAGCGGCATTTAAATTCCTTGTCACCGTCACAATCGTCGTTTTCCCTACCCTCAATCGGAAATTTTCTGTCTTGAAAAGACCGTTCAATCTCGATCTCAATACCTCCGAGGTAATCAATAAGTTCTTTAAACTTGTTAAAATCAATGGCCGCCGCATAATGAACAGGTAGGCCGATAATCGCTGAAATTTCGGATTTGGCCAAGATAAACCCGCCGCCTGGTTTTTTAACCTCGCCATAAGCATATGCGGAGTTGACCTTGTCTCTTAATGTGGCGCTCCAGATATCTCTTGGGATCGAAACCGTCGTCAACTTGTTTGTCCTCAAATTATAATTGGCTATCATAATAGTGTCCGTTAAATTAGGTCCTTCTTGATTTTCCCCAGCTTTTCCCAGAAGAAGGATGTTAACTTGGTCTTCATATGTCTTCAGACTGTTGTTGGAAAAAAGAGCTTTAAAGGGGGAGACCGAGAGTGTTTTCGTAATGAAAACGTAATACGGCTTGGCGATAATGAATAACGACAAAAACAGGACGGCAAAAAAAAATAGGCCACCGATTCCGATTTTTTTCATACGAAGTGTATGTTAACATTATAAGGCACTCTGCCTCAAAGGGCAGAGTATAATTTTTAGAGCTCGTTACTAATTATTAAGCTTTGCGCGTTAAAGAACCGACAAATAACTTCTTTATGGAAAATAGCGTATTGAATAGTTTAAACAAGAAGCAAAGGGATGCTGTACTTAAAAACCAGGGGCCAAGCGTCATTTTGGCAGGTGCCGGATCTGGAAAGACCCGAGCTTTGGTGGCAAAGGTTGTTCACCTCATCAAAGACCATATGGTGTCTCCAAAATCTATTTTAATGATCACTTTTACCAATAAAGCGGCGTCAGAAATGAAGTCAAGGATTGGTAACTACAGTCTCGGATTCATCGGAACTTTTCATTCATTTTGCGTAAGGATATTAAGGATCGAGGCAGAAAACGCCGGACTTAAGGACAATTTTGTCATATACGACGATGACGATCAAACTTCGGTCATAAAATCGATCATCAAAGACGAGTTCGGAAAAAAATATACCCCATCTTATTTTTCAAACAAAATATCCGGTGCCAAAAACCAGTTGTTAACTCCGGTTAGGTTTCTTGAATTATTCGGCAGTTACTCGGCCAATGTTGACGTTGGTAAAGTCTATGCAAAATATCAGCAGCAACTGAAGGAAAACAACGCCGTTGATTTTGACGATCTTATAATGTTAACAGTCCAGCTTTTCCGTAAAAACAAATCCGTTTTGGAAAAATACCAAGATAAGTACCGCTACATCTTAATTGACGAATTTCAGGACACCAATACCGCACAGTACGAACTATCAAGACTTCTTGGCGGAAAACATAAAAACGTTACGGTCGTTGGCGACTTTTCCCAGAGTATATATTCTTGGCGTGGGGCGGAGATTGCCAATCTCGATAAATTTAAAAAAGATTTTGCCGGGTCAACGAGTTTTCATCTTGAGGAAAATTACAGGTCTACCCAAAAAATACTCGATTTTGCCTATTCGGTGATATCCAAAAACACCACCCACCCGATTCTCCAACTATATACCAAAAATACGACGAAAGGGGAAGAAATTACCTTCTATGAGGCGGAAACCGATGAGGAGGAAGCTATCTACGTTGCCTTGAATATCGAGAATTTAAGCAAGGATTACCCGCAAAACCAGATAGCCGTCTTGTACCGTACCAATGCCCAATCAAGGAGCCTTGAAGAGGCCTTTTTGCACAGGGGAATTCCGTATATGCTGGTTGGCGGTGTCCGTTTTTACGAAAGACGCGAAATTAAGGATATATTAAGCATGCTTCGCCTAATAGTCAATCCGGTTGACAAGGTATCCAGCGAACGCATTGCTAAACTTGGTAAGAGAAGATGGGCGGATTTTAAGAAATTCTATGAAGATAATAAAGACGAAGTCGGTAATAAAGAGACGGCCGACTTTATATCCGGAGCACTCGATGCGGTGGGTTATATGAAAATGCTGGACCCGGACTCTGAAGAAGATTTTTCAAGGATTGAGAATATTAAGGAGCTGAAATCCGTCGCCCTCTCTCATCCGAATTTAACTTCTTTTCTGGAACAGGTGGCTTTAGTTGAATCGGAGTATTTTGCCGGGGAAAAGAAGTCTCGCGAAGGCATTCGTTTAATGACCTTACACCAGGCAAAAGGGTTGGAGTTTAAGGCTGTTTTTATTGTCGGAGTTGAGGAAGGGATTCTTCCACACGCCCGTTCTATCGAGGACGTATACGCACTTGAGGAAGAGAGAAGGCTTTTTTATGTAGGCGTTACCCGGGCTAAGGAAAGGCTTTATATTACTTGGGCTAGACGCCGGTTCATATACGGGAGAAGGGGAGAGTCAATGAAGTCGAGGTTTTTGGAAGAATGAATTTGCTACTGCCAGAAGGTAGCGGATAAAAAGGCAATAGTGATACCTTAAAATATTTTGGCAACACATAATTCTCCAAAATGTCTTATAATTATAGTCAATTTATGTTTAAGGATAAGGCGGGACATGAGCTTTCGACCGGTGAGTTTTTTAGTAAGGTTGTCGGCAGGTTTAACAACATTATTCTTGAAATGCGGATATATTTCCTTCATTTGGTCGGTTGTTTCCCAAGCCATACGGTTAGACGCTTTTTCTACAGACTTTCTGGAGTCAAAATCGGTAAAGGCTCTACAATTCACACAAGGGCAAACTTTTATGACCCGAGAAATGTGACAATAGGGGAAGATTCGATAGTCGGCGAAGGTGCTGTTCTTGACGGTCGGGCCAAACTTACAATCGGCGATCATGTCGATATTGCCTCAGAGGTTATGATCTACAACTCCCAACACGACATTAACGACGATAATTTCGGTGCCGTCAATCGCGAGGTTGTCATTGATGACTATGTTTTTGTCGGCCCAAGATCAATCGTTCTTCCGGGAGTCAAGATCGGTCGCGGAGCGGTTGTCGCTGCCGGAGCTGTTGTTACCAAAGACGTGCCCCCTTATGCGATTGTCGCCGGAGTGCCGGCAAAAGTAATTGGGGAGAGAAAATTGAAAATTCTTAAGTACAAACTAGGCAGGGCAAGACTCTTCAGATAAATTTATCATCAATCGGCGGTTCCTACAAGATAAACAGCCGCCCACGGTTTATAAACGGAATAGAATTTTTCATCGATTGTAACCTTCCCGTTTTTGGTTACTTTGTAAGTGAATGAAGCCTTACTTCCCCAAGCGGGAAAGTCAACTTGTTTAGTTATGCCCTTTTTCAAGGTTGGGTCATCCTGGTACTTGGGTTCCGGAGGAGGTACAACATCCCAAAGGGCAGCTTCCCCTATTTCAACCTGACGGTTATCTTTTTTTCCGTAGAATCTGAAATATAGCAACAGATTTTCCTCGTCAACCTCGGTCTCAATAAGTATATGTGCCGACGTATCGTTTTTTATTTTCAAATCGACGGTTGGTGAAAAAACCGTGGCGTCAAATCCTGGCTTCATGTCGTTTTCGTAATACGAAACACGGTAGGCATGGGCATACCTTTCAACAACGGGTAGTCCCGCGTTAATGGCAGCGCGGAAAAGCGTTGTTGATACCTGACAAACACCACCTCCGTCGCCCAAAACGGTTTTGCCATCCTTGATGATATACGCGGGCTTATAGCCTGTTGTTGATGAAATATCCCCGATAGCTTCATTAAACGAAAATACCTCACCCGGAGGAATAAGGATTCCGTTAAACCTGGATGCCGCCAGAATTACGTTATGGATCCTTTCGGGTATTGAATGGGAATAGTCCGACTTTCCAACGGCGATCTCTTCCTCAATACCGAAGTCGTTTGAGGCGGCAAGCGTTATCTCCGGCAGGATAGTTTTCTCCCTAAGGGTAAGTCTTGCGTTGAATGTGCCCGATTTAATATTTTTAATGTTTTCTTCAAAATCCTTTTGAAATTCTTTGGACTCAATTTGAAGTCCTTTTCTTTCCTTTTTAAAATTAACCACCCTGCCTTCATTGAACTTGAAAAGGGCATTTTCGGCCGGGCGATTGAATCGCTCCTCGCTTATGGAAATGAATTCTTTTACCGGCTCCGAGTCATAAGATATGGAGCTCTCAAAGCGATATTTACTTAGTTTTAAGTAAGACGAAATCAATTGGGCGTACCTTGAAAGAAAATGCTTTGAACGGCCGATTGCATAAGCCTGTACCGCCGGGGTTTCGTTGTCATACTTTAATTTTAGCGTCTGGGCTGAAAAGGTGGCGATGGGCGCGTCCTTGTAGATAACCGTTGCTGAAAGCTTGGCAAGTTCTCGGTTTTTTCGATCGATAACCTTTTTTATCTCTTCTTTATTCATGCCCGACACGTCTTGGGTATCCACATATACGTTTGGATATACCCGGTTTTGGTATTTGGCGGTAAATGCCTTAAGATCAAAGGCGAGCTTTGATGAGACTATCAGAAAGAAGATTAGGAATATTATTTTTGGTTTCGTTTTTGATATCATTGATATATGGATGATAATAGTGAAAAACCGCAGGATTTGCAACCCGAGTCCCAACCTTTGATGGAAACGACCCAGGTTGAGGCGGACGAGCCGATAATCGAAGAAGTTGCCCCGGAAGTTAGTAGCCCCGAGGCAGTTGAAGCTCCCCAAGAACCGCCTGGATCACCTCCTGTCTATCACGAAAACAAAAACCAATACCTGTTTTTTATTCTCGGGGGAGTGGCTGTTTTTGTGATATTCCTGATAATAATCATACGAGCCATTTTCGGCGGAGGCGGATCAACAAAGGAAGTGACCTTGACCTATTGGGGTCTGTGGGAAGAGGAGACTCTTATAAAGCCCCTGATAGACCTATATAAACAGAAGAACCCGAACGTAACCGTCAAATATCTCAAGATGACGCCGGAGAATTATCGCGAAAAGCTTGTCGCAAGAAGTAAATCCAATCAGGGCCCGGATATTTTCAGGTTCCATAACACTTGGCTGCCCGAGATTAAGGAGATCGTTTCGCCCTTGCCTTCTTCGATTATGCCTAATGAAGAGTTCGAAAAGACGTTTTACCCGGTAGCCCAAAAAGATCTCAAAGTCGGGAATTATTATTACGGGATTCCCCTCATGGTTGACGGTTTGGTGCTTATATACAACAATAACCTCCTCAAGAAGGCTGGTATTGTGAGCGCTCCGTCAACATGGGACGATATAACCGAGATTGTCCCCAAGTTGACGGTCAAGGACCAGTCGGGCAATCTTATAACCTCAGGCATTGCCATAGGGACGAGCTCCAACATAGATCATTTTTCCGACATCTTCGGCCTTTTGCTTTTGCAAAACGGCGGTAATTTGGGGACAATCGACAGCGCCGAGGGGACCGGGGCGCTTGAGATTTTCAGGAAGTTTGCCGAATCACCCCAAGGCTACTGGAATGACAATATGCCCGCTTCGACAATGGCCTTTATTCAGGAGAAGGTTGCAATAATTATCGCCCCATCTTGGCAGCTTCTGACGATCAAGGCAGCCAATCCGGATATCGACCTGAAGGTTGTTCCAGTACCGACGGTTCCCGGGGCACCTCCGGTCTCACTCTCCTCATACTGGGTTGAGGGCGTTTCCCGCTATAGCGCCAACCAGATCGAAGCTTGGAAGTTTTTGCGCTTCCTATCGGAAAAGGAAAATATGACCAAGCTTTACGAACTCCAGTCGAAGGTTAGGCCTTTCGGGGAACCGTATTCACGTGTCGACTTGGCGCCCGTCCTAAGTCAAAACGAGTATTTAGGGGCGGTCATAAAGCAGGCCCCCGATTTTGCCTCAATGCCTTTAGTTTCAAGAACCTATGATAACGGATTAAATGATGAGATAATTAAATATATTGAGAATGCGATAAACTCGACAACCCAAGGAGTATCTTATGCCGAAGCCTTGAAAACGGCCAAAGCAGGAATAACCCAAATATATACAAAATACGGCATAAGTAACTAAAACATTTATGAATCTACCATTTTTTTCTAAAAACAAAAATCAGGCTGATTATTACTTGGGAATTTTCCTTAAAGAAGAGGACGGGGTATTGATGTTAATGGATACCAAAGACGGGAAAATGGCCATAAGAGAGAAAGAAAACTTTTCCTACACCAACGGTTGGGAGAATTTGACAAACGACATAGACGAAATCATTTACCGGTTTGAGAAAAAGATCAGCAAGAGCGTTGATAAAAGCATATTCTTTGTCTATTCCCATTTGGTTGACGAAAAGGTGGGTGACATAAAGCAACCCTATTTGCAAAAGATCAAGGAGTTAGTTAAAAGCCTCGAATTGACCGCCTTGGGGTATATAGAGTGTTACGAAGCGGTTACAAAATCTATTCAAAGTCGGGAGGAGATTCCCTTAACCGGTATTCTGGTTGAGCTTGACTCGCACGATTTGACAATGTTCATATATAAAGGGGGGAATATAACCCACAAAAAAAATGTCGCTAGAACCGACAATATTTCAGAAGACCTGGTCAAGGCGATGTCCGATCTTAAAGGTAAATTCCTACTGCCTTCAAGGATAATTCTTTATAATTCCCATGACCTTGATCCGTTGGTTGATAAAATCATATCCTACAGATGGGACGAGGAATACTTCATACAACTACCCCGCGTAAGCATCGTTAAAGAGGATGATATTATAACTGGACTTGTCAATGTATTTGCCGACCAAATAGGGACTAAAAGGGTGGAAGGGGCAGTCCCAACAGAAGAAAGTCAGGAAACTTTCGGGTTCTTGATAAATAAAGACGTTGCCGAATTACAACCTGAAGAGAATATGGAAGTGTCAGAAAACGAATCACCCGTTTTGCCAAAAGCCACCTTGCCGGCATTAAGTATTCCTAAAATAAATTTCAAAATCCCAAAAATTAACTTTTCATTTTTTTCGGGTAAGTTGACGATAGTCGCCGGTTTATTAATAATCATATCGGCTTTATTTTTGAACGAATATTTTTTTCATAAAGCCGAACTCGAGATCTATTTGAACTCGAGCTCTATCACTAAGACAGCTGATTTTACTGTTAAATATAAGGTGGCAACAACGTCGGCCTCTTACAGTCAAAGCACGGCAACCACAGGCACACGGCAAATCGGTGACCCGGCAAGAGGACAGGTTGTGATTCATAATTTTGACGACGGGGAAAAGAGTTTTTCAAAAGGCACGGAAATAGAAAGCGCCGGACGCAAGTTCGCTCTCGACACCGAAGTTAAAGTGGCTTCTTCATCTTTAGCGTCTGACGGTTCGGCCAAACTACCCGGAAAAAATAATGTGTCGGTTACCTCTGTTGAAATCGGACCCGAAGGAAATTTGGGTAAAGGTAGCCGCTTTACAATTGCCGATCATCCAAGTAGTACCTATTTCGCAATTAACGAATCGGCCTTTGCAGGCGGCAGCAAAAAAACTGTCAGGACGGTGGCGGTAAAAGATCAGGACAAGCTTGAGGAGGCTGTTCAGAATTTGGCCAAAAAAGAGGTGAGTCCGCCCAAGGGAACAAGCGGCAGTCTTATTTCAAGCCTTACAAAAACATCGCTCTCTGAAACCATTTATTCTAAGGAAGTCGGCGAGGAAAGTAATTCGGTTAGCCTGAACGCCAAGACTAAGACAACTTTCTACCTTTATGAAAAAAATGATCTTCTTGACAAGATCGTTGAAGAAGTCAAAGACGACGTTAGGCCTGGATTTGCGATCGAACGATCGCTTGTGGACTATAAAATAAACAAAACGACCCTTGAGGACAAGAATTTGGTTGAGATTAGTGCGGACGTCACGGCGAAAACCGTCAAAAAAGTTGATAAAAATGAAATAATGAATCACGTCATAGGAAAGCACAAAAACAGCTTAGACGATCTTAAGGATAAACTAAATATAGAAGGGTATAATCTTACCATTAAGGAACCGATCCCATTGCTCAATAACTTCTTACCCTTTTTTAAGAATAATATAAATATAATAGTCACTACACTTTGATTATGCCGTATGCCGTATATGTCAAAAAGAATAATTCACCGAAGAAAAAAGCCGCAAGTCTTTTTTCTTATGTTTCCTTAAGTATCGGGGCAATGCTCCTATTTTGGTCCTTTTATCCAATACTTTCGTTTGAAATTTATTCCCGTTTTTTTCTAAAAAATAACGTCCAGAATCCGGTAGCCGATGGTCTGTCACCTTCTCTTGATGAAGCGAACTCGGTCTTGGGCGTGTTTAATATCTTTTCCAACAATCTAAGAGACTACACTCAGGTCAATCTCTGGTTTCCGGACCGCCCCCAGGGAAAACTGGCGTCAACGATAAACGCAAAAGAATACGGGTTATCAATACCTAAGCTTAACATCAAAGATGCCAAAGTTACTGTTGGAGGGGAAGAGTTGACAACGAGCCTTGTCCACTACCTTCCACAGTCAATGCCCGGAGAATACGGGAATGTTGCCATATTCGGTCACTCAACCCTTCCGCAACTATATGACGTCAAAGACTACAAAACCATATTCACCTATCTTCCGTCACTTGAAAAAGGTGACAATATTTTGATCAAGGTAGGGGATATCCAGTATGAATACACCGTTTTCACGTCGTTTGTGGTTGACCCGTCAGAGATATCGGTATTGGAACAGAACAAAGACGGCGCCTATCTGACTCTCATTACCTGTGTGCCCCCGGGAACTTACTGGAAAAGACTGGTAGTCAAGGCTAGACTCAAATTGCTTTAGCCCATAATATTTGATAAAATAGGCTCCATGAACCAAGGCGCGCGATCATTATTTGGGCTTATATTCAAGGGACTATATCATATTGCCTCTTTCTTTATCCGTATAGGCGAAATAACCCAGAAATTATTCCTTTTTCTGGTTTTTTTGCCGAAAAAATATCTCTTATTGCTAAAAAATAAGATTATTGTATTTTTTAAACGATTGAAATTGGTTAAGATACCGACAATGTCCATTAAGATACCAAAATTTATAATCCCGAAGATCAACCTGAGTTTTATCACTACGCGGGTCCGCTACTTCTCACTAGGTGTTATCGGGACACTTGTTGTAATAGCAGTTTGGCAGGGTTATATTTTCGTTAAAGAATTACCATCACCCTATAGTATAGGTAAGATTAATTATCCAGTCTCATCGCTCATATACGACCGCAACGGAAAACTACTGTATGAAATATATAAAAGCCAAAATCGAACTCCGGTTACTCTCTCACAACTCCCGACATATGTTGTCAATTCGACAATCGCCATAGAGGATAAGGATTTTTACAATCACAACGGAGTAGCTTTGTTCTCAGGGGTTTTGAGGGCTATAAGAGAAACGATTATCAATAGGAGTCTCCAGGGAGGATCAACTATAACCCAGCAGCTTGTCAAAAGCGCTCTCTTAACTCCGGAACGTACGATCGAGCGCAAGGCCAAGGAAATTATCTTGGCGTTATGGACAGAAAGGATATATAGTAAGGACAAAATTCTTGAGATGTATTTAAATCAGGTTCCGTACGGTGGAAGCTCTTATGGCATACAGGAAGCGTCCAAAACATATTTCGGACACGACGCCAAGGACCTGACTCTTGAAGAGGCAGCACTTCTAGCAGGGTTGCCTCAGGCGCCGTCAATATATTCGCCCTACAGTAATCCCGAAGCTGCCAAAAGGAGACGAAACGAAGTATTGGCGGCAATGGAAAATAACGGCTATATAGATTTTCAAGCAAGAGCTCGAGCGCAAAACTCACCGATTGAAGTTCTTCCCCCTAAAACATCAATCAAAGCCCCCCACTTTGTTTTCTACGTCAAAAGCCAACTCGAAGACACTTACGGAATCTCAACAGTCGAGGAGGGCGGGTTAAGGGTAACGACAACCCTTGATCTTGACATCCAAACCGAGATTGAAACAATCTTGAGAGAGGAATTGGAGAAAATCCAGTACCTTAATGTCACAAACGGAGCCGTATTAGTCACAAGGCCGCAGACGGGGGAGATCATCGCGATGGTCGGGTCTCGTGACTATTTTGAGGACAATGTCGGAGCCTTCAATGTAACGACCGCCTTGAGACAGCCGGGAAGTTCAATTAAGCCCATCATGTACGCGCTGTCTCTTCAAAAAGGACATACGGCCGCTTCAATCATTGATGACTCGCCTGTTAAATTTAATATTCCCGGATCATCTCCATATATGCCCGTCAACTACGACGGGATATTTCACGGTAGGGTTACGTTGAGAATGGCTTTGGCCAATTCGTACAATATACCGGCCGTTAAAACTCTGGAGAAAGTTGGTGTCCCGGATTTTATAGACTTTGCCGAAAAGCTCGGTATTTCGACCTGGAACGATCGGTCCAGATATGGACTGTCATTAACACTCGGTGGGGGAGAAGTCACTATGCTTGATATGGCGTCCGCTTATGGGGTTCTTGCCAATAACGGCTACAAGATAAAACCGAGTTACTTTCTAAAAATAGAAGGGGCTGACGGAGGTGAAGAGCGTGAATTTCACCCCTTTAAGATAAGGGAAGTAGATTCTTCTATATCGTACATTATTTCAGATATCCTTTCAGATAATTTTGCCAGGCTTGCGGCATTCGGTCCGGGGTCTTCTCTTGAGATACCAGGCTACAAAGTTGCCGTCAAGACCGGGACCACCGACAATAAAAAGGACAACTGGACTATCGGTTACAATCCGGATTTTCTGGTAACGGTTTGGGTCGGAAACAACGATAATACGCCGATGAATCCCTATCTTTCATCAGGTGTTACCGGAGCCGCCCCAATATGGAACAGGGTAATGAGCTATCTACTGAAAAACTATTCAAGCGGTAATAAATGGTATGAGCAACCGGAAAACGTCGTGTCAAAAAACTGTTTTTTTGGAA
>CAZUBL010000010.1:18882-26720 GCA_964618685.1 uncultured Gammaproteobacteria bacterium | reverse complement strand
GTAGAACATCTGATTTCCAATCAGATAGGACGGGTTCGACTCCCGTATCCCGCTCCAGACGGGACGCCTCGCCCCAAATGAATAAATAGCTTGAAGCATGGCGCTAATATAAAAATAGTCGGAAGCAGTCTTGTCTTCCACCTTTAGGATTAAGAACTGTTTAGCCTGGAAAAGAGCTTGACTCCAATATCCTCGTTATCTATAAAGTAGGCTTGACAATCGACCAATAATCGACTAATATTTGACTATATGTTTACTCCCAAATACTCAATCACCGATCAACTACTTGCAAATATCACAAGAATTAACTCGCTAATAAGGGATTTAAATGACCGTCATTTTCCTAAAGTAGTACTTTTAGAATTTGAAAAAATAGCTCGTGAAGTCTCAACCTTTGCTTCTACCAGTATTGAGGGCAATCCACTTCCCTTGACCGAAGTGAAAAGAGTACTCAAATCAAAACCAGCGAATATCCGAGATAGTGAAAAAGAAGTTATTAACTATAATCACGCATTGGAAACGCTTAATCAGCTTCTGGAATCCAATCAACTGGAATTGTCACTCAAGCTTATTCTTGATATTCACAAACAAGTCGTTGAAGGGCTTATGCCTACTTTTGAAACAGGGAAACTTCGACTACATCCCGTCGTTGTGAACGATCCTGGAACAGGAAAAATTATATATATGCCCCCTGATGTGGAAAAAGTGAAAGAACTAATTACGGATTTGATTTTTTACATAAAAGATAACAGTGAGACTGTCGACCCTTTGATTCTTGCGGGCATCTTCCATAAGCAAATGGTCATCATTCATCCGTTTATGGATGGTAATGGGAGAACCACTAGGTTAGCGACAAAAGTACTCTTAGCGAAAATGGGCCTAAATACTTTCAACTTATTCAGTTTTGAGAACTATTACAATCAAAATGTAACCAAATATTTTAAAACTGTCGGAGAGTATGGTGATTATAACGATTTAGCAGACTCCATTGATTTTACCAGCTGGCTTGAATATTTTACCGGAGGACTAATAGACGAACTTCTCCGAGTCAACAAACTTTTGCCCACTATTGGTACAACGCCAGATACCAAGCTGGAGGCTTACCATTTAAAAATCATTGAGCACTGTAAACAAAATGGTTTTATTACTGACCGCGCCTACGCAAAACTAACCGATAGGGCTAAGGCAACACGGACTTTGGATTTTCAAAAACTTTTAGATCTGGAATTATTGGAACGTAAAGGCAAAGGAAGATCGACCTATTACTCACTCAAGGGTTAAGGCTCTGCCCTTAAAATTGATATGTCTCTAGCAACTTGTTGAATTGTATTAATATCTCCTCAAGCAGGAGTTCAAAATAATTTGCATTTCCAGCGCATAAATATTTCTCATTTCTGCCCTTCAACCTCTACCGAAAATCCTCCATAAGCCATTCGCTTCATATCAAAAGGCATGACTTGGTCTTTGTATTCATCCGCGCTTTTGTTCATTTCTTCCATGACTTTGGCATTAACCGCATCCCGGTGTTCCTTGGATTCAAAAACAATGAAAGAAAACCAGACGGTTTCGTCCGGTGTGGCTTTCGCCAATTCCACAAAGCTCAGTGCTTTGTTACCACCCATTTCCTGGGGTTTTAGATCGTTACCCATGCATTCGTAATACTCGAGCGCACCATGTTTCAACCACATATCCCGTCCTCCGGTCGCCATCTTTTTGTATTCTTCGGCCTTGTCTTTAGGAACCACTAAGACGAAGCCATCGACGTATTTAGCCATATATTTCCCCTTTCCGTGATTTTAATTGATAATATGTAACCCTAAAGCTAACGCTTTTAACTCACAGTATAATTGTATTTGTTAATTAAACAAATATGTGTAAGAAAAACGTAATGAAAGTTCGGATCGGTAGTAATGCGAGTGGTAGTGAATAGATAAAATAAACTGACTATATTTTATTTTTTTAGATTACCGTTTTCAAATACTTCGTCATATTCGGGTTTGCCTTTCCGATCGTACCTCACCCATCGCCCGTGTTTTTGGCCGGTTTTGAAATGACCTATTTGCCAAAGCTCACCCGTCCCCCGGTTGAAGATCCACTTTCCCTCCATAATGCCGTTGATCATTTTGCCCCGGGCCCTGATTTTACCCGACTTGAAAAAATACGTGAAAATCTTTCCCTTTTGTTCGGACATTTTTTGTCCGTTGTTGTAGGTCTTGTTGGTTTTCATCGATATTAAAAGTATATCAATATCTGGCTTTACGGAGTTATTGTTTTCAAGGCCGATGGCGTGTTATATAATGTAAGAACTAACATGAATAAAAGCATTACTTTAAATAACGGCCAAACCATTCCTTCGGTCGGTCTTGGTACGTGGAGGTCCGAAAAAAACAAAGTCGGTGACGCCGTGTATTACGCGGTTGCCAAAGCGGGGTACCGTCATATAGACTGTGCCGCCGTTTACGGCAACGAAAAGGAAATCGGTAACGGCTTCAAAAAGATATTTGAAGAAAGTAAAGTCAAAAGGGAGGAAGTATTCGTGACAAGTAAACTCTGGAATACCGAACATGACCCGGCCCTAGTTGAAGCGGCCTGCCGAAAAACCCTCGGCGATCTTCAACTTGATTACCTTGATCTTTACTTAGTCCATTGGGGAATCGCCTTTCCCCACGGCGGGGATATCGAGCCGATGGGTGAAGACGGCCTGGTCAAGATGGTACCGGTTCCATTAAAAGACACCTGGCGCGCCATGGAAAAGCTTGTCGAGAAGGGGCTAGTCAAATCCATAGGGGTTGCCAATTATACGGTTCCGATGATTATTGACCTTTTAGCTTACTCGAAGGTTAAGCCGGTCATGAATCAGGTTGAAGTCCATCCCTACAATTCCCAAACAGAACTGGTGGAGTTTTGCCATAAAATGGGAATTACCGTTACCGCCTATTCCCCATTCGGATCCCAAGGAAAGGAAGCAGACAAACCCATAAACAACAAAGTAATTGCCGGGATTGCCGATGCCCATAAGAAATCCCCGGCCCAGGTGTTAGTGAGGTGGCTTAATCAAAGAGGGATCGTGACTATCCCCAAAAGCGTGAACCACAAAAGGATAAAGGATAATCTGGATATTTACGGTTTTAAACTAAGTGACGCTGAAATGGAAGAGATCTTAAAACTCGAAAGGGGCCATCGTTTTGTTGATCCCATAGACTGGTGGGGTGTCCCCTATTTCAAGTAATTATGAAGAAATACATCTTCCTTGTTTTACTCATCTCCCTTATCCTTTTTTTCTTCAGAGCAACTACCTCTTTCAGGATGCCTCCGGAGTACAACTACGATTCTGACTTCGGGCGAGACCTTTGGATGACCGAGAGGATTGCTCAGGGGATGCTGACTCTCGTTGGTCCCCAGTTCAGTTTCTCGGGTTTAAGGTTGGCGCCTTATCATTTCTATTTGTTTGCGCCGGTATTGAAGGTCTTCGATTCTTATAAGGCCGTCGTCTACGCCAACGGGCTGCTTTTTATCGCCGCCCTCTTGGCGGTATTTATGCTTATGTACAAAACCTACGGTAGGTTTTATTCGTTCCTTTCGGTTATATGGATAGCAACCACCGCCTACATCATCCTGGCTGCCCGATCACCGGGAAACGCCTTTACCTATCTGGCGTTTTACCTCGTATATTTCACTGCTTTCTTTGTCGCAAAAAGTCGAGGCACCTGGGCAACATTTATCTTGGGAGTACTGGGTGGGGTCATCGTCAACTACCACCCGGTCAGCATATTGGCGGTTTTGACCCCGTTTTTTGTCAAGGAAATCTTCGTCAGAGACAGGTTTATTAAATACATAATCTTGTCGGTAATATTATTCTTTACGGGGTTCTTTGCAACTTTCATTCCTGTCGTGCTTTTTGAGCTGAAGCACGGGTTTGTCATATTGGCGAGTTTCTTTGGACCTAAGCAAGCGGAGTTTTTGTCGGGAGATTACCTTAAGTCCATAGGGTCTATATCCCACATGATTTACCTTAATGAACTCTCCCACGCCTGGATCCCGATAACCGCCCTAGGACTTATTGCCGTAATCGCAATAGCATATTACGAGAAAAAGAAAGTAGAGATGAAGGGTTGGTTTGTGGGGGTAATTATAATAAGCGTTTTTCATCTAATATTCGGGAGGGACATCTCCCACTATTTTTTTCCGACCCTTCTTTTCTTGCAGCTTACGGCCGTCTTTTTCGTCAAGGATATGAAATATCCAAAAATATTTATTATCATCCTCATTGCCGTCAATCTGGTTTTTTTACCCTTAAGGTTCTATACAGGTGCGCGCAATCTTAACCAGGTCGAAGAGAACCTCAATCGTGTAAGCGGAAAAATGGCCTTGCCGAAGTCCGACATGAATACCCTGTTGGTGAATGAGACCCATCTTTCGGCTCCCGGATACGAATACCGGTATCTGTTGGCTAAAAACGGTTTTCGGGTTGATGACGAATACTCGTATAATAGCTCAAGATATCTGTTATTGGTATCGGAAAAGGGAAATCTGGAATGGGAGAATATAAGAAACTGGGAGATGCAGGAGTTTGGGGAAAAGAGATTGGTTAGAGAAGCCAGGGTCAAAGACACCGTTTACTATTTGTTTGAAAAATCCCGATGAAAAGAATACACGTGTTGGCGGTATTCATAATCGCCCTTGTTGTGAGGTTTATCGCCCTTGACCAATCTCTCTGGCTTGACGAGGCGACAACCGCCAGGGTGGCCACCCAGTACGACTATTTCGGAATAATATCTAAGTTCTCCCTTTCTGATTTCCACCCTCCCCTGTACTACGTATACATGAAGTTTTGGACCGGCATATTTGGGGCGTCGGAGGTTGCCTTGAGGATGCCCTCCGTCATCTTCAGCATGGTTGCGGGTTATCTCGTATACCTTATGGCCGGCATATGGGCCGCCGCCTTTTTCCTTTTTAACCCATTGGTCGTTTATTATTCCCAGGAGGCGAGGATGTATATGATGGCCGTTTTCCTTTTGACGGGAGCCCTTTACTATTTGAGAAAGCTTTCGACCAAAAACGTCGCCAACCTGATTTTCTTCAACGTGTTTTTGATCCTGTCTTTCTACACTTTCTACGGGTCAATATTTCTTATTATCCCGATGTTCATCTATCTCCTTTACAAAAAGGAGTATCGGGGATTAATCGCCTCCTCCATTATGTTTTTGTGTTATGTTGCTCTTCTTTCGCCGTTGACTTTCACACAATTTAAGGGTTCCAAGATCGCTCTCTCAAACGTTGCCAACTGGTCATCGGTCCTCGGAACCGTCAACCTAAAAAACCTGCTTTTGATCCCGATAAAATTCTCAATCGGCCGGATAGACTTTTATCCCAAAGCCGTCTACTATGCCATATCTGGTGTCTGGACTTTGATAGTTCTTTTCGGGTTGAGGTCTGCCTTGGACAAGAAACACCGTTTGTGGGCTTTCCTTTTTATCTCGCCATTGGTTTTGGGCCTGGTCTTTTCTTTATTCTCTCCCCTTCTCCAATACTTCCGTTTTATCTATCTTATCCCCCTTATGGCGATAATCCTCGCCCTGTCAAAGGACACCAAAAGAAATACCTACAAAATAATACTGCTTGTCGGCTTTGTCGGCTTTTCCCTAGCCTACCTTTTGGTCCCCCAATTCCACCGTGAGGATTGGAAGGGTTTATCGGTCAGCCTTGACAAGAAGACTCCCACCTATATGGTTGCCTCCTCGTCTGACCCATTGAAGTACTATCTCGTGGGTCTAAAGATAAGGGATATTAAGGAGCTTGGCTCCTTGACAGACGAAGGGAAAATAATTGTCATTCCATATACCGCGGACATACACGGCGTCAACTACAAAAAAATATTGGAGGACAAAGGCTACAGGATGGATAATGCCAAAGCATTTCGTGACTTAACCCGTGAGGTTTGGGTTAGGTAACTTCCGGTACTCCCTAAAGGACGCTACAGACATAATCCCCAGATTGATGAGGAAAGCAATCGCTAAAGCATAGGGTGGGCCGTATGGCCCGTATTTGGGGATAAGGATAATAGAGCCGACGGTAACGACTACGAAAAGAATTATATTCGATAATAGTATGACCGCCGGCTTCTTGACGGTATATAAAAGAAACAGTCCGGGAATATTTATGAAGACGTAGATTATGAATGGGAGGCTTAAGGCCTTGGTTATGTTGGCGGTCTCGCCGAACTTTTCGGTAAAGAATATATAGAAAACCTGATTAGGAGTAAAGTAAAGAAGGATAAACAATGCGGCGGGAATTAACATGTAAAACAGGCTGTGCTTCATCTGGTAAAAGACTTCGTCTCGAGTCTTGATCTTTGAGAAATTCGGCGACAGGACCTGGGTGATCGAGACGATTGAGGCGATGACGGTCAATATTATCTTCTGGGCCAGTCCGTAGTATCCGATCTCCGGTGATTTCGAAAGGAAAAATGAAAGAAGAAACAGATCCATCCTCTGGCTCAGGTACAGGAACTGGGAAGCGACGAAATAGGTAATTGTATATCCGAACCGGAATTGGCTTCTCTCAACCGGCGCGTCTATGATTTTCTTCATGACGTGTTTCTTGTCGAAAAATAAAAGAGCGAAAAATATCGCCGGTCCCAAGATGCCGAAAACGAATATGATCGACCCGACGTTGATCAGCCCCAAAGGAATAAGGGCGATGATTGTTGCCGTCTTTATGATATTTGCCGTATTGAGGAATATGTTTGATTTCATGAACTGCTTGGCGGCGTTCAGTGCGTTTATGGCGTAGTTCTGCCAGATGAAAAAGAGGACCGAAAAAGTCGTCACGTAAAGTTCCCAATTCGGCGCCCCCGTCTTAAAAAAGACCCGATCGAGGTAAGGAAAGAAAATAAAAAGAAGGGTGATGACGACCGCCGAGAAGCTGGTCTGGTAGAAAAGGATCGTCTTCAGGAATATGTACAGGTTTTTCTGGCGCTTTTCAAGAAGAGCTGGCAGGTAGGAATAGATATTAGCGGTTGTCCCGAAGTCCATTATATTGGCTAAAACGTAAGCGATCCCCAAAAGGACGCTCAAGACTCCGTAGTTTGAAGGCTGCATGACGCGAACCAAAAGAAAAGCAAAAAAAGCCGTGAAGAAAACATTCAAATAATTTCCGATTGTGTTTACAAGAATATCGCGTGAGGTCGGTTTTTTAGCGAAACTAAGAATGCGGGCGAGCATTTTATAATTGTAGCACATCGAAGTCCCGGGCCACGCGGACGGTGCCTTTGAACCCTCCCTGTTTGACCGACTCGATGAGAGCGTTATCCGGGTCAACTCCGGGTAAATGGGTAAGAACGACATGATTTACTTTGCTTACAAGAGATATCTCCCCCACCTCTTTGGGGTTAAGGTGTCCGGGATTGGTAACTCCCGGCCTTTGGTTACACTCGCAAAGAAAAAGATCGGCGTTAAGGGCGGCCTTTCCAACGGCATCGTTTACTCCGGTGTCACCAGAATAGGTAAAGACCTTATCCCCTATTTCGAATCTGAGGGCGGTTGCCGGCATGTCACCGTGGGATAGGAAAAAGGGTGTGGCCTTAATCCCGTTTATTTCGCAAGGGGTTTGATCCTCGTACTCGCGGATATCCAATTTGACGAATTTAGGAAGACCTTTGTCGAAGGCGCCTTCACTATGTTTGGCGTCCCAAATGCTTTTTATCCTTGCTTTCGTTTCCGGTGGACCATAAACAATCAAGGTTTTCTCCCTTTTTTCTTTGAAGTTCCTGACCATCATCGATTGGATAAGGGTTTCTATATTGAAGTGGTCGGGGTGGAAGTGGGAAAGAAAAACCG
>CAZUBL010000010.1:16036-18782 GCA_964618685.1 uncultured Gammaproteobacteria bacterium | reverse complement strand
TGGATAAGGGTTTCTATATTGAAGTGGTCGGGGTGGAAGTGGGAAAGAAAAACCGCCTCGATATCAAAGTAATCGACCTTGGCTTTGTCCAATCTGTGCTTGATCCCCTCCCCGCAGTCTATTAGGTAATGATGATTGTTATGGGAAAAAAGGTACCCCGAAGGGTAAGAAGACGAAACCGCCGTACCGGATCCCAAAATGGTCAGACTGGTCATAGTTAAATTATAATTGAAATAGAAAATATCTGTTATAATTTCATATGGCAAAAAAAGCACTCGTCACGGGAATCCTGGGACAGGATGGACCTTATTTGGCAAAGCTCCTTCTAGATAAGGGCTACAAAGTCTACGGATTGATGAGAAGGTACTCCAATCCCTCGTTTGAGAACATAGATTATCTAGGTATCACCAAAAAGATTGACTTTGTCGAAGGAGATATGACCGACGAGTCATCCCTCCTTCACCTCATAAAGACCTTTGCACCTGACGAGGTATACAATCTGGCGGCTCAGTCATTTGTCGGCAACAGCTGGAACCAGGCCAAGTTGACAACAGAAATCAACGCCTTAGGCGTCCTTTACATGCTGAATGCCATAAAACTATTCTCCCCGACAACCCGTTTTTACCAGGCTTCAACTTCGGAGATGTTTGGGTTGGGGTCTGACGGCGGGTATCAGGACGAGAACACCAACTTCCACCCCCGTTCTCCATACGGAATATCTAAAGTCTACGCCTATTGGATGACTGTTAATTTCAGGGAATCGTACGGACTTTACACCTGTAACGGAATCCTATTCAACCACGAATCACCCCTTAGAGGCATTCAATTCGTTACCCGCAAAATAACAGACGGCGTTGCCCAGATAAAACTTGGCAAGGCAGACAAGCTTTCCCTTGGCAATCTCGACGCCAAGCGCGATTGGGGTTTTGCCGGAGATTACGTTGAGGCGATGTATCTCATGCTCCAGGCCGACAAACCTGACGATTATGTGGTTGGGACCGGCGAGAACCATTCGGTCAAGGATTTTGTCGTTGAGGCCTTCAAGGCGGTTGGAATAAACGATTGGGAAAAATATGTTGTTATCGATGCCCGCTTCAAAAGGCCGGCCGAAGTCCCAGATCTTAAGGCCCGCGCCACAAAGATAAACAAAGCTTTGGGTTGGAAACCCAAGGTCACTTTCCCCGAACTTGTCAAAATGATGGTCGAGGCCGACCTCAAAAGACATAGCGCCAAGTAACCCGAGCTCCAGCTTGTTTTATCCTATAGCCCATTTTGATACTTTTTGATATAATTGAATCGTATCTATGAATAACGTAAATCCAAACACCAACAAGGAAAAAAATACCAACCAGCATCTGTCCATTAAGGAACTCCAGAAACGCTTGAGGTCCAAGGAGCTGGATTTGAGGATCGTATTCACATCCCTAACGAAGAGGGAAAAGGATATATTGGCCAAAACGGTCAAGCTCTCAGAGGAAGTTGGAGAGCTGTCAAACGATATACTTTCAATCCTTTCTCTACAAAGGGAGTCTAAGCTTAGGAAGTTTGACAAAAGCAATCTTTATGAGGAGTTTGCCGACATCATTATCTCGACGGTCATTCTCGCCAACGCCACAAGAGTTGACATCTCCCGTGCCGTCAACGATAAGATGAAGAAGATCCTCACCCACTACGTCAAAGATAGGGCTTAATACTTAAACAAAGGATTTCTTTTTAATATTATGTCAATCATAAATATAAATCTTTTGTCTTAGCCTTCTAGGCTACGAAAACACAAAATCCGACCGTAAAAATGCTAGAATACTAGGATAAACATGCAAAGAGACAAATCCATAGATACGTTAAGGGGGTTCGCGATGCTTCTCATGATTGTGACCCACGTAACCGCCTGGTACCGGGCGTCAAGGACCGCCGATTTTATATGGGACTTCTCCCACTTCTCGGTCCCGATTTTTCTTTTTTGTTCGCTTTACCTTATGACCAGAAGACCGGTCCAAATGACCTTAAAGACGTACTTTGGTTATGTTGTAAAAAGGCTCAAAAGACTCCTTATCCCCTACTACATATATCTATTTGTCTTCCTTTTTATGCAGTGGACTTTGGGAGGCAAAAAAATGACCCTGGAATACATCCTAAATTCGTTATTTCCCTGGGGAGGGCCTGACTCAAGTTGGCTCGTGACCCTTTTTGTTTATCTGACCGTATTTGCCCCCATAATTTTTTATCTTTACCAAAAAGCCAGAGCCTTGTCCCTGGCCATATTCTTAGTAAGCTTGGGGTCGACCATTTATTTTCTGTTTGAGAGCTATGCCAATTATAGGGAGATCATGTGGCTGCCGTGGATGACGATCATATACTTCACCCTTTTCTTTACCGACTACCTTGGCAAAAGCCAGAAGAGGATTGTAGTTGGAGCGTTAGGATTCTTTATCCTCTTTTTGGGGTTGAGAGTCTATCTTGATTCAATGGATAAGAACCTGATCATTTTCAACAACAAATACCCGCCTAACCTTTATTATCTTTCCTACGGACTATTCGGGCTTTTGGCAACGTACTGGGCGTCAACAAAAAAGTTGTTTGAAAAACTCAAGGTCGATGGCATAATCCATTTCTTCAGCATCTATTCATATCCTCTATATTTTATCCATAACCTGGTGATCTATACTTTGGACAAACTGAATGTCCGGTTCGGATACTGGCCGGTATTTTTTCTTGTTGTTGCTGGTACTTCGGCCTTGATCCAGAC
>CAZUBL010000010.1:0-15936 GCA_964618685.1 uncultured Gammaproteobacteria bacterium | reverse complement strand
TCCTTTGTCCATTCGTCAAGACTCAATCCCTTTTTGTCTTTGTCCGAAATGACAAGCCCTTCATTTATTACGCTGTCAATCTGAGCTTTGAGTTTTGGATCGCATAAGGACCAATCAAGGTCAGGGCTCAATGGGTTTATCCCCGCTTCGTTACCCGGAGAGTATTCACTCGTACAGTAGTATTCGATGGTTGAATCTTCAAAATATATGTTGCCGTGGGCAAACCCAACCGGTACCCAGATCATTTCGAATTTATCCTTGTCGTCTGAGATTGGCATGTCGTAGGAAATAACCTTTCCGTAGGTCGGGGAATTCTTCCTGATATCCAAAACAATGTCAGCCATATGCCCCTTAAATGTCCTTACAAGTTTTCCCTGGTAAGGGTTCCATTGCATGTGTAGTCCCCTCAAGACTCCTTTTTTGGAATGGCTTTCGTTTATCTGTTTAAGGGTAAAGTTCGGGATCACTTTCTGAAGATCGGATTCCCGGTATGTTTCGGTGAAAAACCCTCGTTCATCGGGAAATCTTTGGCAATGGATTACCTTAACATCTGGAATGGATAATGCCTCCATCTCAATGATTTTCATAACAATTATTGTATACTATTTTCCATTATGCGGCACATGAAAATACTTCTGACAGGTGGCGCCGGTTACATAGGAATAGTACTTCTAAAAAAGCTTCTAGATAAGGGATATGAGGTCAGAGTCCTGGATAACTTTATGTTTGGCAAAAAGCCGATTACCCCTTACCTCAAGAAGATAGAGGTAGTTAATAAGGACATAAGAAACGTATCACGCAAAGATCTTGAAGGAATTGACGCAGTCATTCATCTGGCCGGTCTTTCAAATGACCCGATGGCCGACTTTGACCCCAAGGCCAATTTGGAAATCAACACGGAAGGGACGATAAAACTTGCCAAACTTTGTAAAGAACTTGGGATTAAAAGATTTACATTCGCCTCCTCCGCCTCAATCTACAACCGCGGTATCCTCAAAAGGACAAGAATTCAAAAGGAAAGCGGTATCGTCAAACCAAAGGCTGCCTATTCTGTATCCAAATACAAGGCGGAGAGTGAACTTTTGAAGATGGCGGACAAGGACTTTGCACCGATCATCTTCAGGCAGGGAACCGTATACGGCTTCTCTCCCCGGATGAGATATGATCTTGTTGTCAACACCATGGTAAAGACTGCCTTGTCTGAGGGAAAAATTTACGTATTCTGCGGCGGAGTTCAGTGGAGACCTTTGGTTGATGTTGAAGACGTAGCCGTTGCTCACGTAAAGTCCTTAGAGATACCAGATAAGAAACTTAAAGCTGAGGTAGTCAATCTCTTTTACGAGAACTACAAAATATTGGAGGTTGCCCGGATGATCAAGGTGACGGTTGAGAAATCGACGGGAAAGACTATAGAACTTGTTGTTGACCACAGTCCAAAAAAAGACAGGAGCTACAGGATCTCCAACAGTAAGATAGAACGCATGTTAAAGTGGAGACCGAGAATATCTATAGAAGAGTCGGTTACAAACATGTTAAAACAGATAAAGAAATACAAGGTTGATGACTATTCGAACCCGGTCTATTACAATATTAAGTTCATGAAAAAGCATATTTAATGAAAAAATATTTATTTTTTATTTTTACCTTTATCTTGCTGGTTGTCTTACCATCTATATATCTTTCCAACAAACTGGAGTTCACCAACGTCGGGGACAATATTACCTACATCATGCAAGCGGAAAGCCTTTACTACGATCATGATTTCAAGCTCGAAAAGAAAGACTTCAAACGCATGTATGCTGAATATCCCCAGATCGTGAAGAAACTTCCGATTATTTCCAAGCAGGACTTAGAAGGCAATTTAACTTTCGGAAAACCTATTTTCATAACGATATACTTTGCTCTTTTTACCCCCATACAGAATCCAATACATCGAGGTCTGGCGGCAAACCTGCTCTTATCACTCTTTCTATATATTTCCGCCTACGTTCTAATAAAAGACAAAAAACTGTTCCTCATGTTCTGTGTTCTAATGGTTTTTAGTCAATTTAACTTTTATCTTCCGGAAGTTCACCCAGAGATTTTTACAAATGCTTTTGTGTTGATGTCGGCTTTGCCCATGCTTGCTATTTTCCCCAAAAAAACCTGGATATACTCAGTGGCAGGTGCTGCCGGCGGAATATTGATTTTTGAAAAGCAGTTAGCAATATTTTTTCCGTTGGTCACATTAACGTACTTATATTTCAAAGAACAAAAATACTTCAGGAGGTACTTCATATTCTTCTTAACGACATGTCTTGTAGGACTAGGTATCAATTATCTTTTGCATGGTGATGCGATCGCATATCAGGGTTTGAGAGGACTCAGCCAATTTGACGGCAAGAATTTAGTTTTTCAGCCACAAGGAGTAGTAACTCCTTTTATCTATCCACTAACTTACATGGAAAGATTAAAAGATTACTTTTTTGGAAAAATAATAGGGATATTCGTCTATAATCCAGGATTCATTATCTTCCTATTTTCATTACTAATTTCTATTTTTTTAGCTGGTAAAAAACGAGTCAATCTATTGTTATTTACTCCTCCGTTATTATATCTTGCAACCTATTTTTTTGCAGTTGACCCAGGTTTTTCATATGGGGGAGCTACAACCATTGGAAACCGGTATTTTTTTCAAATTTACTTTTTTGTAATCACCCTTGCTTTAATTGTCATAAAAAAAGAAAACTTTAAAAAACCAATAAGTACCTTTCTTGTAATCACAACTATAATTTTTTCGTTTTTTATATATAGACCTTTATATCGCAACTATAGTAGAGCAATAATGGATCATTTTGTAATCGTTTTAAATAATGAAAAAACTTTTGGAATATTTCCACTGGAATTATCCTATCACCAAACAATACTTAGTGATTTAGTTGGAGAAAACAAAATCGATGACAAGATCTTTATCATTAATAATGCCCGTCCAGTTGTTCAACAAAATAATGACAAATGGTTACCGAGGGGAAAATCAATGATAGTAGAAGTAAGTGAAAATAGTAACTTAACTCTACCCAAAAGATTGTCATATCAGGATGGCAGAAAGACTAAGCGTAACTATCTGCTAAAGCGAATAAAAACCGTAACGATAAATTACGTATTTCTGAAAAAACATTACGTTACTTTATTTGAAGTTGATTGCAGCGGAGATCTTAATAAGTGTGTACCAATATTAACAGCATTTTGATATTTCGTAGTCAAGGAATGTATAGATATGGGTAACACGATTAATAAAAATGAAAAAATTACTTGCTTTATAAATTGAGTCAGTTTTAGCCTCTCGTTATTTGCTGAAAAAGCTAAATTAATGGCAAATAGTGCAATTAATGATTTTATCAACCACTCTATCCTAACGTTTTTGACCAAATCAATTAAGTTGCCTACAGAACCAGTCAGACTTTGTGAAACTGTATAAAAAAAGTTAAATGAATGAAAATATATGTATGTAGGAACAGTAGAAACAGAAAGATGATAAATTACCTTCAAAATCTCCCATAAGGAAAAATCTGAGAAACTATAATCTGCATTAACGTTTGGATGCTGTCTCGAAACGTAAATATAAAAGGATAAATATAGAATTACCAGAACTATATGAATTGCAGACTTTTTTAAAGAACTTAAAACATTTTTGAATGATATGTAATTGTACATTTTGTCATCCTGCTTGTTAAATAATGCAAAAAAAATATAGAAAGCAATATAGGTCGAGTAAGTTTCATACTGGAATAAAGTAAGCAAATACAAAAAAGCGCTAAGGATTTGCAATCGATTGTTACCCGTATCTAGATATTTATTAAACAGTAGAAAAGATATTAAAACAATGTTAAATCCGAAAGTAAAAGCAAAAGGATATGCTGTTAATAAATTATATTGCCAGCTATTTTGTAAAAATATTGTAAGAATAACTAAGTATATAGCTGCCAGTGTATTTGAACGAAAGAGTTTTTTTATTAAAAGCGAAGAAAGCAATAAATTAATAATAATAGTTCCTAATCCAATTATTCTTAAATAAGTAAAATTATCGATCAAATAAGGAATCCGACCAATATATAAATTGAATAAAAGAGGTCTCCCAGTATTAACTATATGTTTAAAGTTCGTCTGACGCGCAAGGTTTTCCACTTGGATTCTCATATCATCCTGGGTGGTCAACCCAGTTTTTAAAAGAGGAAAGAAAGTTAATAAAATCAAGAGAGAAACTAAAAAGGCGAAGAATATTTTTTGTAGTCTATTAATTTTCATATTCAGCTTTAAGCATTGAAAATCATCTATGACTTATCTTTGATTTATGCGGTGAATTGCTATCCAAATGGTAAAATGTGCTAAAGTCATCATCTATTCTTACAATACCAACATTCAGTTTGTTCGTGATCATGATATATGACACATCACTTTACATATTTGTAACTATAAAGTATATTATTATAGCAATAAATAACTTGAAAAAATGAAGAAAAAGTTATAATTTAGCCTTTTACAATATGATTTATATATTAGCAATAGCCTTCTTATTTATCGGTCCCAGAGACGTCCATGCATATCTAGATCCAGGATCAGGTAGCCTTTTGATTCAATTAGTTATAGGAATATTTTTGGGTGGCGCTTATTTTATAAAGGTATTTTGGCACAAAATACTTAAACTTGTCTTGTCTCTATTCGGAAAAAATAACGATGAAAAAAAGAAGCAAAGCAAATGAAGAAAAAAATATCTCTCCCTCTTCATTTCGAGATCCTTCAGGGTTTATTTACTATAGAAAGGGAATACTTTATAGACAAATAAACCGAAGTTACAAAGAAAACTACAATTTTCTGATAGACTCAGGCCTTATCAAACAACTTTATAAAGAAAAATTGCTAATAGGACATAGAGAAGTTGACATAAAATTAGCACACGATAAAAAAGCTTATAAGATACTCCAACCCAACGTTGTTCCTTTTATAACATATCCATATGAGTGGAGTTTTTCAATGCTAAAGGATTCTGCCCTGTTAACACTCGAGATTCAAAAAAAAGCCCTGGATCACAATATGAGTTTAAAAGACGCTAGTGCATTTAATGTCCAGTTCCTGAACGGAAGACCTATATTTATCGACACATTGTCTTTTGAAAAATATGAAGAAGGATTTCCATGGGTAGCTTACAAGCAATTCTGTCAGCATTTTTTGGCACCACTACTATTAATGACTCATACGGATATTCGACTTAATCAGTTGATAAAAGTATTTTTAGATGGGATTCCTTTAGAACTAGTTAGTAAAATCCTCCCAAAAAAAACCTATCTCAATTTTTCCGTTTTCTCACACATTCATATGCATGCAAAAAGTCAGAGCAAATTTGCAGGAAGTCGAGTCAATATAACAAATACACGACTTAAGATGTCTAAGTTTCAAATGATGATGCTAATTGAAAACTTACAAACGTCAATTTCGAGCCTTAGACTACCCAAAAAAGAAACAGAATGGGGCGATTATTATAGTTTTACAAACTACGATAAAAAGGCATTCAAAAGTAAGGAAACATTACTCAAGAAAATTATAAAAAAAATTAAGCCAAAAACAATTTGGGACATGGGTGCAAACGATGGCCATTTCAGTAGAAATAGCAGGTAAATTTGGCGCAAGGGTTGTATCCTTCGATATAGATCCTATTGCTGTTGAAAAAAACTACCTAAAGATCAAAAAGAATAATGAAACGAATATATTGCCGAATTTACTGGATCTGACAAATCCGACTTCAGATTATGGATGGTCAAATGAAGAAAGAAGTGCCTTAGTAAAAAGAGGTCCTGTTGACTGTATTATTGCCCTAGCATTAGTTCATCACCTAACAATAGGAAATAATATACCTCTAGTTAAGATAGCAAAATTTTTTTCAAAGCTTTGTAGCTATCTTGTCATAGAATTTGTTCCAAAGATAGACTCACAAGTTAAAGTATTATTGTCTTCGAGAAAGGATATCTTCAATGACTATAATGAAATAAATTTTGAGGACACATTCAATAAATATTTTGAGCTCATTTCTAAATCAAAGGTAAGTAACTCGCTTAGGATTGTTTATTTATTTAAATCTAAATGAATTTACTGTCAATGTTTTTTTTATCATTATTTTTTTCATTGACTCCTGCTTTTTTTACCCCTTCTCGAGTATATTTTGCAAACTACAAGGAATTTTCTTTTTTATTTCATGAAATACTCCCCTATCTTATATTTTCATCTCTATCATTATTTTTGCTAATGTTCTTATTTCTTAATATCTTAAAAAGATTAAAAAATAAAAAAATATTCGGAGTGGTAAGTTCATTAATTTTTGTTTTCGGTTTTCTTCTTTGGTTCCAAAGTAATATATTAGTTTGGGATTACGGTTTATTTAATGGAGAGCCGATTCAATGGGAGCTTTATTCATATAGAAACTATGTTGACTTAATAATTTGGACATCTTTAATTATTTTTGGTTTTTATAAATCCGACTTGATTAATAGAGTAAGTACAAAATTAGGGGTTTTTCTTATTGTGTTCCAAACAATCTATATTGTCATACTGGGTCTTCAATTACCCTCTTCAGTAAACATAAAAAACTATGACATAGATAAATCCGAGAAATACAATTTTTCGAAAAATAGAAACGTAATAGCGATACTTTTAGACGCAACGCAGACTGATTTGTTTTCAGAGGTTCTAAGCGAAAATACAGATGTTTTAGAAGTATTTGACGGTTTTAATTACTATCCTGATACGCTTAGCTCTTATTCTGCAACTGATTTTTCTGTTCCATCAATGTTTTCGGGTATAGCGTATAAAAATGATACTAAGCAACAAATTTATTGGGAAAGTAGTATGGGGCAGAGTAAACTACTTAAAACTTTAAAAGATAATAAATACATAAATGAAATATATACAGATGAATTACCGTTAATGTATTTATACTCGCACCCTAATGTCGATAATATTAAAACTAAAAAGTATTCATTATTAAATAAAAGCTTAATTGAAAAGACTTTTTATATTCTTGATATATCATTATTCAACTCGATCCCCTCTAGCTTAAAGAAAACTATCTACAATGATCAAAAATGGAGGCTTAGAAGGTTATATTCTAATTTTGCAGGAATAAATAAATCTATAAGCTCTCATGAAGAAATGATGAGTTTTTTTAATGAATTCGAAAATAAGGTTGTTTTAGATGAAAAGCAATCAATATTTAAATATTATCATGTATCAGGCGCTCACCCTCCTTTCATTTTAAAATCTGATATGAAAGTTGGCGAGCCAGGAACTGGAATCGCTAGTTATAAAGAACAACTTACGGCAGTATTGAAAGGCGTATCTATTTTTTTGAAAACATTACAACAAATAGGAATTTACGATAAATCTTTTATTGTGATTTTTGGTGATCATGGAGTCGGGCTTAATAGTAAAGCCACTCCCATAAACATCCAACAAAATGTAAGTTTAAAAGTCAGTAATGTAAGTAGCAGTACAATGAAGATGGCACTGCCTTTACTTCTAATAAAGCCTTTTAATTCAAGGGGTGAATTGAAAAAAATCAATATTCAGTCAAGTCTAATGGATATTCCCAAAACAATTATAAGTAATATTGGAATTGATTCCTCAGGCTTTCAGGGGATAGATCTATTGGATTCATTCAACTTAACGCAAAATAGAAAGAGAACGCATTACTCGTTCAATTGGAACAAAGTTGATGTAGGTAAAGATTATCCTCCATATTTGAATGAATATTTGATTGAGGGTAATTCTTGGTTAAGCGAGTCATGGTCTCCTCTACTATCAAGATATTATCCTATAGGAAAAAAAGTTAAAATAGATCGTCACTATGAGTACGGAGATAAAATACTGTTTAGCCAAAATGGAAATATTTATAAATACAAATTGGGGGGTTGGAGTAAAACCGACCCAGGTTCAAGTTCAACCTGGACTATAGAAGAAGTAGCAGCTCTTAAGCTATCTTTAAATGACATGCCTAAAAGTGATCTCGTCATGAAAGTTAAGGCGCTTTCTTTGTATAAACACAAAGTGTCAGTGTATATAAATAATAAAAATATTGGCGAATTGACAGCAACCAATTCATCAAAAGAATATAGAATGTTAATTCCTAAGGAAAATTTTGAAACGAATGAAGTGATAATTAGTTTCTACATGCCCGAAGCAATAAAAACCCCGAAGGACCTTGGCTTAGGCAACGATACAAGAAAATTAGGGCTTGCGTTTGAATACTTAACCATAGATCAAGAGTGAGTTATATGTTTTCACTTGTTTATTTAATCGCACTTGGTTTTATTACCTTATCTATTTCTTCTACTAATTCATCAAGATTAAGATGAACATCATTATTGCTGATTTCTGAAATTACTTTACTTGCACTGTCAATTAACCTGAATTTAGGTTTGTTATTCATAAGTTCAAATAAAAATTTTTCTAGTCTATTGCAGTATCCTTTGGGTGAAAAATTTGTCAAAATAATTTTTCTTGCTTGCTTACCAATTTTTTTTCTCAACGTGGGGTTCAAAACGAGCGCTTCCAATTTTTCAGAAATTCTTTTAACCTCTTTACTTTCAAGGTCTATTTTTATGACGCTATTATCTGGAAGTTCTGAAAATGACCCTGTGTCATTGACTAAGACTGGCTTTTCATAGCTCATTGCCTCTAAAACAGACCAAGAAGCTCCTTCCATAGAAGGTTTTCTTAGATTTACTACTATATCCGATTCTGACAAGTATTTGTGAAGTTTATCTTCTTCTAGGTAACCTTTCAATTCAACAGTGCCACTCAAATTATATTTAGTTATTAGTTCTTTTACATATTTTACGTATCCGATATTTTCTAGAGAGCCTATGACTACATATTTAACCATTTTTTTCAAATTTGGGTTTATAGCAATGGCCTCCACCACCTTATCAATACGCTTATTAGGATTTACATTCCCTAGAGTTGTTATTAAAATTATTTCGTCTTTTTTTTGTTTGTTCTTATAAAGGGATTTAGTAGCCACAAATGGCAAGTTTATTTTTGTAAGCATGTTTGAATAATCTTTTTTTACTCTGTCAAAAATAAAATTTGAATGAGTCACTGTGCCATAAGATCCATCAATTGCTTTTTCAAAAAGTGGGTATTCAACAACTTTTAAATCATCTTCCCAGATGGGATTAATCCCGTTATTAACAGAGTTTTTTGCAAGTTTATAAGCACTCTTTCCATAAAATTTCAAAATATCTAATGTATATTTTTCTTTATCTTTAAGTACTAAGAAATAATATCCAGTGAAAAAATGGTGCATAACTAAATCATGCAATATTATTACTCCCCTTTTATTTATAGAAGTTTCATAAATGTCTTTATGATTATAAAGATGGTCGCCCATATTATAAATACAGATGTCATACTGGGTAAGATATTTGTTAATTCGATTTTTAAAGTTTTTATAAGAAATAATATTTAGCTTAGTTTCCAGGAGCTCTCTATTTTCTGGAACCCAAATATCCACTTTGTGTTTTTTACTTAGCTCATTAGTAACGATCTGACTGAATTTGCCTATTGCACTCGCTTTGTTAAAAGGGGTAAACCATGCGATCCTTAGTTTCATATTTTTTGAGTTAGTTTTTTAATAACGTTATCCCATGTTATTTTAAGACTTTGCATGTGATAATATCCAGCAGTTCCTAAATCAATAGCTTTTTTCTTAGAATTATAAAGCTGGTCAAATTTTTCAGCTAATAATTTAGGTTCAGGGTTTACAATGTAACCGGTCTTATTTTTCTTTACTAGGATAGACGTACCGCCCGAGTCACTCAATGTTACTACTGGTTTTTTTGCCTGATAAGACTCCATTGTTACATACCCATAGGAATCTTCGTAATAAGGTAAATATGCTGTTCCAAGAGAAGAAGAAAAAAGATTCACTTTTTCCTTAAGTGAAATCCATCGATGTATGATTTTAACTTTTTCAGAAAGATTATTATCAGAAACAAGTTTCTTAAGTGAATTGAAGTAAAGATTGGACTCGGAATTACCCGCGATAATCAACCTAACTTTGGATTTCGTGTATTTCATCGCTTCAATTGCCAGATGTTGACGTTTTCCTCTTGTGATTCTGCTCGGATAAAAAATATAGTCGCCATATTCTCGGCAGTTATACTTATCAGAATCAATTAATGGTGGGTAAAGGACTTCTGAGTTAAAACCATTATACTTCTTCAGCCTACCAGAAACGACTTTAGAATTTGTATATATTTTTTTTGCTTCTTTGAAAAAATTGTTATCAGCGTTTATAACAAGATTTCGTATCGCAGAAACTTCGTAACTGCTCGTTACATCCTGGTAAGGCGACTCCCATAGATCATATGCCTGGCGAAATTGATGTAGTAACCAAATAATCTTGTTAGGGTGATTAACAAGATAGGCTGGAAATTTAAAGGCTATAACCCTGTCGACATCATAGTAATAATTAAGTCTAGAGGACAAAATATAGTCTGGTATGTTCCTCCACGCGCTGTTTATAAAAGGAATTTTCACAACAATAGCTTTGTGACCATAGTCAATTAACTTTTTTCGTAGCTCTTCGACTAATAGTTCTGCTCCACCATAGGCAAACGGACTCCAATTGTTAACTAAAGCAATTTTCATTATTTTTTAACTAATTTATTAACAACCCTATCCCAATTTATGTTTAGTAACTTCATTGATTCTATTCCATTATTACCCATTTTTTTTGCTTTTATCTTATTAAAATATAACTTATCCATAGCTTCTGCAATTGATTTAGGGTCAGGATGAACAACCAGGCCGTTAAATTTATCTTTTACTATCTCAAGAGTCCCTCCGGAATCGGATGCTGTAATTACAGGCTTTTTTGAGTGAAAGGACTCGAGTGTTACATAACCATAGGAATCTTCTTCATAAGGTATATATATAGATCCCAGGCAATTAGCAAATAGGTCGAGTTTTTCTTTTTGTGAAATCCACCTGGTTATAAGCTTTATATTATTTTTAGTATTAAATTCTCCGTATGCCTTTTGAATAAGCTCTTCAGAATTTTTAGTATCGGGAGATCCTGCAATTACTAACTTGACGTTAGATTTTACATATTTCATAGCCTCCATAACCAAATGCTGCCGCTTGTGAGAGGTAAGCCTGCTCGGATAAAAAATATAGTCGCCATATTCCTTGTTGTAGTATTTATCAGAATCTACAAGTGGAGGGTAAAGAACTTCGGAATCGAAATTATTGTACTTCTTCAATCTATCGGAAACTATTTTCGAGTTTGTAAATATTTTTTTAGCCTCTTTAAATGCAGTATTATCAGACTCAATTATTAACTTACGAACATTTAAGCCTTCATCAGTATTAGGTATATCTTGGTATTTAGTTCCCCACAAGTCATATGCTCCACGATGATGATGAATGAACCATAGAACTTTCCGACGATGTTTAATTAGATAGCTTGGGGTTCTAATGGTAATGAGTAGGTCGGAAGATTCACTAAAATCCAAAAGACGAAGCGCGACCATTTGAGGAAGCATTTTTTTGTAGAAAGGAAAGAATGGTATCTTGAAGACTTCCGTATTATATCCGTATTCTTTTAGCTTTAGATCAAGCCAGTCTACGATGAATGTGCCTCCGCCCTCTATATAAGGAATAATCGTACTCGCTATAATAATTTTCATTATTTTTAACTATAGCGAAGACAAATATCTTTAATGCAAGATGAAATATATTCGATATCTTGCTCTTTTAATAAAGCATGGGTTGGTATGTTTAAACCTCTTTCGGCAATTTTTTCCGCTATGCTGAATTTAGCATTTTTAATAAAGTAAGGGGGCATAATATGCATCGGATAAAAAACCGGTCTTGTTTCTATACCTTTTTCAGATAATAGTTTCATTAATTCATCCCTAGATATTTTTACATTATCCTTAATTAATATCGAAAACATCCAAAACGAATGAGTAGCCCATTCCTTAACTACAGGCAACTCGACATAATCTTTCAAACCGGATAAGTGTTTATAGTATAGTTTTGCAATTTTGTTTCTCATACCCATATGCCATTTGACTTTTTCAAGCTGAGCTAATCCAATAGCTGCCTGAATATTTGTCATTCTATAATTGTAGCCAACTTCAATAAACCAGTATCTACGCTTAGGATCCATGCCCTGGCCTTTCAAAATCCTCATTTTATCGGCCAGTCTTTTGTCATTTGTAACCACCATTCCACCTTCACCTGTCGTTATGATTTTATTTCCAAAGAAGCTGAAAGTTCCGATATGGCCAATATTGCCGACATTCTTGTTTTTATATTTGGCTCCGTGTGCTTCCGCAGCATCTTCGATTACGAACAGATTATGTTTTTTAGCTAATTGCATAATTGGAGCCATATTAACTGGATGTCCGTATAGATGAACAACAATTATTCCTTTGGTTTTATTGGTTATTTTTGCTTCAATTTTTTTTGGGTCGATATTCCAAGTGTCTCGTTCACTGTCTACGAAAACGGGTTTGGCACCGCAATATTTAACGGCATTAGCAGTTGCAATGTAAGTTAGCGTTGGAACTATAATTTCATCGCCTGGTCTAACGCCATAAGCCAAAAGTGGTAAATGAAGCGCTACGGTGCCGTTAGCACAGCTGATGGCATATTTTGTGCCAACAAATTTTGCAAATTTCTCCTCAAATTTATTAATATAAGAACCAACGGAGGATATCCATCCACTATCTAGGCAGTCATTAACATATTTTTTTTCGTTTCCGTTAAAAACGGGATTTGCGATACGGATTTTTAGGCTCATTCTTATTTATTTACCTTGACCACTCTGCAAGGCACTCCTAATGCTGTAGTATAGGACGGAATTTTTCTAATTACAACAGATCCAGCTCCAATAGTGCACCAATCTCCAATTTCAGTTCCAGGTATAACTTTCGTACCTATACCAAGAAACGCTCCTTTACCAACGGTCACGTTACCTGCTAGATTACTTCCAGGTCCGATGTGAGAGCTCTTTTTAACTATATTATCGTGATCCACAGAAGCGTTTGTATTTATGATCACATTATCTTCAATAATCGAGTCTGTGTTAATTGATACTCCAGGCATTATGGCAACGCCCTTACCAAGGGTTACAGTTTTTGATATGTGAGAATGAGGACTTATCGCATTTATCATATTAAATCCCATCTCCTGCACATTATCAAAGATCTTATTTCTCAATTGGCAATCTCCTATGGCTATAAATGCATTCTTAACCCCATTCTTGAATAAGGCTTCTAAAGTTGAATCGCTCCCTAACAATGGAATCGTTTCTAGAGCATTATTTTTGTTTGAAGAGGTGAAACCAATTACTTTATATTTTGCTTCGTGTACGATAATATCATATATTACTTTAGCATGTCCTCCGCCTCCGATAATTACAATGTCTTTACTCATGTTTCATTAATTTGGATCTAATTATGCTCAAGATGAATTTATGAATGTTTAGAAAATAGTCTTTGTTAATAAAAGTAAATGGCTTAACCATATAGTAAAGGTAGTATTTAAGTGCAAGTTTTAGTTTGCCCTTTATAATTGCATTTTCAACATGACTTTTACCTTCCCTTGATTTAATTATAGAGTAAAGAATATAGCTTTTTGGTATCCCGTTTTTCAATAGCTTTAGATTGTTTTTTAAGCCTTTCCTATCAGGTGGCCTGTTGAGAATAGCTTTATAGGATTCAATAATAAAAGCATCATCATTGAAGATAAACAAATCATCAGGATAAATGGTAATAGAATTATCAACTTCATCGCCATAATCAAGCATATTTAAATTACTGCCATTGTTAATATTGGCAATAATTCTCTTTTTTATTGAATAATTTGAAAAAGTAAAGTCGGTCATATTGAAAAATAGTAATCTATATTATACAAAAATAAAGCTAGATATAAAATTATTAAAGAATACATCAAATTGATTATTTGTAACAGAAATTTTTTAAAGTATCTTTAGTATTCTAGCTGTAAGGTTAAAAATGCATTAATTATATCGATTATGAATAATATAATTTAAAAGCATTAGTGAGTTAGCACTATCAAAATAGTAATCTTAATCTACAAAAAGTAAACTTAGTGTAAAATAAGTAGAATCTTTTATGAACATTATTATTACTGGTTCCATATCTTTCGATGAAATTTTGAACTTCCCAGGTAAATTTGTCGACTACCTCCACCCGGAAAAACTTCACCAGATAAACGTTTCGTTTGTTGTTGACAGGCTCGAGAAGCAGTTTGGAGGCACGGCTACAAATATTGCCTATAACTGTCAGATGGCGAATGCCTATCTCAAAGGAAAAAATAAGGTTAAAGTGCTGGCCTCTATAGGCAAAGACGGACAGCAGTTTGTCGAATTCTTCGAAAAACACAGTATTGACTCAGCAGAATTGTTGATTGACAAGAAAATGTATAGCGCATTCGGCTCGGTCATCACAGACCGCAAAGACAACCAAATCTGGGGATTTTACTACGGCGCCTCGGAGAAAGCCAAAAACATCAATATAAAGAAATACGATTCCAAAAGCACATTCTTAGTCATATCCGCAAACCATCCAAAAGCCTTCATACATTTCCAGAAGGAAGCCATAAAGAACAAAATAGATTACATGTATGACCCGGGCATGTCCCTCACCTGGATAAAAGACAAAGACTTGAAGGAAGGAATGATGAACGCCAAGTATTTCATCGGCAACGACTATGAAGTTGCCATGATCCTAAAACGGCTGAAACTCAGTGTTGTAGATCTGACCAAAAAGGGAATATCCGTGATCACCACTCTCGGCGAACTTGGAGTCAGATACCAAAGCAAAAATGAAGCACTTGAAGTTAAGGGGTATAAGGTAAGGAAAGTTATCGACCCGACCGGAGCCGGTGATGCCTGGCGCGGCGGGTTTGTTGCAGGTATGATAAGTAGTATCGGTTTGAAGGAGTCTTTGAAGCTTGGAAATGTTATGGCAAGTTTCGCCATCGAGAAGTACGGGACTGCCAACCACAAGCCAACGGCCATATCTATTGAAAAAAGATTGAAAGGTATGTAACATGCTTACGTGAAATACGACGTAAAAGACTTGGCGCTTGCCAAAGAAGGCAAAAAACTTATCGAATGGGCTGCCCGCGAAATGCCCGTCCTGAAATTGATAAGCGACAGATTCGTGAAAGAAAAAACCCTTAAGGGAGTGGTTCTGGGAGTTTGCCTTCACGTAACCTCGGAAACCGCCAACCTGGCGATAACCCTTAAAAAAGGCGGGGCCGATGTTTTTGTTTGCGCGTCAAATCCCCTATCGACCAACGATGCGGTCGCGGCATCCCTCGTTTCTGATTATCAGATTCCCGTCTTCGCCATAAAAGGAGAAAATAACACTACGTATTATAAACATCTCAACTCGGTTGCTGACAGTAAACCCAACCTGACGATGGATGACGGAGCTGACTTACTTAGCCTTCTTCATAATAAAAGAAAAGCGCAATTGAATCATGTTGTCGGATCTTTAGAGGAAACGACAACCGGTGTGATCAGACTTCGGGCAATGGAAAAAGACATGGCTCTTAAAATTCCTGTTCTTGCCGTAAACGATAACTTGACCAAGCACCTTTTTGACAACAGATACGGCACGGGCCAGTCGACAATCGACGGAATAATTAGGGCAACCAATATTTTGTTGGCCGGTCGTACATTCGTTGTTGCCGGTTACGGTTGGTGTGGGCGAGGTATTGCTATGCGGGCACGAGGAATGGGCGCATTGGTGATTGTTTGCGAGGTTGATCCTGTTAAGGCACTTGAAGCCCGGATGGACGGATACCACGTTATGAAAATGTCGGAGGCAATCAAGCAAGCCGATGTTGTTGTTTCGGCCACAG